>NZ_BAAKJB010000002.1:0-291104 GCF_059703765.1 Azospirillum sp. NS33 | reverse complement strand
CCAGCGCCAGCGAGCTGTTCTTGGTCAGGTTCAGGTACTGGCTGGTCAGCGGCGGCACGATCACCCGCAGCGCCTGGGGCAGCACCACCAGGCGCAGCACCTGGCCGCCGGCCAGACCGAGCGCGCGCGCCGCCTCGGTCTGGCCCCAGTTGACGGCGAGGATGCCGCTGCGCACGACCTCGGCGATGAAGCCGGCGGTGTAGATCACCAGCCCGGTCAGCACCGCGAAGAACTCCGGCGAGATCGCCAGCCCGCCGCGGAAGTTGAAGCCGGCCAGGGCCGGCATGTCCATGCCGGTGGGGGCGCCGCCGGCGAGGAAGGCCAGGGCCGGCAGCCCGAGCACCAGGCCGAGGGTGGCCCAGCCCCGGGGGAAGGGCTGGCCGGTGCGCGCCTGGTGCGCCGCCGCCCAGCGCCGCATCACCACGGCCACCGCCACGCCGGCCAGCAGGGCGGCGCCAACCCACGGCCAGACCGGATCGGCGGCCGGCACCGGGAACCACACGCCGCGCTGGCTCACGAAGACCCCGGGCAGCGGATTCAGGGCCTCGCGCACCGGCGGCATGCTCTCGGTCACCAGCGCGTACCAGAAGAAGAGCTGCAGCAGCGGCGGGATGTTGCGGACGATCTCCACATAGGCCGAGGCCAGCTTGGCCACCAGCCAGTTGCTGGAGAGCCGGGCGACGCCGACCACCGTGCCGATGATGGTGGCCAGGACGATGCCGATCACCGACACCTTCAGCGTGTTCAGCAGGCCGACCAGCAGGGCGTAGCCGTAGCTGTCGCGCGGGTGGTAGTCGATCAGGCTCTCGCCGATGCCGAAGGACGCCTCGCGCTCCAGGAAGTCGAAGCCGGTGGCGATCGACTGGCGTGCCAGGTTCTCCAGGGTGTTGGAGACGAGATACCACCCGACGAGGATGACGCCGCCCACCATCAGGATCTGGTAGACGAGCGACCGCACCGCGGGGTCGTTCAGCGACAGGGTGCTGGCGCCGCGCGCGACGGCGCGGTCGTCCCGGGCATCACTGGACACAGGCGGGACTCCTCATGCCGGTTGGCCGCCGCCGGACCGACCCCGGGCTCGGCGGTGCGGGCGAGGCCCCGGGGACGCGGCCGTGCGGCGCAGCCCCGGGACCGGCGGCGCGGGCTTACCGGAACGGCATCGAGTACATGAGGCCGCCGTTGGTCCACAGCGCGTTGAGGCCGCGCTCCAGCTTGAGCGGCGTGTCGACGCCGACGTTGCGCTCGTAGATCTCGCCATAGTTGCCGATGGTCTTGATCACGTTGTAGGCCCACTTCTCGTCCAGGCCGAGCGCGGCGCCCATGCCGGGGGACGCGCCGAGCAGGCGCTGCACGTCCGGGTCCTTGCTGTCGAGGTGCTCGTCGACGTTGGCGGAGGTGATGCCCTTCTCCTCGGCCTGGATGGTGGCGTAGACCGTCCACTTGACGATGTCGAACCACTGGTCGTCGCCATGGCGCACCGCCGGGGCCAGCGGCTCCTTCGACACCACCTCGGGCAGGATCACGTGGTCGGCGGGGTTGGGCGCCACCGAGGCGCGGGTGCCGGCAAGGCCCGAGGCGTCGGTGGTCAGCACGTCGCAGCGCCCCGAGAAGTAGGCCGCGTTCACCTCGTCCTGGGCCTCGATCACCACCGGGTTGTACTGCATGCTGTTGGCCCGGAAATAGTCGGCGAGGTTCAGTTCGGTGGTGGTGCCGGACTGCACGCACACGGTGGCCCCGCCGAGATCCTTGGCGCTGGTGACGCCCAGCGCCTTGGGCACCATGAAGCCCTGGCCGTCGTAATAGGTCACCGGGGCGAAGTTGAGGCCGACCGAGGTGTCGCGGGTCAGCGTCCAGGTGGTGTTGCGCGACAGCACGTCGACCTCGCCCGACTGGAGCGCCGGGAAGCGTTGCTGCGCCGACAGCGGCGTGAACTTGATCTTGCCGGGATCGTTGAACAGGGCGACGGCGAAGGCCCGGCAGAAGTCGACGTCGAGGCCGGTCCAGCTTCCGGCGCTGTCGGGATTGCCGAAGCCCGCCAATCCGGTGTTCACCCCGCACTGGACGAAGCCGCGCTGCTTGATCGCGTCGAGCGTCGGCCCGGCCTGGGCGCCCGTCGCCGCGCCGGCGGTGAGCGCCGCGACGGCGGCTGCGGCGAGAAGACCTGTGTTCATGCTGTTCTCCACCCCGTTCTTTTGCGTCTTATGAATCCGTGGCCGGACCGCCGCAACGGACGGCGGGAGGCCGCGTGTTGACGCGATGAGTGTAACAGTCCCTCCCGGGTTGTCGAATCCTCCCTGCCCCGCCGGGCGTTTCCCGGGACCGTCCATGGCCCTGGCCGCGCCGTCCGCCAGGGGTGGCCGGGCCGGACGGGGCGTGCGAAGATGGCTCTTTCGCGGCTTTCGAAGAGTTCACCACACCATGAAGGACGCCAAGCAGGACACCGTGCTGACCCATGCCGGCCGTGACCCCCGGGGGAATTTCGGCATCGTCAACCCGCCGGTCTATCACGCCTCCACGGTGCTGTTCCCGACCCTCGCCGACCTGGAGGCCAGCGACCGCGCGCCGTTCGACGGCGTCAACTACGGCCGCATCGGCACGCCGACCTCGGCGGCGTTCGAAACCGCCGTCGCCCGCCTGGAAGGCGGCCACCGTGGCGTCGTCACGGCCTCCGGCCTCGCCGCCATCGCCACCGCGCTGAGCGCCTTCACCAAGGCCGGCGACCACGTGCTGGTGACCGACAGCGCCTACGGTCCGACGCGGCGCTTCTGCGGCGAGGTGCTGGCCCGGTACGGCGTCGAGACCGAGTACTACGACCCGCGGATCGGCGCCGGCATCGCCGCCCTGATCCGTCCCAACACCACCGTCGTCTACCTGGAATCCCCGGGCTCGCTCACCTTCGAGGTGCAGGACGTGCCGGCCATCGCGGCCGCCGCCAAGGCCGCCGGCGCCGCCGTGCTGATGGACAACACCTGGGCGACCCCCCTGTTCTTCAAGCCGTTCGAGCACGGCGTCGACGTCTCCATCCACGCCGCCACCAAGTACCTGGTGGGGCACGCCGACGCCATGCTCGGGCTGATGGTGTGCGCCGAGGGGTGCTTCGAGACCGTGAAGCGGACCGCCGTGCGGTTCGGCACCTGCGCCGGCCCCGACGACATCTATCTCGGGCTGCGCGGCCTGCGCACCCTGTCGGTCCGCCTGACACGACACCAGGAGACGGCGCTGGCGCTGGCCGAGTGGCTGGCCGCCCGCCCGGAGGTCGAGCGCCTGCTCCATCCCGCCCGCCCCGACCACCCCGACCACGCCCTGTGGGCCCGCGATTTCAGTGGCGCCAGCGGGCTGTTCGCCGCCCTGCTGAGGCCGGTGCCGAAGGCGGCCCTGGCCGCCATGCTCGACGGCATGGAGCTGTTCGGTCTGGGCTATTCCTGGGGCGGCTTCGAGAGCCTGCTGCTGCCGGTGCGTCCCGCCGCCGTCCGCACCGCCACGTCCTGGAGCGACCCGGGTCCGCTGCTGCGGGTCCACGCCGGACTGGAAGACCCCGACGACCTCATCGCCGATCTGGAGCGCGGATTCGCGCGCCTCAACGCCGCCCTGTGAGCCGAACCATGACCGACCCCATCGCCCCCGTGGCCGCCACCGCGCCGGACGCCTACGACGAGGTCCTGGCCGCCATCCACTTCGACGCCGACGGGCTGGTTCCCGCCATCGCCCAGCAGGACGGCACCGGGGAGGTGCTGATGATGGCGTGGATGAACCGCGACGCCGTCATCGAGACGCTGACCACGCGCCGCGTCTGCTACTGGTCGCGCTCGCGCCGCGGGCTGTGGCGCAAGGGCGAGACGTCGGGACAGGTGCAGCGCCTGACCGACTTCCGCGTCGACTGCGACGGCGACACCCTTCTGCTGCTCGTCGACCAGACCGGCGTGGCCTGCCACACCGGGCGGCGGTCCTGCTTCTACCGGGCCGAGCGCGACGGCGCCCTGGCGATCATCCAGGAGGTCACCGTGGCGCCGGACGCGTTGTACGGACGGCCCCAACACCCCGCGCCGTCGCCGTGACCCGGGCCGACGCTGGGGCGATGCTGCAATGCGGCGGAGATTTGATCTGAATCAACGTGCGCCTCCGCCGATCGGCGTAGACCGTTCTCGTCTCTAACCCTCCCTGTTATCACTTCCACCGGAGGTTCCGTTCGGAACCTCCGGTTTTTCTCGTGGGCGTCCGGCAGGGCCGCGGTGGTGTCGGACGGGCGTATCGCGGCGCGCCGCTTGTCCCGGCGCCCCGGCGCCCCGGCGGTGACGGCCGTGGCGCCATCTCTTGACCTGGATCAACGTGGACCGCCCGCCGCGGGCGTAGAAGGTGGGGGTCTCGAACCCTCCCTGTAATCCACTTTCCATCGGAGCTTCCTTGCGGAAGCTCCTTTTTTTTGGTGGTGTCGACGTATTTTGCGCCGTCTTGACATCGATCAATCCACGGCGGCGCGCGGTCCTCTACAAAGGGTCTGTCTCTAACCCTCTCTATCACGACGTCTTCAGGGCTCCCTTGCCGGGGGCCCTTTTTTTCGCCGGGGGCCGCGCCACCGGCGGCGGCGTACGCCCCGCCGCCCGACGCCGCCCGACGCTGGTGCACCCGGACGAGGCACCCCGGCGGAGTGGGTCGGCCTATGCCATGTGGAGCAGCGCCAGCGCCCTTGACGAAGGGGGGGCGCACCCCACTTCGGTCAGGTGGGCCGGACGACGGCCGTACCCGCGCACGCCGGCCGCCAGGCCGGGGTGTGCGATGCCCGGGGGCCGGAGGGGAACCGGTCCTGTCGCACCTGATGAAGGGAGGTCCGCCGTGTCCGAGCGTCATCACCTCTGGGCCGTCGCCAACCTTCTGGTCGGCCGCTACGGCACCGCCGCCAGCAGCGAGGCGCGCGCCAAGGCCGACGCGGCCGCCAAGGTCGGCGACGGGGAAAGCACGGCCTTCTGGGCGGATGTCGCCGGCGTGCTCAAGGGCCGCCCGGCGCCGCCCCCGCCGGGCGGCGGCGCCTGACCGGGCGCCCGACTGGGCGCCGGTCAAGGGGGGCCGGCCGCGCCGGATCGGACGGGCGGCGCGGGAGATGGCGCGCCCTGCTGGACTCGAACCAGCGACCTACCGCTTAGAAGGCGGTTGCTCTATCCAACTGAGCTAAGGGCGCCCGGGACCGCCGTCAGATGCGCGGGCGGTCTTGGCGGAAATTGTCGGCGTAGTTGCGCGGGCGCACCCGGCGGGCGGCGGCGTCCTGCACCGTGAACTCCCACCCTTTCTTCTGGGCGAAGGCGACGGCCTCCTCCCGGGTCTCGAAGCCGAGCCTGACCTGGTTCAGCGTGTCGCCCGAGCTGATCCAGCCCATCAGCGGCTCCGGGCGGCGCGGCGTCTCGATCTCGTACTCAAGGAGCCAGCGATGCGTCTTCGCCCGCCCGGACTGCATGGCCGTCTTGCTCGGCTGGTAAATCCGGACCTTCATGGCGTTGCATCTCCTCTCGCTCTGTGACTCGTCCGTTGGTCGGGGCGCCCGGATTCGAACCGGGGGCCTCCAGTACCCAAAACTGGCGCGCTACCAGACTGCGCCACGCCCCGCCATCGTCGCAGTGAGATACACGAACACCGGGGCGGCGGCAAGGTGAAGCGGCGGCGCATCTCAGCGCAGCGCCGGCACCGGTCCGCCCGTCAGGCCCCGCCGCAGGGTCGGCACCGCCACCGCCGCCACCACCGCGAAGCCGACCGCCAACACGCCCACCCCCAGCGCTCCGCCGAGCGCCAGCGCCGCCACGTAGACCGCCCCCGTCGCCGCCCCCAGCGCCGGCACCCGCCACGACCCGGCGGCGGCGGCCCGCCGGGCCAGGGCGAATTGCGCCAGCATGTCGACGAAGGTCCGCGCCGTCCACGCCATGGCCGCCCCGGTCAGACCGTACGCGTTGGCCGCAAGAATCAGAACCGTGACGTACACGGGCAGCTGGACGAGGTGGAGGCGCGCCGTCGCGTCGGCCCGGCCGATCCCCTGCACCACCGCCAGCGGCACGAAGGCCAGGGCGTTGAAGAACACCCCCAGCGACAGGATCGCCATCAACGGCGCCGCCTGGGCGGCGAAGGACGGCCCCAGCCAGAGCGCCAGCACCACGGGCCCCAGCGTGTGCACGCCGCCCAGCACCGCCAGGAACACGCCGAGCACCGCCATCCCGCCGGTGTCGAGGAACGCCGCCAGGCGGTGGGGCTGGGCGCGGCCGGCCGCGGCAGCGGCGGGAAACAGGGCCCCGGCCAGGGCGATCGGCACGAACAGCAGCCGGCTCACCACCTCGAACGGGGTGGTGTACCAGGCGACGCTGGCCAGCGGGACCACCGACGCCAGCACGAAGCGGTCGGCATAGACCATCAGCGGGCCGACCACGTTGCTGACCGTCATCCAGCCGCCCATGGCGAGCACCGCGCGCAGGGCTCCCGGCCCCGCCGCCGCCCCGGCGAACACGCCCGGCAGCACGCGCACGGCAAGCCGGCCATAGGCGACGGTCCCGGCGAACCGACCGACCGTCACCGCCGCCAGCACCGCCAGCAGGCTGTCGCTGAACGGCAGCACGAACAGCGGGCTGAGATAGTTCAGCACGCCGACCGGCACCTTCACCGCGTTCGACAGGTCGAAGCGGTGGGCGCCCTCCAGGATGCCGCGGAAGCCGCCGGTCAGCAGGGCCAGGGGCACGTTGACGGCGACCAGGCGCAACGCCTGCGCCACCTCGCCCCGCAAGGGACCGGAGACGTGCACCACCTCGGCCGCCAGCCAGTCCGAGGTGGCCCACACCACGCCGCCGGACAGGAGTCCGACGGCGGCCATGACGAGCAGGGGAAGCCGGACCTCGCCGGCCGCGGCGGCGGCGCGGCCCTGGGCGGCCTGCGCCGCGACCCGCTGGGTCAGCGCCCGTCCCAGGCCGAAGTCGAGCATGGCAAGGTAGCCCAGCACCGCCCAGGTCAGGGTCAGCGCCCCGAAGCGCTCCTGGCCGATGTGGGCGAGCAGCACCGGGATCGACAGCAGCGCCGCCGCCATCGGCAGCCCTTCACCGAGCAGGTTCCACCCGGTGTTGCGCAGCACGCGGGAGTGCAGCAGGGACCCCAGGGTCATGGCGCCTCAGTGCCCGGGTGCGGCGGCGTGGCTCCGCCACGGCGGGGCGCTCATGGCGCATTGCCGAACACGGGATGGCGCACCCGGTCGCCCGCCCGGATGCCCAGGCGTGCGCTCATCCCGCCGTTGATCTCGACGATGCCCTTCACCGGGCCCGCGGAGCGGATGGCGTCGAGAGAGCCGGGCACCGCGCGTTCGTGGATGTTGACGATGCGGCCGTCGCCGCCGACGAACAGCATGTCCAGCGGGATCAGCGTGTTCTTCATCCAAAACGCCGCCGGCTGGGGCTGGTCGTAGACGAAGAGCATGCCGGCGTCCTCCGCCATCCGCTGCCGGTGCATCAGCCCCTGCGCCTGCTGCGCCGGGGTGATCGCCATCTCGACGTCGAAACGGAAGGACCCGCCCGCCGCCGTCTCGACGGTCACCGACGAGCGTTCGAAGGATTCCAGCGCCAGCGCGGGGACGGCGCCGGACAAGGGGGCACCGGCCAGGGCGGCCAGCGCGAGGAGCAGGACCGTGAAGACGCGTGCGGCCATGGGACGCCATTCGCTCGGGTTGCGGACGGGGGCAATGGTCGGCACCATGCCGCCGGTCCCGCCGCCTGTCCACCGCAACATGGCGGCCCCCCGACGACCGTGTGTCCGCCAAGGCCGGTCCGGTCCGGCAGCGGGGCACCGGGGCGCGTCAGCGTCCCGACGGATACAGGTCCTCACGCACCGGTGCGACGGCCTTCACCGCGTAGCCCGGCCGCGCGTCGAACCGCCGGCGCGCCCGCTCTCCCGCTTCGCGTTCGTTTTCCGCCCACACCAGATAGTCGCGGCCGATCGCCCATTCCTGGGCCAGCGGGTGGTGCGCGTCGACCTCGCGGACCTGGGTGTTCGTCACCGTCACCAGCCATTCCTTGTCCGAGGGGTTGCGGCGATCGGTGAGGATCAGCAGGTGCGGACGCCGCCGAGCCTGCGCCTCGGCCAGCCGCGTCTGGCAGTCGGCCTGGCGGTGGCGCACCGCGACGGTTTCCTCGGCCAGGCTTTCGATCTCCTTGATCAGGGCGTCCTCGTCGCGCTGGAGGCGCTTGATCGTCCCTTCGAGCTTCGACACGGCCTCCCGCGTGTTGCGGATGCGCGCCCGCACCTGGCTGGTCGCCGCCTCCATCGACAGCATGATGTTGCCGAGCCACGCCGCCACCGCGACGATGATCAGAACGATGAGGAAGTTCAGCATCATCAGACGGCCATCCTGCGGGCGTCGTCGGACGGCGGCGCCTCGGTGGCCGCGGGCTTGGGGGTTTTCTGGAACGCCTTCTGGTAGCCCATCTTGAAGGGAAAGGCGGTCTCCACCAGCTGACGCGCCTCCTCGAACGTCAGCGCCCACACCTCGGCGACGTTGGGGTAGCGCCAGATGGGCGTCACCGCGGCCCGCTCGCCGCCGACGCGGGCCTGGGTCGAGGCCCGGTCCTGGCTCACCGACACCACGAACTTGGTCAGCCCCGCCTTCGGCTCCCCCACCTCGTGGACGAACAGCGGTGGCTGTGCCGCGAGGTCGGTGATCTGCTTCTCCATCTTGCGGATGTCGCTTTCGACGCGGTGCTTCTCGCCCGACTGCTGGTTGCGGCGGGAGGTCAGCGCGTTGACCCGGTCCTGAAGATCGTGAGCCTCGGAGTGCAGCACGTAGATCCGGTTCTGCAGGCTGTCCAGGCCGGCGCTGCGTTCGAGCGCCCGCGGCATCAGGTCTTTCAAGATGAAGGCGACGGGCACGGCCACCGACATGATGACCAGGATGGCGACCAGAAGCATCGTCGTGTTCGACATGGGGTGTCCCGTCCATCCCCGGTCGCGGCGGTTTCGACCCGTCACGCTGGTGTCGCGCAATCCACAGCTACGGCACCGTCGCCCATTTGGCGCCTTGTTCGAGAATCGCTCATCCGACATAAAACGTCAACGAAATGTCGCGGAATGTCGCGGTCGCGCATTATCATTATCTGCAACGACAACACGGCACCCCCTTGTGTCACAGCCGTGCGGTGTCCGGCACCGGCGCCGCCAGGGCCGCCGCGGTCACCCGCCGGACGGCGTCGCGCACCGGCCCGTCGTGTGGCGGATCCGCCAGGCTGGTCAGCCAGCGCTCCGGCGGGCGGCGGCCGGCGGAGCGCGCCCATGTCAGCGCCCGCAGCACCGCCTCGGCGCCGGGCGTCGGCGGAACCGCCGGGTCGATCCCGTTGAGGGTCGCCCAGACCCCGGCCCAGCACCGCGCCACCGACCACGGATTGTATCCGCCGCCGCCCAGCACGAGGCGGCGCGGGGCCAGCGCGGTGACCGCCGCCACCGCCGCCCACAGCGCCCCGTTGCTCAGGGCCAGCCGGCTCAGCGGGTCGTCGGCGAGGGCGTCGGCGCCGCATTGGAGAACCAGGGCGTCGGCGGCGAAGGCCCGGCCGAGGGGCCGCAGCGCGTGGTCGACCACATGGGCCAGCTCCCGGTCGTTGAAGCCTTCGGGGACCGGAAGGTTGCGGGCGCTGCCGCCGGCCCGGTCGGAGGAGCGGCCGGTGAAGGGCCACCGGCCCTCCTCATGCACGGACACCGTCAGCACGCGGGGATCGCCGGCGAACGCGGCCTCCACCCCGTCGCCGTGGTGGGCGTCGAGGTCGACGTACAGCACACGCTCCAGCCCACCGTCGAGCAGCGCCAGGATGGCGAGAACGGGATCGTTGAGGTAACAGAACCCGCTGGCCCGGTCGGGCCGGCCGTGATGGGTACCGCCAGCCGGGCTGTAAACCGTCGCCGCAGCCCCCGACAGCAGGAGGCGCGCGCCCAGGAGCGATCCGCCGGCGGCCGTGGCCGGGCGCCGGAACATTCCGGGGAACAGCGGGTTGCCGAGACGGCCGAGGTCGTGGCGTAGGGCCGTTTCGGCGTCCACCGCCTGCTCCGCGTCGGCGCGCATCAGCGCGGCGACGTAGGCGGGATCGTGGAACCGGGCGAGGTCCTGCGGACTGGCCATCGGGCTGTCGCGGTAGGCGGCGTCGGGCAGCCAGCCCATGGCGCGGCAGAGGTCGACGACCGTCGCCAGGCGGGGGATCGCCAGCGGGTGCTTGGCGCCGTACCCGGGGGTGCGGTGGATCGCGCTGCCGATGAACACCGATGGTTCCGTCATGCGGCAATGTGGTGGCGCGGGCCGGCCCGGCGTCAAGCGGTCCTTGCCGCGACCGGGTGCCTGGGCCATAGTCCCGGCACATCACTGGGGGGAGCCGATGGTCGGCTGAGAGGTCCCGTCAACCGGGACGACCCCTGGAACCTGATCCGGTTCGTACCGGCGTAGGGACCAGTGAGCCATGCACGCGCCCGTCCGACCCGCGTCGTCCGACGCGCCCCTCGCCGTCACCGTCGCCAACGCACGCCTCACCTATGGCGGGGCGCCGCTCTACGAGAATCTCACCCTGCGGCTGGAGCCGGGGGCGGTCACCTGCCTGCTCGGGCCGAGCGGCGTCGGCAAGACGACGGTCCTGCGCATGATCGCCGGCCTGGCCGCTCCCGAACCGCCGACCGTGATCGCCACCGGGGACGGCCTGCCACTGGCCGGCCGCATCGCGTACATGGCCCAGCAGGACCTGCTGCTGCCGTGGCTCGGCGTGCTCGACAATGTCCTGCTGGGCGCCCGGCTGCGCCGCGCCGCCCGCACCCCCGCCGTGGTCGCCCGCGCCCGCGACCTGCTGGACCGTGTCGGCCTGGCGGATCGCGCCGGCGACCGCCCGGCCGCCCTGTCGGGCGGCCAGCGCCAGCGCGTGGCGCTGGCCCGCACGCTGATGGAGGACCGTCCGCTGGTGCTGATGGACGAGCCGTTCTCCGCGCTGGACGCCATCACCCGGCTCCGCCTCCAGGCCCTGGCGGCGGAGCTGCTGGCCGGGCGCACCGTCCTCCTGGTGACCCACGACCCGCTGGAGGCGCTGCGCATCGGCGACCGCATCCACGCCATGACCGGCCAGCCCGCCACCATCGGGCCGGCGCTGCATCCGCCGGGAGTGGCGCCGCGCCCGGTCGACGACCCCGCGCTGCTGGCGCTGCAGGGCGAACTGCTGCGGAGGCTGGCGGCATGAGCCGGGCCCTGCGGGCCGCCATCATCCTGGCCGTGCTGGCGGCGGGATGGCAGGCCGTGGTCTGGCTGAGCGGCGTGCCCCGCTTCATCCTGCCGGGACCCGGGGCGGTCGCGGTGGCGGTGCAGCGCCACGCCGGGCTGCTGGCCCACCACGCCGCGTACACCCTGGCGGAGATCCTGCTGGGCCTGGCCCTGGGCGTCGCCCTCGGCTTCGCCAGCGCGCTCGCCCTGGCGAGCTCGCGCATGACCCGGCGCTGGCTGCTGCCGGTGCTGGTGGTCAGCCAGGCGATCCCGGTGTTCGCCCTGGCCCCGCTGCTGGTGCTGTGGCTGGGCTACGGCATGGCCTCGAAGGTCGCCATGGCGACCTTGATCATCTATTTCCCGGTCACCGCCGCGCTGTTCGACGGGCTGCGGCGCACCGACCCCGGCTGGATCGATCTCGCCCGCACCATGGACGCCACGCCGGCCGCCGTGCTGTGGCAGGTGCGGCTGCCCGCCGCCCTGCCGGCGCTGGCATCGGGCGTGCGGGTCGCCGCCGCCGTGGCCCCGATCGGCGCCGTGGTGGGGGAATGGGTGGGCTCATCGGCCGGGCTCGGCTACCTGATGCTCCACGCCAACGCCCGCATGCAGGTCGACCTGCTGTTCGCCGCCCTGTTCGTTCTCGCCGCCTTCGCGGTGGCGCTCTACTCCGGCGTGGACGCCGCGTTGCGCCGGGTTCTGCCATGGCAACCCGATCGCCTTCCCGACGATGAAAAGGACTGACCCACGATGAAGCGGATGTTTGCCGCGGCCACGCTGGCCGCCGCCCTGCTCGCCCCCGTCCTCTCTCCCCTGCCGGCCCTGGCCCAGGCCGCCCCGACCGGCGAGCCGCTGACCGTCCTGCTGGACTGGTTCGTCAATCCCGACCACGCGCCGCTGGTGGTCGCCAAGGAGATGGGGTTCTTCGCCGACGAGGGGCTCACGGTCGAGCTGGTCGCCCCGGCCGATCCCAACGACCCGCCCAAGCTGGTCGCCGCCGGCCAGGCGGACCTTGCGATCTCCTACCAGCCCCAGCTCCACATGCACGTCGACCAGGGACTGCCCCTGGTGCGCGTCGGCACGCTGATCGACACGCCGCTGAACTCCCTGGTGGTGCTGGCGGACGGGCCGGTCAAGACGCTGGCCGACCTCAAGGGCCGCAAGATCGGCTTCTCCGTCGGCGGGTTCGAGGAGGCGCTGCTGGGGGCGATGCTCGACAAGGCCGGGCTGCGCCTGGACGACGTCACCCTGGTGAACGTCAACTTCTCCCTGTCGCCGGCCCTGCTGTCCGGCCAGGTCGACGCGGTGATCGGCGCCTTCCGCAACTTCGAGCTCAACCAACTGGCCATCGAGGAGCGCCAGGGCCGCGCCTTCTACCCGGAGGAGGAGGGCGTGCCGGTCTACGACGAGCTGATCATCGTCGCCCACAAGGACCGCACCGGCGACCCGCGCCTTCCCCGCTTCCTGGCCGCGGTGCAGCGCGCCACCCTCTACATCCTGAACCACCGCGAGGAGGCCCACGCCGCCTTCATCAAGGACCGCCCGGAGCTGAACGACGAGCTGAACCGGCGCGCGTGGGCCGACACGCTGATGCGCTTCGCCCACCAGCCGGCCGATGTCAATCCCGACCGCTACCGCGCTTTCGCGGGCTTTCTCAAGGAGCGCGGCCTGATCGAGAGCGTCCAGCCCGTGGAAAACTACACCGTCTCCGTGCGCTAGACGGCCCACGGCGTTGCCATCCGGTGCCGCTGGGCGTTACCTAGGGGAACGCCCAGCGGGTCCAGGAAACAGCGAACGAGCGGGTAGCCATGTCGATCAAGTCCATCCTCCTGCACATGTCCAACGACGAGCGCCATGGCGCTCGGCTCGACGTCGCGGCGTCGCTCGCCAAGCGGTTCGATGCCTTCGTGGATGTGCTGTACATCGCCACCCCGGTCCACATGCCGGCGGCCGTGACCGGGCGCGGCGCGTCCTACGCCTACATCGCCGAGGCGACCGCCATCGCCCACGAGAAGGCCGCGGAGGTGGAGCACGAGGTTCGCCAGTCCCTGAAGGACTGCTCCTATGCCTGGGCGGTGGTCGAGGGCGACCATGAGGAGCTCCTGGCGGCCCGCGCCACCTACGCCGACCTGGCGGTGATCACCCAGTCCCATCCCGCCTACATCGAGGACCGCGTGCTGCTGCACGTGCCCGACCGCCTCCCCCTCGACGCCCCCTGCCCCGCCCTGGTGCTGCCCTATGACGGCAAGACCGACGGCTTCGGGCGCCACGTGATGGTCGCCTGGAAGAACACCCGGGAGGCCGGCCGCGCCCTGCGCGATTCCCTGCCGATCCTCCAGGCCGCCGACAAGGTGACGGTGCTGACCATCGACGCCCCCGGCCACACCGGCGACAGCGGCCGCGACCCCATGATCTTCCTGGAGCGCCACGGCGTGCGCTCGCAGCACCACGCGGAGACGCACCGCGGCGGTGACATCGGTGAGACCATCCTGGCGCGCGCCCACGACCTCAAGGCCGACATGGTGGTGATGGGTGCGTACGGCCATTCCCGCCTGCGCGAGATGGTGCTGGGCGGAGCCACGCGCACCATCCTCCAGCACGCCCGCATCCCGGTGCTGATGTCCCATTGAGGCGGCGGGAGCCGCCCCCGCCGCGCCGGCCGTCGCGTCAGGCCAGGGTGGCGTAGGCGCCGCGGAAGTACAGCAGGGGCCCGCCGTCCTGCCGGGCCCCCAGGCGGCGCACGCGGCCGACCAGGATGACATGGTCGCCGCCGTCGTGGACCGCCTCCTTGGTGCAGTCGAGGTTGGCAAGGCAGCCCTGGAGCACCGGCGCACCGGTCTCCCACTCCTCGACGCCGACGCCCTCCCAGCGGTCCTGCTCATCGCGGCGGGCGAAGCGCGACGACAGGTCCCCCTGATCGTCCGCCAGCACGTTGGCGGCGAAGCAGGTGCCGTGGGCGAACACGTCGAAGGACCGCGAGGCGCGGCCGAGGCAGAACAGGACCAGCGGCGGGTCGAGCGACACCGAGGAGAAGGAGTTGACCGTCACGCCCACGGGCGTGCCGTCGGGGCACCGGGTGGTGATCACGGTCACACCCGTGGCAAACGTGCCGAGGGCGTCGCGGAACGCCCGGGGATCGATGGTCATGGCAGCCTGTGGTCGGACATGGACGGGGTGCGGACGGGCGGTTGGGCCGGCCGGATTATCCCACCCCGGGGCGCCAGCGCAAGGCGCTTGTCCCCATTCCTTCCCGATCCCCCGTCGCGAGCGCCGCCGCGGGCCGGGCGCCGGCACCATTAAACGGATCTTAAGGAAGAACGGACACCGTGCCGTGGGGCGCGCGCGTGCCTCCGGGCGCCACCCGCGGCGCCCCAGTCCCGCTCCTTCATTGACGATTGGTCCCGATGTCCGCCACCCCCGCCGGCACCGAGCAGCCGATCATCATCAAGAAGAAGAAGGGCGGGCACGGCGGTCACCACGGTGGTGCGTGGAAGGTCGCCTACGCCGATTTCGTGACGGCGATGATGGCGTTCTTCCTGCTGCTGTGGCTGCTGAACGTCACCACCAGCGACCAGCGCAAGGGCATCGCCGACTATTTCGCGCCGGTTTCGGTGAGCCGCGAAACCTCCGGGTCGGGCGGCCTGCTGGGCGGCCAGACCATCACCGCCCCGGGCGCCCAGATGTCCCCGTCGTCGCCGATGTCCGCGGACGTGCCGAGCAGCGGGCCGCCCGGCAATCAGGACACGGAGACCGACCCCGAGGACGATTTGGACGAACCCGCGGCCAGCGGCGGTCCCAACACCGGCGACGCCGCCGAGCAACGGCCCAACGAGACCCGGTTCGAATACCAGGAGCGGCTGGAGCAGATGGCCGAACAGGTGGGCCAGCCCGGGCAGAAACCGGGCGAGACCCTGTCGGACTTCGCCGACCGGGTGCACGAGGCCTCGGACGTGCTGAACATCGGGCAGAGCGAGGCGCAGCAGTTCCAGCAGGCGGCGGCCGAGATCCGCCAGGCCATCCAGTCGATTCCCGAACTGGAGCCGCTGGCCCAGAACCTGATGATCGACCAGACCCCGGAAGGCCTGCGCATCCAGATCGTCGACCAGGACCGCGTGTCCATGTTCCCCGGCGGGTCCAGCCAGATGTTCCCGCAGACCCGGCAGCTGGTGACGCAGCTGGCCCAGGTGCTGTCGAAGCTGCCGAACCGGCTGTCGATCACCGGCCACACCGACGCCGTGCCCTTCGCCGCCAACGCCGGGCGCGACAACTGGGACCTGTCCAGCGAGCGGGCGAACGCCCTGCGCCGCGCCCTGGTCGCCGGCGGCATCCCCGACGCGCGCGTCCAGGACGTGGTCGGCCGCGCCGACCGCGACCTCCTGGTGCCGGACCAGCCGGCGTCGCCGCAAAACCGCCGGATCTCCATCGTTCTGCTGCGCGAAACCCAGGCGAGGGGCGACGCTGCACAGAATTAAGGCGGTACCACGAACGTCTGCCGCGCGTGTATGCAGTATGGCAGCCGTCACACGCCACCGCAGCTTGCCCCTGTTCAAGTCACGAACACTTGGTTCATACTCCCCGAAAGCACCGAAGCGTGCGATGAGCGTTCACAAAGGGTTGCGAAGCGGGGGAGCCGGTGAGTGGAACCGAACCGAGGGTCATCGACCTTTTGTCGTCCTATGACAGCGGAGTTTATTTTGATGAATTGTTCGGGAGTTCTGCCGCTCCCGCCCGTCATACGGAAATCATCCGGTCGCGGATCGGCGGGCTTGATTTTGAAGAGCTGACGCGGCGTGCGTCGGATGCCGAACGTGAACTGTACAATCTCGGAATCACGTTCCTGGTTTACTCGGAAAAGGAGGCGGTCGACCGCATCCTGCCGTTCGACATCGTTCCGCGCGTGCTCTCGGCGCAGGAATGGGCGCATCTCGAAGCCGGAATCGTGCAGCGGGTGGCGACGCTCAACCTCTTCCTGCATGACATCTACCATGACCAGAAGATCCTGAAGGACGGCGTGATCCCGGCCGAACTGGTGCTGGGGAACCCCAACTACCGCCCCCAGGTGCAGGGGCTGAAGGTGCCGTTCGGGACCTACATCCACATCAACGGCACCGATCTGGTGCGCGACCGCGACGGCGCGTTCCGCGTGCTGGAGGACAACGGGCGCGTTCCGTCGGGGGTCTCCTACGTGGTGGAGAACCGCCACATGATGCAGCGGGTCTTTCCGGACCTGATGCAGGACATCGGCATCCGCCGGGTCGACGACTACGGCCACCGTCTGCTCGACGTCATGGCCGAGATCGCCCCGTCGGAGGTCGGCGATCCGGAGGTGGTTCTGCTGTCGCCGGGCGCGTTCAACTCCGCCTATTTCGAACACATCTTCCTGGCCCGGGAAATGGGCGTCCCGCTGGTCGAGGGGCGCGACCTGGTGGTCGAGAACGACCGCGTCTACATGAAGACGACGGACGGCTTGGCCCCGGTCCATTCCATCTACCGCCGACTCGACGACGACTTCCTCGACCCGCGGGCCTTCAACCCCGACAGCCTGCTGGGCGTGCCCGGCATCCTCGAGGCGTACCGCAAGGGCAACGTGGCCCTGGCCAACGCGATCGGCACCGGGGTGGCCGACGACAAGGCCGTGTATTGCTACGTGCCGCGGATGATCAAGTACTACCTCGACCAGGACCCGATCCTGCCCAACGTCGACACCCGGATCTGCCGCGAGGCGGAGTCCCTGCAATACACGCTCGACCACCTGGACGAGCTGGTGGTCAAGCCGGTCGGCGAGGCCGGCGGCTACGGCATCACCATCGGCCCGCGCGCCACGAAGGCGCAGCTCGACGACTGCCGGGCCAAGCTGCTGGCCGATCCCGCCAACTACATCAGCCAGCCGCTGATCGACCTGTCGGTCTGCCCGACCCTCACCCCCGACGGGATCGAGCCGCGCCACGTCGACCTCCGCCCGTTCGCGGTCACCGGCAGCAAGACCTGGGTGCTGCCCGGCGGGCTGTCGCGGGTGGCCCTCAAGAAGGGGACGCTGATCGTCAACTCCTCCCAGGGGGGCGGATCCAAGGACACCTGGGTCCTGGAGGACGGCGCCGGAGACGGCAACGACATCGCCAAGACAGAGGGACACGCCCCGTGAACCTGCTCGCCCGCTATGCCGAGTCCATCTTCTGGATGGCCCGCTACATGGAGCGCGCCGAGAACCTGGCGCGCATCCTCGACGTCCACGAGACCTTCGCCCGCGACAAGCGCGGCGCCTCGAACTGGCTGAGCATCGTCCAGCTCAACGCCGACGAGGCCGATTTCTTCAGCCGCCACGACCGCGCGACGTCCGAAACGGTGATCCACTACTACGTCCTCGACCAGGCCCACATGAACTCGCTGGTGTCGGTCATCCGCGTCGCGCGGTTCAACGCCCGGACCTTGCGGCCGTGGATCTCGACAGAGATGTGGACGCAGCTCAACGTGCTCTACAACCGCCTGCTGGAATTGCGGGCGAAGGACGTGACGGTGCAGAACCTGAGCCGCGTGTGCGCCTGGATCAAGGAGGCCTGCCAGACCCACACCGGCATCACCGAGGGCACGTTCTACCGCGACCAGGGATGGTACTTCTACCAGCTCGGCAAGTACATCGAGCGCGCCGACCAGACCACGCGCCTTCTCGACATCAAGTACCACACGCTGCTTCCCGCCTCGGCCGACGACGGATCGAGCCTGGACATGTTCCAGTGGTTCACCGTGCTGCGCTCGACGGCGGGCTACCACGCCTTCCGGCGGGTCTACCCGCGCGGCATGACCCCGGCCACGGTCGCCGGCTTCATGGTGTTCAACGAAGGCTTCCCGCGGTCCGTGGTCATGTGCGTACGGCAGATGGACGGGGTGCTCACCCGCCTCAAGTCGCGCTACAATCTGCGCCGCGGCAGCGAGGCCATGGAGAAGGTGGACGAATTGCTGGCGGCCCTGCTGTCGCGGCCCATCGAGGCGGTCATCCGCGACGGGCTGCACGAGTATCTGGACTGGGTGCAGTTGCAGCTTGGCAGCGTCGCCGAAGAGATCGGCTACGCCTTCTTCGGACAGGAGCGGGCGGCCGCCGAGTCCGAAGCGGGTGTCGCGCTCGCCGGTGGCGGTGGGATGGCGCAGACGCAGGGCCAGGCCGGCTAGGGCCTGGCCATCGCTCGGGGCAACGGGGTTGGGCCAACAGGGTTCGGGCATGTCGATCATTTCGCCGCAGACGCGGCCGCTTCAGCAGTTCTTCCGATCCGGGCCGATGCCCTGCCCCTATCTGCCCGGCCGGGTGGAACGCAAGCTGTTCACCCGGCTGGCCGGCCCCTTCACGGCGGAGGTCAATTCGACCCTGTCGCGTGCCGGCTTCCGGCGCAGCCATGACATCGTCTACCGCCCGGTCTGCCCGAACTGCCAGGCCTGCGTTCCCGTGCGAATCCCGATCGCCGCCTTCCGCCTGTCGCGCTCGCTGCGCCGGGTCCAGCGGGCCAACGCCGACCTCCACCTGGCGGAGGCGCCCGCCGCCGCCACCGGCGAGCAGTATCGGCTGTTCGCCGCCTACCAGGCCTCCCGGCACGGCGATTCCGACATGGCGCGGATGGCCATGGCGGATTTCGCCGCCATGGTCGACGAGGGGCGCGCCGACACCAGCCTCCTGGAGGCGCGGGACGGCACCGGGCGGCTGGTCGGATGCATGCTGACCGACCGCCTTGCCGACGGGTTCTCCGCCGTCTACAGCTTCTACGACGCCGACGCCGACGCGCGCAGCCTCGGCACCTTCCTGATCCTCGCCCTGATCGAGCGTGCCCGCGCCGAGGGCCTGCCTCATGTCTATCTCGGCTATTGGATCGCCCAGAGCCGCAAGATGGCCTACAAGGCCCGGTTCCAGCCGCTCGAGGCGCTGGGGCCGGAGGGGTGGCACGCCCTTCCCGGGGAACCGGCGGCCGACTAGGCGCGTCCGAACGCCTGTCAAGCGTCTCTTTTTCGATGGGCTGCATCGCAACGCTTGCATGGCGGGGCCATCCGGGAAATATTCCCGCCCAGTGAAATCGATGGTGCTACCAATTCTGGCGGTTGCCGCGGTCGCCGCCCGGACGCGCCGCGATGGACGCGTGACGCACACACAAATTCAACAACCCGGCGCACGGGGACAGGGAGAACATCCGGTGAATGTCCTGCTATCCGTCAGCAGGTTGATCGACGCGCTCAACACCCGCGTCGGACAACTCGCCTATTGGCTCATTCTCGTTGCGGTGCTCGTCAGCGCCGGCAACGCGTCGATCCGCTACCTGTTCGACACCAGCTCCAACGCCTGGCTGGAGTTGCAATGGTATCTGTTCTCCGCCGTGTTCCTGCTGTGCGCCGGCTACACCTTCCTTCGCAACGAACACATCCGCATCGACATCATCGTCGGCCGCTTCTCCAGGCGCACCCAGGCCTGGGTCGATGTGTTCGGAACGATCTTCTTCTTCTTCCCGATGGTGCTGCTGATCCTGCTGCTGTCGTGGCCGATGTTCTCCGACTCCTTCGCCATCGGCGAGATGTCGAGCAACGCCGGCGGCCTCATCCGCTGGCCGGTCAAGCTGCTGGTCCCGGCGGGGTTCCTGCTGCTGCTGCTGCAGGGCGTGTCCGAGCTGATCAAGCGCATCGCCTTCCTGATGGGCCTGATCGACGAGCCCGGCGAGAAGATGAGCGGCGGCCACTGACCCGGGGAATGCACACATCATGATCGAATTCCTGACCGCCGAGATGGCGCCGCTCATGTTCGGCGCCCTGGTGGCGTTCCTCCTCCTGGGCTACCCCGTCGCCTTCGCGCTGGCCGCCAACGGCCTCATCTTCGGCCTGCTCGGCATGGAGCTGGGGCTGCTGCGGCCCGAGCTGTTCCAGGCCCTGCCGGAGCGCGTGTTCGGGATCATGCAGAACGACACGCTGCTGGCCATTCCCTTCTTCACCTTCATGGGCCTGATCCTCGAACGGTCGGGCATGGCGGAGGACCTGCTCGACACCATCGGGCAGCTGTTCGGGCCGTTGCGCGGCGGCCTCGCCTACGCCGTGGTGTTCGTCGGCGCGCTGCTGGCGGCGACCACCGGCGTGGTGGCGGCCTCGGTGATCTCGATGGGGCTGATCTCGCTGCCCATCATGCTGCGCTACGGCTACGACCGCCGCCTGGCGACCGGCGTCATCGCCGCGTCCGGCACCCTGGCGCAGATCATCCCGCCGTCGCTGGTGCTCATCGTCATGGCCGACCAGCTCGGCCGCTCGGTCGGCGACATGTACGCCGGCGCCCTGTTCCCCGGCCTTGTGCTGACCGGGCTCTACGCCGCCTACGTCATCGGCTTCTCGGTCATCGATCCCAAGGCCGCACCGGCGCTGCCGCCGGAGGCGCGCACCCTGCGCGGCACCAAGCTCCTGGTCCGCGTTCTGGTCTCGCTGGTGCCGCCGCTGGTGCTGATCTTCCTGGTGCTGGGAACCATCTTCCTGGGCATCGCCACGCCCACCGAGGGCGGCGCCATGGGCGCGACCGGGGCCATCATCCTGGCCATCGCCAAACGCAAGCTGTCGTTCGGGCTGCTGCGCCAGGCGATGGACTCCACGGCCAAGCTCTCGTCCTTCGTGATCTTCATCCTCATCGGCTCGACGGTCTGGGGACTCGTGTTCCGTGGCGTCAACGGCGACCTCTGGGTCGAGCATCTGTTGACCAGCCTGCCCGGTGGCGAGATCGGCTTCCTCATCGTCGTCAACGTCATGGTGTTCCTGCTGGCCTTCTTCCTCGATTTCTTCGAGCTGGCCTTCATCATCGTGCCGCTGCTGGCCCCGGTGGCCGAGAAGATGGGGATCGATCTGATCTGGTTCGGCGTTCTGCTCAGCGTCAACATGCAGACGTCGTTCATGCACCCGCCCTTCGGCTTCGCCCTGTTCTTCCTGCGCTCGGTGGCGCCGCGCAACGCCTACGTCGACAAGGTCACCGGCAAGACCATCGACGGCATCACCACCGGGCAGATCTACTGGGGCGCCGTCCCCTTCGTGTGCATCCAGATCGTCATGGTGGCGATCGTTCTGCTGTTCCCGGAGCTGGTGCTGTCAGGCATCGAGAAGGGGCCGGAGGTCGATCTCGACACCATCCACATCGAGATCCCGACCCTCGACTACAACGAACCGCCGCCCGTCTTCCCGGGCATGGAGCTGCCCGAGGGCGAAGCGCCGGCGCCCTACGACCCCGGCGCCGACATCATGCGTCAGCTCCAACAGCAGATCCAGTGAGCGCCCCGTCCCCCGGCTCCGGCCGGGGGAGCACACCGCGCCACGGCCGAAGCCGCCGGGCTGTGTCCACAAAAAAAGCCCCGCTTGCGCGGGGCTTTTTCCTGGGATCTGATGCTCAGCCCTTCTTGGGCGGCGGTGCCGTGTAGACGAACTGGTCGAAGCTGAACTCGGCGACGCGGAACCACAGGTACTCCTCGTCCCGGAACTTCTTCCAGGGCTCGTAGACCGTGCGGAACGCCTCGTTGCTCGCCGCTTCCTCCTCGTAGAGCTGGAAGGCGGCCTGATAGCAGGCCTGCATGACGTCGCGCGGGAACGGCTTCAGCACCGTGCCGGCGGCCACCAGCCGCTTCAGGGCGTCCATGTTCTGGACGTCGTACTTGCCGAGCATGGAGGTGTTGGCGGCGGCGCAGGCGGCCTCGAGCACCGCCTTGTAGTTGGCCGGCAGCTTCTCGTACTCCTCCATGTTGGTGAGGAACGACACCTGCGGGCCGCCTTCCCACCAGCCGGGGTAGTAGTAGTACTTGGCCACCTTGTAGAAGCCGAGCTTCTCGTCGTCGTACGGCCCGACCCACTCGGTGGCGTCGATGGTGCCCTTCTCCAGCGCCGGATAGATGTCACCGCCGGCGATCTGCTGCGGCACCGCACCCAGCTTCTGCACGACGCGGCCGGCGTAGCCGCCGATGCGCATCTTGAGGCCGTTGAGGTCCTCGACCGACTTGATCTCCTTGCGGAACCAGCCACCCATCTGGGTGCCGGTGTTGCCGCCGGGGAACTGGACGATGTTGTACTTCTTGAAGAACGCGCGCATCAGCTCGAGGCCGCCGCCGTGGGTCATCCACGCCTGCTGCTGGCGGGCGTTGAGGCCGAACGGGATGGCCGCGTCGAAGGCGAAGGTCGGGTCCTTGCCGACGTAGTAGTACGACACGGTGTGGCCGCACTGGACGGTGTTGTTCTGGACGGCGTCCAGGACCTGGAGGCCCGGCACGATCTCGCCACCGGCGAAGACGCGGATCTGGAAGTTTCCGTCGGTGGCCTCGGAGACGCGCTTGGCGACCTCCTCGGCCCCGCCGTAGATGGTGTCCAGGCTCTTGGGGAAGCTGGACGCGCAGCGCCACTGGATCTTCGGGGCGCTCTGGGCGATGGCGGGTGCGGCAATGGTCGATGCGGCGGCGCCGACACCGGCCGTTGCAAGGAAGGAACGACGCTTCATGCTTGAAGTCTCCCTGGGGTTCTCTTCTTTGTGGGGATTCCAACGCCGCGGCACAGCACGCCCACACGCACACGGCGCCGCGGGTGCCCTAAATCGAAGCGGGATGGGAACGTGGTGTGAGGTGCCCCGGGCCGGTCATCGGCGGACAGGGTCCTGGCCGCGTCCGGACGGCAGGCCCGGGATGGCCCGGGTGGCCGCTGCGGTCACCGCCTCCGCAACCTGTCTGGTCACGCGTTCCTCCCCGTGTCGATCGCTCCGGGTTCCGGAGGCGGGCGGTCGCCCACCCCCGGCCGCGGATTGTTTGGCTGGGTCAACTATGCCGGAAAGAACGGTGGATCTTCAAGCGCTAGCGCACGCTGGTCCTACCAATACGCACCCGTCAGGTGAACTTGTTGATGCGCGGGAACCCGTTGGGCGGAATCTTGCCGATGCCCGCCCGCGGGCCCAGCCAGCCGGCCAGGTCGGTGACGCGGAACACCCGCTCGCCCTGCTTCCAGCTCAACCCGTCGGCCAGCGCGAAGACCTTGAGGTCGGAGAGACTCGCGTCCTTGTACTTCTGGAGCTGCACGCCCTTGCCGCGGGCCAGGAGCGGCAGTTCGTCGAGCGGGAACACCAGGAGCTTGCGGTTGTTGCCGACCACCGCCACGTGGTCGCCGTCGGCCGGCGCGCAGATCAGGGCGTGGCGCCCCTCGTCCAGGTTCAGCACCTGCTTGCCGCCGCGCGTCTGCGCCAGCACCTCGCCCTCGTCCACCTGGAAGCCGCGGCCGTCCTCGGAGGCGACGACCATGCGGCGGCCGGCGACGTGCGGAAACAGGGCGACGATGTCGGTCTCGTTGCCGAGCTCGATCATCAGCCGCACCGGCTCGCCGAAGCCGCGGCCCCGCGGCAGCTTGTCCGCCGGCAGCGTGTAGAATTTGCCGTTGCTGGCGAACACCAGGATCTTGTCGGTGGTCTCGCAGCGCACGGCAAAGCGCGGGCGGTCGCCTTCCTTCACCTTGACCTCGGCCACCTCGGCCTCCGCCAGATGGCCGCGGACCGCCCGGATCCAGCCCTTCTCGGAGCACAGGACGGTCAGCGGCTCGCGCTCCACCATGGCGTCGACCGGGATGTCGATGACGGTGGGGGCATCGGCGATGTCGGTGCGGCGGTCGCCCAGCGCGCCCTTGCCGAAGCGCTTCTTGGTTTCCCCCACCTCCTTGTCGATCCGCTTCCACCGCAGGGGCTCGTCACCCAGCAGGGCCACCAGCTCGGCGCGCTCGGCGGCGAGCTGGTCGTTCTCCTTGCGGATCTCCATCTCCTCGAGCTTGCGCAGGTTGCGCAGGCGCATGTTGAGGATGGCCTCGGCCTGGACCTCGCTGAGCGCGAACGCCCCCATCAACGACGCCTTGGGCTCGTCCTCCTCGCGGATGATGCGGATCACCTCGTCGAGGTTCAGATAGGCGACGAGGTAGCCGCCCAGCACCTCCAGCCGGTGGTCGATCTGCGCCAGCCGATGCGCGGAGCGGCGGACCAGGACGGTGTGGCGGTGGTCGAGGAAGGCCTGCAGAACCTCGCGCAGGTCCATGACGCGGGGCACGTTGTCGGCGCCCAGGACGTTCATGTTGAGGGCGAAGCGGATCTCCAGGTCGGTGGCCTGGAACAGCGAGGCCATCAGCACGTCGGGATCGACGTTGCGGCTCTTCGGCACCAGCACCAGGCGGACGTCCTCGGCCGACTCGTCGCGAACGTCCTCCAGCAGCACCAGCTTGCGTGCGGTCAGCAGTTCGGCGATGCGCTCGACCAGCCGCGCCTTCTGCACCTGGTAGGGAACCTGGGTGACGACGATCTGCCAGGTCCCCTGCCCCAGCTTCTCGACCTCCCAGCGGGCGCGCAGCCGGAAGGAGCCGCGCCCGGTGCGGTAGGATTCCACCACCGAGGCCCGTGGCTCCACCAGGAGGCCGCCGGTGGGGAAGTCGGGGCCGGGCATGAACCCGACCAGCGTCTCAATGCTGGCGTCGCGGTGCTTGATGAGGTGGCGCAGGGCGTCGCAGATCTCGCCCACATTGTGGGGCGGGATGTTGGTGGCCATGCCCACGGCGATGCCGCTGGAGCCGTTGGCCAGCAGGTTCGGGAAATTGGCGGGCAGGACGACCGGCTCCTCGCCGTCGCCGTCGTAGGTGCCGCGGAAATCCACGGCGTCCTGCTCGATCCCCTCCAGCAGCGCCTTGGCCACGTCGGTGAGACGGGCCTCGGTGTACCGCATGGCCGCGGCGTTGTCGCCGTCGATGTTGCCGAAGTTGCCCTGGCCGTCGATCAGGGGGTAGCGCACCGCGAAGTCCTGGGCAAGGCGCACCAGGGCGTCGTAGACGGCGGTGTCGCCGTGCGGGTGGAATTTACCGATGACGTCGCCGACCACGCGGGCCGACTTCTTCGGCGGCGTGGATGGGTCGAGGCGGAGCTGGCTCATGGCGAAGAGCAGGCGGCGGTGGACCGGCTTCAGCCCGTCGCGCACGTCGGGCAGCGAGCGCGCCATGATGGTCGACAGCGCGTAGCTGAGGTAGCGCTCGCCAAGCGCCTCGGCCAGCGGCTTGTCGAGAATGTCGGAGGCGGGGATGGGCGTCTTCATGGTCGCAAGCTACCCGATTTTGCACCACGGAATCCACACGGAACGGTTCGCGATACGTTCCCCGTCAGCCATCACGGGTCAGGCGCTCCACCAGGCGCCCGCGGGCCGGCGGCAAGGGGCCGTTCAGAACGTGCCGCTCCAGGAAGTGGCCGGTGAGCCGCAGCCCGGCCAGGGTCTCGTCGCGCCCGCCGCCGCCGCTCCCGGCGAGGAACCCCGGCAGCGGCAGCAGCCGGTCGCGGTAGGGTTCCCCCGCCGCTGCGGACACGGCGCGGCCCGACCGCGGGCTGACATAGGCGAGGTGATCGTTGCTGCCGGTTGCGGCGCAGCGGTCGAGGTCGAGTGCGAAGCCGAGTTCGCCCAGCAGCCCGCACTCCCACCGCACGTAGGCCTCCGGCCAGGCGTCGCCGCCCAGCACCCGGAACAACGCCACCAGGGCATCGAACACGGCGCCGTGGGGCTCCCGTTCGGGCAGCGCGGCCTCCACCAGGGCGCAGGCCGCGGTCAACGCCGCCAGCCGCGGCGGATCGTCCAGCAGGGCGGCGGCGTAGCCATGCTCGGCCTCCAGGGTGAAGGTTCCGAGGTGCTCGGGCAGGCGCGCCCGCCAGCGGGCGGCGACCACCGTGCCCGGCTCCAGCGTCGCGCGCTGCCGGCTCGACCGCCCGCCCTGGACCAGCCCGCCATGCCGGCCGTGGTCGCGGGTCAGCAGGACGGCCACCGCGGCCGCCTCGCCGTGGGGCTTGGCCGAGAGAACGACGCCCCGGTCCGTCCAGTCCATCGCCATGCCCGATCCGGGCCTCCGCCTGCCTCAGCCACCCCCATGGTAGCGGCTGGCGCCCGGGGGAACGACCACTTTGCTCGGCCCCCTTCATTCATCGTTCACCATTAAATCCCTATCGTTGTGGTTCGAATTGTCCGACGCGCGGGGCGTTCCCCGCGGCGCCGAGGCGTTCAGCCGGTGAGGGTTCGTTTGAGCGGTCCGATCGATCGATATCTGCTGGCGGAGAAGGCTGGAAGCCAGGGCGTGTGGGATTGGGATCTCCGAACCGACACGCTCTACCTGTCTCCCCGCTTCCAGGAATTTCTCGGGCTGCCGCCGTCCGACGGCCAGCACAAGCCGGCGGACTGGCTCGACCGCGTCCATCCCGACGACGTCGAATGGCTTTACGCCTCGTTCGAGGGGCAGATGGTCAGCGTCAGCCTGCCCTTCCAGATCGAGCATCGGGTGCGCCGCAAGCACGGCACGGGGTGGCGCTGGCTGGTGTGCCGTGGCGTCGCCGTGGCCGACGAGACCGGCGAGCCGATGCGCCTGGTCGGCGCGGTGGCCGACATCACCGAACGCAAGCTCGCCGAGGAGCGGCTGCGCCAGAGCGAGGAGCGCTACGCCCTGGCCTCGGCCGCCAGCAACGACGGCCTCTACGACTGGGACCTCAAGACCGGCACCCTCTATTATTCCCCGCGCTGGAAGTCGATCCTCGGCTTCACCGAGCACGACATCGGCACCAGCCCCGACGAGTGGCTGGGGCGGGTGGTCGAAGAGGACCGCCCCGCCCTGCTGACGGCGCTCGAACGCCACCGCGCCGGCAGCGGCGGCGAGCCGTTCCTGGTCGAGTACCGGATGCGCGACGCATCGGGGGGGCAGCGCTGGATGGCGTGCCGCGGCCTGGCCCTGATGGACGAGTCGGGGGCGGCGGTGCGGATCGTCGGCAGCCAGGCCGACGTCACCGACCGCAAGACGGCCGAGCACCAGCTGCGCCAGAGCGAGGAGCGCTACGCCCTGGCGGCGCGCGGCGCCAACGACGGGCTGTGGGACTGGAATCTGCTGGTCGGCGAGATCTACCTGTCGCCGCGTTGGAAGGCGATGCTCGGCCACCACGAGTCGGAGATCGGTGCCAACCCGGAGGAGTGGTTCTCCCGCGTCCATGCCGCCGACCTGGCCGGTCTCGAAGGGGCCATCGAACTTCATCTCGCCGGCGAGCGGGACAGCCTCCAGCACGAGTGCCGGATGCACCACGCCGACGGCTCTGAGCGCTGGGTCCTGGTGCGCGGGCTGGCGGTGCGCGGCTCCAGCGGCCACGCCGTGCGCATGGCCGGGTCGATGACCGACATCACCGACCGCAAGAAGGCGGAGCAGCAGATCCTGTTCGACGCCCTGCACGACACCATGACCGGGCTGCCCAACCGCACGCTCCTGCTCGACCGCATCGGCCAGGCGCTGGACCGCAGCCGGCGCTCCGATGGCCGGCCCTTCGCGGTCCTGCTGCTGGACATCGACCGTTTCAAGGGCATCAACGACACCCTGGGCGCACACGTCGGCGACCGCATCCTGAAGACCATCGCCGACCGCCTCGAGGCCGGCCGTCGGCGTGGCGACACCCTGGCCCGTCTCTCCGCCGACGAATTCGGCATGCTGATCAACGACGCCGACGACGTCGGCGACGCCCTCGACTCGGCGGAGCGCCTAAGCGCCGCCGTGGCGCAGCCGATGCACATCGACGACCACCGCATCGTGCTGACCTGTTCGATCGGCGTGGCGCTCAGCGTCTCGGGCTACCAACGCCCGGAGGACGTGCTGCGCGACGCCAGCCTCGCGGTGTTCCGCGCCAAGTCGGGCGGGCGCAACAGGGTCGACGTGTTCGACAGCGCGTTGCGCCGCCAGGCCATGGCGCTGGTTCGCACCGAGGCCGACCTGCGCCGGGCCCTCGACGACGGCCAGCTCCATCTCCACTACCAGCCCATCGTCGCCATGGCGACCGGGCGGATCGCCGGGTTCGAGGCGCTGATGCGCTGGAACCACCCCACGCGCGGCCTGGTGTCGCCGGCGGACTTCATCCCCTTGGCCGAAGAGACCGGGCTGATCGTGGCGATGGGCCGCTGGGCCCTGCGCGAGGCGGTGCAGCAGGTGGCCTCCTGGCAGGACCGTTTTCCCCGCCGCGAGCCGCTGTTCATGAGTGTGAACGTGTCGTCGCGCCAGTTCCTCGACGACGACCTGCCGGAACGCGTGCGCGAGACGCTGACCGACACCCCGATCCCGCCGCACACCCTGAAGCTGGAGATCACCGAGAGTCTGCTGATGAAGGACCCGGAGCGGTGCCGGGTCATCATGGAGCAGATCCGCGCCATGGACGTCCGTCTGTCCATCGACGACTTCGGCACGGGCTACTCGTCGCTGGCCTACCTGCACCGCTTTCCGGCCGACACCCTGAAGATCGACAAGACGTTCGTCCAGGCCATCTCGTCCGGCGCCACCACCGGCGCCAACACCGGCGCCATCGTCCAGGTCGTCACCACCCTGGCGGCGCTGCTCGGCATGGACACGGTCGCCGAAGGGGTGGAGACGGCCGCCGAGGCGGCCTTCCTGTGCGGCCTCTCCTGCCCCTACGGGCAGGGATTCTACTACGCCCGCCCCGCCCCGGCCGGCGAGGCGGAGGCGCTTCTCGCCGGCGAGCCGGCCGAGGTGACGGCCGCGCCGGCCCCCACCCTCGCCACCGCCACCCCCTGACCGCCCGCCGGACCACCCCCCGATCCGCCGGGGCGCGCCGCCCGGCCGCCGGCCGCTACGAGCTGCCGAAATCCAGGCCCCAGACGCCGTAGCGTTCGGGATCCTCCAGCCAGTTCTCGCGCACCTTCACGAACAGCATGAGATGGGCGCGGCGCTCCAGCAGCGTCTCCATCTCGGTGCGCGCCGCCAGGCCGATCTGCTTGATCCGCTGGCCGCCCTTGCCCAGCACGATGGCCTTCTGGCTCTCACGCTGCACGAAGATGACCTGGCTGATCTTGACCGATCCGTCCTCGAACTCCTCCCACGTCTCCGTCTCGACGGTGGCGGAATAGGGAAGCTCCTGGTGGAGTTGGATGAACAGCTTTTCCCGGGTGATCTCGGCCACGAGCAGGCGCATCGGCATGTCGGAGATCTGGTCCTCCGGATAGAGCCATGGCCCCTCCGGCACGCGGTTCGCCAGGAAGGTGCGCAGGTCGTCGACGCCGTCCCCGGTGGTCGCCGACACCATGAACGTGTCGGTGAACAGGCCGTCCTGGTTGAGCGTCTCGGTGAGACCCAGCAGGACCTCGCGCTGGCGCACCAGATCGATCTTGTTGAGCAGCAGGATCGCCGCGCGCCCCTCCTCCTTCAGGCGCCCGATGATGCCCCGGGTGTCGTCGTCGACGCCGCGCCGCGACGCGTCCACCAGCACCCCGATCAGGTCGGCGTCGCCGGCCCCCTGCCAGGCCGCCGCGACCATGGCGCGGTCGAGCCGGCGCTTCGGCTTGAAGATGCCGGGGGTGTCGACGAACAGCAGCTGGCTGTCCGCGGCGATGGTGATGCCCAGCACGCGGGTGCGGGTGGTCTGCACCTTCGGGCTGACGATCGATACCTTCGCCCCGATCAGGGCGTTGAGCAGGGTCGATTTGCCGGCGTTGGGCGCGCCCACCAGGGCGACGAAGCCGCAACGCGGGTGTTCGGGGCCGCCGATCGGTTCCGCCGCGAACAGGGTGTCGTCAGTCATCCACCATCACTCCAAGGGTGCGCAGCAGCAGGCTGGCCGCCTGCTTCTCCGCCGCCCGCTTGGACGGGCCGGAGCCGGTCACCGGCTCCTCCCCGTCGACCCGCACGCGGACGCGAAACACCGGCTCATGGGCCGGCCCCGATTGCTCCAGCAGCTCGTAGGTCGGCAGGGGCCGGCCGCGCCCCTGGGCCCATTCCTGAAGCGCCGTCTTGGCGTCCAACGGCGGCGGTTCCCCCCGCTCGATGGCGGCGGCCCAGGCGCCGCGGATGAAGCGCCGCGCCGCGTCGAGCCCGCCGTCGAGAAACAGCGCACCGATCACCGCCTCGCAGGCGTCGGCCAGGATCGTGCGGTTGTTCCGCCCGCCCCCGGAATCCTCGGCGGGCGACAGCCGGAGGTACCGGCCCAGCGCGATCGCCTCGGCCACGCGGCCCAGCGCCTCGCGCCGCACCATCGACGCGTGCCGCTTGGCAAGCGCCCCCTCCCGCTCGCGCGGGTAGTGCTCGAGCAGCCACTCGGCGATGCACAGCCCGAGGACGCGGTCGCCCAGGAACTCCAGGCGCTCGTAGGCGATGCCCGGGCCGCGCACCGGAGACGCGCCCTTGCCGGCACGCTCCAGCCCCATCAGGCTGGGGTGGGTCACCGCGTCGGCGAGCAGGCTCTCGTCGGCGAAACGATGGCCCAGCGCCTCCGCCAGCGCACCGAGATCGGCTTCCATATCCGCCCCGTCAGTCCACGCCGTCCAGCAGGCGGCCGAACCGCACGTCGAGCGGCCACCGCCACACCTGGTAGAACGACGTGCCCTCGGCCAGCGAGAAGAACAGGAACTCGGCGCGGCCGACCAGGTTCTCCACCGGAACGTAGCCCACCATCTGCGGGACGCGGCTGTCGAGGGAGTTGTCGCGGTTGTCGCCCATCATGAACAGATGGCCCTCGGGCACCGTGTACACCGGCGTGTTGTCGAGGGGGCCGCTGTCGGACTCCTCGATGATGCGGTGGCTGACGCCGTTGGGGAGGGTCTCCAGATACTGCGCCTCGCGCACTTCACGCCCCTGGGGCGTCGTCGCGACGTAGTCCTCGATCCGCTCGCGCTTGACCGCCTCGCCGTTGATGTGCAGGACGCCGCCGACCACCTGCACGGTGTCGCCGGGCAGACCGATGACGCGCTTGATGTAATCGGTCTTGTTGTCGCGCGGCAGCTTGAAGACCGCGACGTCGCCGCGCTCCGGCAGCGATCCGACGACGCGCCCGTCGAACAGCGGAAGCCCGAAACCCACGGTGTACTTGCTGTAGCCGTAGGAGAACTTCGACACGAACAGATAGTCGCCGATCAACAGGGTCGGGATCATCGACCCGGAAGGGATGTTGAAGGGCTCGTAGGCGAAGGTGCGGACGCCGAAGGCGATCAGCACGGCGTAGAACACGGTCTTCAGCGTCTCGCCGAAGCCGCCCGCCTCCTTCTTCATCGGGGTGGCGTCCATCGGTTTCCGATTCTGGGCTTCGGACCCGGCGCGCGGGGGCGCGGGCGGTGAGTTCAAGGTCATGCGGGGGCGCTTGTCGGGCTGCGGTCGGGAACGTCGCCGGGTTCGGCGCTGATGATGACCACGGCCTCCGCCAGCGGGTGCTCGTCGGTCAGGGTGAGATGGATGCGGGCGGTCATGCCCTTGGGGGTGAGGGTGCGCAGGCGGCGCAGGGCGCCGCCGGTCAGCACCAGGGTGGGCTGTCCCGACGGCAGATTGACGACCCCCATGTCACGCCAGAACACGCCCTGCCGGAACCCGGTGCCGAGCGCCTTGGCGCACGCCTCCTTCGCGGCGAACCGCTTGGCGTAGGTCGCGGCACGGGCGTCGTGGCGCCCCCCCTTGCCGACCCGTCGCTCCGCCTTGGCCCGTTCCGCCGGCGTGAAGACACGGTCGAGGAAGCGCTCGCCGAAGCGCTCCAGCGTCTTGGCGATGCGGTCGATGTCGGCGAGGTCGTTGCCGATGCCGAGGATCATGGGCGGGAGGTCCCGGGCCGCGCCTGGTCCATCAACGCGCGCATGTGGGCAACGGCCTCGTGCAGACCGACGAAGACGGCCTCGCCGACCAGGAAGTGGCCGATGTTCAGCTCGGTGATGGTCTTGATCGCGGCGACCGGGCCGACCGTGCCGTAGGCGATTCCGTGCCCGGCGTGGCACTCGACGCCGATGGCTTCGGCGTGGGCCGCCGCCTGGGTCAGGCGGGTCAGCTCGGAGCCGCGGCCGGCCCCGGGATCCGCGTCGCAATAGGCCCCGGTGTGCAACTCCACCACCGGCGCGCCGAGGTCGCGGGCCGCGTCGATGTGACGAACCTCGGGGTCGATGAACAGCGACACCCGCACGCCCGCCGCCCCCAATTCCTGAACGTACCGGGTGAGGTGCTCGCGCGCGCCGTCGACATCCAGACCGCCCTCGGTGGTCACCTCGGTGCGCTTCTCCGGCACCAGGCAGACGGCGTGCGGCTTGTGGCGCAGGGCGATGGCCAGCATCTCCTCGGTGGCCGCCATCTCCAGGTTGAGCGGCAGCGTGCTTTCCGCCACCAGGCGCTCGATGTCCTCGTCGCGGATGTGGCGGCGATCCTCGCGCAGGTGGGCGGTGATGCCGTCGGCCCCGGCGTCGGCCACCAGCCGGGCCGCGCGCACCGGGTCGGGATGCCGGTCGCCGCGGGCGTTGCGAAGGGTCGCCACGTGGTCGATGTTCACGCCCAGGCGCAGGTATCGGGTCATCGCTCGCTCCGGAGTGCGTCGCCGGCCGGACGCTCCCGGCGACCGGCACCTCGCCCTATATAGCGACGCAAACCTTCCCCGTCACGCCTTGCGGCACTGCCGCACCGCATCGCCGCCTCAGAAAAAGCGCAAGGCCCGCGGATCGCGGCCGGCCAGCGCCTCCGCCGCCTCCATCGCCAGGAACAGCCCGCCGGCGACCAGCACCATCATGCCCGCGGCGCGCGCTTGCGCCACCGCCAGCTCCATCGCCTCCGCCACGGCCGGGGCCTCGACGACGGCGAGGTCCGGCCGCGCCCGTTCGACGGCGGCACGCACGCGTTCGGTGCCGGCCCCGCGGTGATGGGCGCGCGTGCAGACCACCGCGGCGGCGGCGGCGGCGAGCGCCCCGGCGATGCCCTCCACGTCCTTGTTGTGGGACACCCCGGTCACCAGCAGGACCGGCTTGCCGTCCGCCAGGGCGGGCAGGTCGCGCAGGGTCGTGGCGATGGCGTCGGGGGTGTGGCCGACGTCGACGAACACCGGGGGGTCGTCCTGCACCCGTTCCAGTCGGCCGGGCCAGCGCACGGCGCCGACCGTGTCGCGGAAGGCCGCGGCGAAGCGGGCGGCGTCGGGCATGGCGCCGCGCCGCTCCAGCCACGCCCGGACCAGGCCCGCGGCGACCAGCGCGTTCACCACCTGGTGGCGTCCCAGCAGCGCGAACGCCACCTCGTCCAGCCGCACCCCGGCCACCGTCAGGTCCGCCGTCATGCGCCGCTCGGCGAAGCGCACGGCGTGCACCGTCCCGACGTCCCGCCACGACACCAGCCCGACGCGACGCAGCGCGAGGTAGGCGCGCAACCGCCGCAACACCTCGTCGTCGATGGCGCCCACGACCAGGGTGCCGCCCTCGGGGCAGAGGTCGGCCTTGTCGTAGGCGATCAGCTCCAGGGTGGGCCCGAGGATCTCCGCGTGCTCGCGGTCGAGGGACACCAGCGCGGCCACCGCGCCGGGCAGCGCCCGCACGGCGTCGTAGCGCCCGCCGATGCCGGCCTCCGCCACCAACGCGGCCGGGCGGCACGCCGCGAAGTGGTGCATGGCCATGGCGGTGAACGCCTCGAAGGCGCCGAAACGGTCGTCGGGATGGTCGGCGGCGTAGGCCGCCTGGCGCTCCTCGAACCACGCGGCGGCGGCGGCCAGGGCGTCGTCGGCGATGGGATGGTCGGCCAGGACGATGCGCTCGTGGAAGCGCAGGAGGTGGGGGGAGGTGTAAAGGCCGGCGCGGTGGCCGAGCCGCCCCAGCAGGTCGGCGGCGAGCCGGCACACGCTGCCCTTGCCGTTGGACCCCGTGACCTTCAGCGCGTCGAGGCCGCGCCCCCAGGGCCCGTCGAGCAGTGGCCCGAGCAGCCACGCCATGCGGTGCAGGCCGATTCCGCGTCCCGCCTTCGGCAGGGCCATCAGCCGCGCGATCGTCGCGTCGAGGGGACCCGCCGCGGTCACCGCCCGGCCTCGGCAAACCACGTCCGGCAGATCCGTTCCCACAGGTCGAGCACGGCGGCGCGGTGGCCCGCCCGGGCGGCCCCGCCGAGCCCGGGGTTGGCGTTGACCTCGAGCAGGGTGAAGCCGGCGGGATCCAGCCCGCCGCTTGCGATCGCGCCGGTTGCGCTCCCCCCGTCGGCGATCACGTCGATCCCGCACACCCGCAGCCCGATCGCCGCGGCGACCCGCCGGGCGTACGCGGCGACCGGGGCGGGCGCCGGTGCCTGGAAGTCGGCGACGCCGCCGCCGCCGCTGACGTTGCGCCGGGCCGCGAACGCCACCCCCCGCCCCGCAGCCGGTACCGAACCCAGGGCCAGGCCGGCGGCGTCCAGCGCCCGCGCCAGGAACGGCGACTCCGGGGCGACCGCCGGCAGGCCCTCGTCGGCAAGGCGGGCGTTCATCGCGTCCAGCAGCGCCCCCACGGTCGCGACGCCGTCGCCCCGCAGGACGTTGCCGGTCCGGCGGTAGAGGAACGGGGCCTCGCCGTCGACCACGACGATGCGGTACTCCGGCCCGTCGAGCACCTCCTGCACCAGCGCCACCGGGTGCTGCGCCGCCATGGCCGCGAACTGACGGACCAGGTCGTCGGCATCGTAGGCGACGTCGGCGAAGGCGCCGCGCGCCCCGCCGTTCGGCTTGACGAACACCGGGAATCCCAGGGTGCGGGCGAAGGCCACGGCGTCATCGACCGCGCGCCCGGGTCCGCGCTGGCCCCGGTAGCGCGCGGTGGTGAAGAAGTGTTCGCCCCGCGGCACCCGCAGCCCCGCCCGGCGCGCCAGCAGCGCGGTGTGCGCCTTGTCGTTGGCGATGGTGGCGGCGGTCGCGCCGTTGAGCGGATAGGCGCACACCGCACCGGCGCCGGTCAGGAACTCGTGCCGGCCATCGGACACCGCGGCAAGGTAGCCGGAATGCCCGTCGAGGACGGTCAGGCGGAATCCCGTGCGGGCGCAGACCTCATCAAGGAAGTCGATGGTGTCCGGCCACGCCATGTCACCGCCCTGCCGGCACCGTGGCGAGCACCGCCGCGGCCTGGTAGAGCGACCCGCACACCAGCACGCGGCAAGGTGCCGCGCCGCGCGCGCCGAGACCGGCGACCGCCGCCGCGATGCCGGGCGCCGCCGCCGCGTCGGCGATCCCGGCGGCGGCGGCGGCGGCGACGAGGCGCGCCGCCGGCATGCTGGTGCCGCCGCCCGGCAACGGTCCGTCCAGCGGCACCGCGCGCAGGGCCGCCGCCCATCCGCCCAGGGGGGCCAGGAAGGCCGCCGCGTCCTTGCTGGCGAGCATGCCCACCACGAGGCCGAGGGGGCGCCCGTCGGCCGCCCAGGAGGCCGCCTGCCGGCCGAGCACCTCCCCCGCCGAATCGTTGTGTCCGCCGTCCAGCCACAGCTCCGAGCCCGGCGGCAGGGACGCCACGAGCGTGGAGCGGTCCAGCCGCTGCAGGCGGGCCGGCCAGTCGACGGTGCGCAGGCCGCGGCGCACGGCGGCGTCGGGAACCGCCGGCCCTCCGCCCGCGCGCAGCGCGTCGAGGGCGGCGATGGCGGTGGCGGCGTTGACCATCTGGTGGTCGCCGGCCAGCGCCGGCGGCGCCAGCTCCAGGCTGCCGCGGGGTCCGCGGTAGACGAAGCCGCCGGGAAACGCAACGCTCTCCCAGGCCACGACCGGCGCGCCGAGGCGCCGCGCCGCCGCCGTCACCACCTCGACCACCGCGGCGTCGGCCTGGGGGGCGGCGACCACCGGGCATCCCGCCTTGATGATGCCGGACTTGGCCGCGGCGATGGCGGCGAGCCGGTCGCCCAGATACTCCGCGTGGTCATGGGAGATGCGGGTGATCACCGACACCGCGGGGCGGTCGAACACGTTGGTGGCGTCCTCGCCGCCGCCCATACCGACCTCCACCAGGGCGGCGTCGGCACGCTCCTCGGCGAACAGCAGGAAGGCGGCGCAGGTCAGCGCCTCGAACACGGTGACAGGGTCGTCCACGGACGCCCGCTCGCACCGCGTGAGGGCGTCCGCCAGCCGGGCGTCGTCGACCAGCCCGTCGGCCAGGCGCACGCATTCGCACACGCTGGCCAGGTGCGGCGAGGTGTAGGCCTGAACCCGCCATCCCGCCGCCTCGAGCATGGCGCGCAGGAAGGCGACGGTCGACCCCTTGCCATTGGTGCCGGCGACGTGCAGCACCGGGGCCATGCGCCGTTCCGGATGGCCGAGCCGCGCCAGCAGCCGATGCACCCGGCCCAGGGTCAGATCGATGGCCCGCGGGTGCCGGCCGCGGAACCGCTCCAGCGCCGCCGCGGCCGCGCCGTCAGGCGTCAACACCGCGGCCGCGCCGCGGGACGCCGACGCCGCGGCCACTTCGGATGGTGGTGGTGCGGCGGCCATCACCGGCGCGGCCACGCTCAGCGCTTCTCCGCGGCGGGGCCCTCGACGTCGGTGGCCTCCTCCTCGTACTCCGCATCGACCGCCCCGTCGGGCGCCGCCGCCGCCTCGTCGGGAGCCGGCAGGGCGGGGATCTCCAGCTCCGACTCGGCCGCCCCGGCCGCCCGCACCGGGCGGGTCAGCAGGTCGAGGACCCGGCTCAGCGTCGCCCGCAGGTCCTTGCGGTGCACGACCATGTCGACCATGCCGTGCTCCAGCAGGTACTCGGCGCGCTGGAAGCCCTCGGGCAGGGTCTCGCGGATCGTGCTCTCGATGACGCGGGCCCCGGCAAAGCCGATCTGCGCGCCCCTCTCCGCGATGTGGACGTCGCCCAGCATGGCGAAGGATGCGGTCACGCCGCCGGTGGTCGGGTCGGTCAGCACCACCACATAGGGCAGGCCCGCCTCCTTGACCATCTCCACGGCGATGGTGGTGCGCGGCATCTGCATCAGCGACAGGATGCCCTCCTGCATGCGCGCCCCGCCGGACGCCGGGACCACCACCAGCGGCGCGTTGCGCTCCACCGCGGTGCGCGCGGCGGTGACCAGCCCCTCGCCCACCGCGATGCCCATGGACCCGCCCATGAACCCGAAATCGAAGGCGGCCACCACCACCGTCATCCCGTCCATGGTGCCATGGCCGACGACGATGGCGTCGGACCGCCCGGTCTTGGACTGGGCCTCCTTGAGACGGTCCGAGTAGCGCTTCTGGTCGCGGAACTTCAAAGGGTCGGCGACCGACTTCGCCAACTCCACGGTCTCGTACGCGCCGCCGTCGAACAGCATCGCCAGGCGCTTGATCGGGTCGAGGCGCATGTGGAAGCCGCAGTGCTGGCACACCGACAGGTTCTCTTCCAGGTCGCGGTGGAAGAGCATCGCCTCGCAGTTCGGGCACTTGTGCCAGAGGTTGTCCGGAACGTCCTTGCGGGCGTAGAGCGCGCGGATCTTCGGACGGACGTAGTTGGTGAGCCAGTTCATCGCGGTGCTCGATCTCGAATGGGGGGAGCGGTCAGCCGCGCGCGCGGCGGACGCCCTGGGCGAGGGAACGCACGAACGTCAGGACGTCGTCGACCAGGCCGGCCTGGGCGCGGTCGTCGGCGTCCAGGTTCGCCTGGATGCGGGACACGATGGCCGACCCGACGACGGCGGCGTCGGCCACCCGGGCGATGGCGGCGGCCTGCTCCGGCGTTTTGATCCCGAATCCGACGGCGACCGGCAGGTCGGTGTGGGCCTTCAGGCGCTCCACCGCCGCCGCGACGTCCGCCCCCTCGGCCGAGGCCGTGCCGGTGATGCCGGCGATGGCGACATAGTAGACGAAGCCCGACGTGTTCCGCAGGACCGCCGGCAGCCGCGCCGCGTCGGTGGTCGGCGTCGCCAGACGGATGAAGTTGATGCCGGCCGCAAGCGCGGGAACGCACAGCTCGGCGTCCTCCTCCGGCGGCAGGTCGACGACGATCAGCCCGTCGATGCCGGCCGCTCCGGCGTCGGCCAGGAAGCGCTCCACGCCGTAGGCGTAGATCGGGTTGTAATAGCCCATGAGGATCAGCGGCGTGTCGGCGTCGCCGCGGCGGAAGCCGCGCACCAGATCCAGGGTGCGGGTCAGCCGCCCCCCGGCCTTCAGCGCGCGCAGGTCCGACGCCTGGATGGCCGGGCCGTCGGCCATCGGGTCGCTGAACGGCATGCCCAGCTCGATCAGGTCGGCGCCCGCCGCGGGCAGCCCGGCCAGCAGGGCGGCGGCGGTCTCGTGGTCGGGATCGCCGGCGGTGACGAAGGTGACGAGCCCGGCCCGCCCCTCGTCCTTCAGGGTGGCGAAGCGGCGGGCGATGCGCCCGTCGGTGAGGGCGGCGGACAGCGCGGCGGCGGGCGATGCGGTGGTGCTCACAGGTTCACCCCAAGATGCTGGGCGACGGCGAAGATGTCCTTGTCGCCGCGCCCGGACAGGCACAGCACCATGAGATGGTCCTTCGGCAGCGTCGGCGCGCGTTTCACGATCTCGGCCAGGGCGTGGGAGGATTCCAGCGCCGGAATGATGCCCTCGGTGCGGGCGCAGAGCTGGAACGCGTCCAGCGCCTCCTGGTCGGTGATGGCGGCGAACTCGACCCGGCCGACGTCGTGCAGCCAGGAGTGCTCCGGCCCGATGCCGGGGTAGTCGAGGCCGGCGGAGATGGAATGCCCCTCGAGGATCTGCCCGTCCTCGTCCTGCAGCAGATAGGTGCGGTTGCCGTGCAGCACGCCCGGGCGGCCGCCGGTGATCGAGGCGGCGTGGGCGTCCGGCCCCTTGTCGATGCCGTGGCCGGCGGCCTCGACCGCGATCATCGCCACCGACGGCTCGTCGAGGAACGGATGGAACATGCCCATGGCGTTGGAGCCGCCGCCGACGCAGGCCACCAGGCTGTCGGGAAGGCGCCCCTCCAGCGCCTGCATCTGCACCCGCACCTCGTCGCCGATCACCGACTGGAAGTCGCGCACCATGCGCGGGTAGGGGTGCGGGCCGGCGACGGTGCCGATGAGGTAGTAGGTATCGGTGACGTTGGTCACCCAGTCGCGCAGCGCCTCGTTCATCGAGTCCTTCAGCGTGCGCGCGCCCGACGTCACGGAGCGGACCTCCGCCCCCAGCAGCTTCATGCGGAAGACGTTGGGCTGCTGGCGGGCGATGTCGACCTCGCCCATGTAGATGGTGCAGGGCATATCGAACAGCGCGCACACCGTGGCCGTCGCCACGCCGTGCTGGCCGGCCCCGGTCTCGGCGATGATCCGCTTCTTGCCCATGCGCCGGGCCAGCAGGATCTGACCGATGCAGTTGTTGATCTTGTGGGCCCCGGTGTGATTCAGCTCCTCCCGCTTGAAGTACACCTTGGCGCCGCCGAGCTGCCCGGTCAGCCGCTCGGCGAAGTAGAGCGGGTTGGGCCGGCCCACGTACTGGGCGAGGCGGGTCTTGATGTCGGCCTGGAATTCCGGATCGGCGCGAGCCTCGTCGTAGGACTTCTCGACATCGAGGATCAGCGGCATCAGGGTTTCGGCGACGAAGCGGCCGCCGAAGATGCCGAAATGGCCGTGTTCGTCGGGGCCGGCGCGGAAGGTGTTCGGTCTGGTCATCGCGGGAATGGGCCTGCGGCTGTACGCGGCGAACAATACACGAGGCTCGCCGTCGGGGAAGGCGCCACCATAGCGGCGCAGGGCGGGGATTTGAAGCGGCTCCTGTGGGGGTCGGCCGCCACGTTCCACCCTACGGGGGGGCGGCGGCCCCGGATCACCCCGAAGACGCCGGGCTCAGCCGCCCAGAGGGGGCGCGTAGAGCAACCCGCCGCGGGTCCACAGGTCGTTGAGGCCACGCTCGATGGCCAGCGGCGACTCCGCCCCGAGGTTGCGGCTGTAGATCTCGCCGTAATTGCCGACCGCGGCGATGACCCGCGCCGCCCAGCGGTCGTCGAGCCCCAGCCCGACGCCGAGCCCGGGCGCGACCCCGAGGAACTTGCGGACCGCCGTGATCGGGCTTTCCCGATGGGATGCCAGCGTCGCCGACGTGATGCCCTCCTCCTCGGCGAAGACGGTGGCGAAGAAGATCCAGCGCAGGACCTGGGCCCACTCGTCGTCACCCGGGGCGATCACCGGGCCCAGCGGTTCCTTGGAGATGACGTCGGGAAAGATCACGTAGTCCGCGGGGTCGGGCGCGCCGAGCACGCGGCGCCCGTGCAGGTTGATGCGGTCGGTGGTCAGCAGCTCGCAGTGATGATTGAAGAAGTTGTTCTGGGAGACGTCGCCGGAGCTGCCGCGGCGAAGCGTCAGGCGGGCGCCGGTGCGGGCGATCCACGATTCGAGGTTGGCGATCGTGGTCGTCCGCTCGGTCACGCACACCGTGGCCTCGCCGACCTCCGACAGGCGGCGCGCCGACAGCGACCGGTGGGCCATGAAGCCCTGGCCGTCGTAGAGGTAGACGAAGGGGAAGACGATGCCGAGGGCCGCCTCGCGGTGCAGCGTCCAGGTGCTGCCACCCATCAGGACGTCGATCGAGCCGGAGTGGACCACGTCGAAGCGGTTCAGCGAACTGACCTCGACGAAATCCACCCGGTCGGCCGCACCGGCCACCGCCGCCGCGGCGGCCCGGCAGAAATCGGGAAAGAAGCCGCTCCACCGGCCGTCGCCCTCCACCGTCGACAGGCCGACACCGCTCATCGTCACGCCGCAGCGCAGCACGCCCGTGTTGCGCACGCGGTCGAGGACCTCTCCCGCCGCCACCGCACCGGTCCCGGCGACGAGCGCGGTCACCGCACACAGCGCGAGAACCGCCCGCCGCACCCGCGTCACCCGCCCAGCGGCGGCGCGTACAGCAGCCCGCCCCTGGTCCACAGTTCGTTGAGGCCGCGCTCGATGCGCAAACGCGATCCGACGCCCAGATTGCGGTCGAAGATCTCCCCGTAATTGCCGACCTGCCGGATCACCCGGGCCGCCCAGCCGTCGTCGAGCCCCAGCCCGGCGCCCATCCCCGGCTCCGTGCCGAGCAGCTTGCGTGTCTCGGCGTCGTCGCTCTCGGCGAGATCCGCGAGGTTGGCCGAGGTCACCCCCTTCTCCTCGGCGACGACGGTGGCGAGGAACGCCCAGCGCACCACCTCGAACCAGCGGGCGTCGCCGTCCGTCACCACAGGGCCCAGCGGCTCCTTCGAGATGATCTCGGGGAAGATCACATAGTCCGACACCTGCGGCGCGTTGAGCAGGCGCTGCGCGTGGAGGCTGACGCGGTCGTTGGTCAGCAGGTCGCAATGATGGTTGAAGAAGGCGCTGAGCGCCCCTTCCGTCGACTGCACGCGCTTGACGGTCAGGGTCGCCCCGGTGCGGGCGATCCAGCGCTGCAGGTTGTCCAGTGTCGTGGTGCCGTCGATGACGCAGACGGTGGCGTCCGCGACCTCCGCCAGACGGGTGGCGCCCAGCGATTTGTGGGCCATGAAGCCCTGCCCGTCATACTGGTAGACGGCCGGGAAATCGACGCCGAAGGTGGCGTCGCGCTGCAGCGTCCAGGTGGTGCCCGCCATCACCACGTCGACGGACCCGTCGCGCACCGCCTCGAAGCGGTTCTGCGACGACACCTCCAGGATCTCGACGTTGTCGGCACCGCCTGCCGCGGCGGCGGCCAGCGCGCGGCACATGTCGACGAAGAACCCCTGCCAGCGCCCGTTGACGTCGATCGCGGCGAGGCCGATGCCGCTGGTCGAGACGCCACACCGCAGCACCCCGCTGTCGCGCACCCGCTGCAAGGTCCCGTCGTCCGCCATGGCGATCCGCGGCCACGCCACCGCAGCGACGAGCAGAAGCGCAACACCCCACCGCCCCATGGCATCCCCCGAACCGCCGATCCCCATCGCCGCGTCCAAGATCGCGTGACAGGAGCCCGCCGGTCAAGCATTCGCGCGACACGCGAGTTGGACCGGCACGGTGAATTGCGCTGCGCTCTCCGATCATGCTAAGTGGATCCACACCGTTTTCGGCCGTGGTCGGCAAGGCGCCTGCCGTCGCCTCCGGGCCGGCGCCACCGCCAGGAGGCATGTTTGCTCGTGCGGTTTCCTCGCCTGGGGGTAGCCTTTCGCATCCTTGCCGGCCTGACGGTGATCGGCGGCCTCACCGCGGCGACCGGCGTTGTGGCCGTTTCGCTGTTCGCCCGCTTCCTCGACGGGTTCGAGCAGATCGCCACGTCGAAGGTGCCGGGGCTGGTCAGCGCCTCCCAGCTCGCGCAGCAGACCGGGACCATCGCCGCCAACGCCCCGGCCCTGGTGGCGGTGCAGAGCCAGTCCGTGCGCGAGGCGGTGATGGCCCGCATCGGCGACCAGATCGTCCTTCTCGAAGACCTGATGCAGCGGCTGCGCACCCGCGGCGGCGAGGCCGCCGACCTGGCCGAGCTCGACCGCCGCAAGAACGAGCTGGTCGACAATCTGCGCGCCCTGAACGGCCTGGTCGAGCGCCAGCTCACCGTCGCCACCGAAACCGCCGCCATGGCCGGGCGCATCCTCGACCTCGACGGCCGCCTGCGCCGGACGAAGCAGGCCTACGTCGCGGCCGGGCCGGTCGGCCCCGGCCGCGACGTGGAGCACCGCGTCGAACGCTGGGCCGACCACGTCACCCACGCCCTGACGGTGCTGCTCGCGACCACCCGCTCCGATCACGAGGCCAAGGTGGAGCGCATGCGCCGGGAGTTCCGCCAGTCCCTCGACGACGGCGCGCGGGAGTTGACGGGGCTGCCGCCCGACGCCGTGGCCGCCCTGGAGCCGCTGCACCGCCAGGTCAGCGCGCTCGGTCTCGGCGAGGACAACCTGTTCGCCAACCGGGCGGCCGAGATCGCCCTGCAGCGCGCCATCAAGGGGGCGGTGACCCGCAACCAGAACGTCTCGGACCGCCTGGTGGCCGCCGTGTCCGACTATTTCCTGGCGGCCGAGCAGGACATCGCGCACCGCTCCGACGAGTTCGAACGGGTGATCCGCGAGGGCGAGCGCGCCATCGTCGCCATGGCCCTGTTCTCCATCCTCGGCGCCGCCGGCATCTTCTTCTACATCCACCGCAACGTGGTGCGGCGGCTGCGCATCCTCCAGTCGACGATGGTGGCCCACGAGGCCGGGCACGCCGTCGCCATCCCCACCCGGGGCCGCGACGAGATCGGCGACATGGCCCGCGCCCTCCAGTTCTTCGTCAGCACCATCCGGGCGCGCGAGCGTGACCTCCTGGACAGCGAGCGGCGCCTGCGGGCGATCCTGGAGCAGAGCCCGGTGGGCGTCGCCGTCGGCCGCGCCGACGGCACCGTCGTGTTCGCCAACGCCCGCGCCGCGGAGATGGCCGGCATGCCGCTCGACTCCTTCGTCGGCCGGCGCCACACCCTGGCCGCCCCCGACGCGCCGACCCCGGCGACGGCGGCCGGCGACGGCGCCGGTGTCGTCGCCCGCGACGTCGAGGTGGCCGTGGAGCGTCCCGACGGCCGCCAGGTCTGGGCCCTGCAGACGCTCCAGCGCACGGAGTTCGAGGGCCAGCCTGCGATCCTCGCCTGGAGCTACGACATCACCGAGCGCAAGCAGGCCGAGCAGGCGCTGTTCGCAGCCAAGGAGCAGGCCGAGGTGGCGGCACGCTCCAAGTCCGAGTTCCTGGCCACCATGAGCCACGAGATCCGCACGCCCATGAACGGGGTGATGGGCATGCTGGAGCTGATCGCGCTGACGCCGCTCAACGCCGAGCAGCGCAGCCTGGTGACCACCGTGCGGGACAGCGCCACGGCGCTGCTGCGCATCATCGACGACATCCTCGACCTGTCGAAGATCGAGGCGGGCAAGCTCGACCTGGAGGAGCTCGACCTGTCGCCGGTCGACCTTCTCGAAGGCGTCGCCGACCTGCTGGCGCCCCAGGCCCAGCACAAGTCCCTCTCGCTGGTCTGCCACGTCGATGGCTCGGTGCCCGCGATGGTGCGCGGCGACCCCGGCCGGCTCCGGCAGATCCTCTTCAACCTCGCCGGCAACGCCATAAAGTTCACCGAGACGGGCCGGGTCGTCCTGCGGGCCATGGTGTGCGGGCGCCCTGCCGGCGGCACCCTGCCGCTGCGGTTCGAAATCGAGGACACCGGCATCGGCATCAGCGACGAGGGGCAGGCCCGCCTGTTCCAGCCATTCAGCCAGGCCGACAGCTCGACCACCCGGCGATTCGGCGGGACCGGCCTGGGACTCGCCATCTGCACCCGCCTCATCGAGATGATGGGCGGCCGGATCGGCGTGGTCTCCGCGCCGGGCCGCGGCTCCACGTTCTGGTTCACCTTGAGCGTTCCGGCCGGCGAGCCCGCGCAGCACACCGCCATCGCCCCGGACCTTGCGGGCCTCTCCCTCATCGTCGCCGAGGGCGATCCGGCGCAGCGGGCGGCGCTGCTGCACTATCTGGAGGGGGCGAACGCCGCGGTGGCGGACGCGACCAGCATCGGGGAGGTGCTGGAGTTGATGGAGATGGCGCCGCCCGACGTCCTCGTGCTGGCCAGCCACCTGCCCGACGGCGACGTCGCGTCGGCCCTGGCGCGGATCGCCGCCGCCGGCGCCGCCCGTCCGCCGGTGCTCATCCTGGGCGAGGCCGCGGACGCCGGCGCCACCCGGCCCGCCGGCGCGGCGGTCGACTCCCTGCCGCGGCCCCTGCACCGCAACGCGCTGTTCGCGCGGATCTGCGCCCTCGCCGGCCGCCCCGCGGTCACCGCCGACGCGCTGGAGGGCGGGGCGCCGGCGGTGCCCGGCCCGCTGAGCGGTGCCGAGGGCGCCACCCTCCTGGTGGCGGAGGACCATCCGACCAACCAGCAGGTGATCCTCCGCCAGCTTCGCCAACTCGGCTTTGCGGCGGAGATCGTCGGGGACGGCGTCGATGCCCTGTCGGCCTGGCGAGCCCGCCCCTTCCGCCTGCTCATCACCGACTGCCACATGCCGCAGATGGACGGCTACGAACTGGCCCGGCAGGTCCGCGCCGCCGAGCAGGATGCCGGTGCGGGAGCGCGCATTCCCATCGTCGCCATGACCGCCAACGCGCTGGCCGGCGAGATGGAGCGCTGCACCGCCGCCGGGATGGACGACTACATCGCGAAGCCGGTCACCCTGCGCCAGCTCGCCGCGGTGCTCGAGCGGTGGCTGGGCGAAGGCGCCGTCGCCCCCATCGCCGCTCCGCCGGAGGCGCCGGCGGAGCCCTGGCCGGTGCTCGACCTCGCCCATGTCCGGGCGACCTTCGGGGCGCTGGACGCCAACGCCGTGGAGATGCTGCACTTCTTCGTCGAGACGACGCGGCCCCTGGTGACGCAGGCCGCGGCCGCGTTCGCCGGTGGCAACCTCGAGGACGTGCGGAACGCCGCCCACACCGCCGCCGGCGCGGCACGCACCGCCGGCGCCAAGGCCCTGGCCAAGGCCTGCGCCGATCTCGAGCTGGCGATACACCACAACGACCTCGCCGCCGCCGAAAGCAGCGTGCGGGCGATGACCCATGCGCTGCCCACGGTGGCCGACACCATCCGGACGCTCCGCCCCGACCCCGTTCCGGTCGGCTGAAATAGGCACACGAAGAAATCCGTGGGGGCACGCTTGTCCGTCGAAGGGGAGTCGACTACTCTTCGCCCCGTGACACGGATCTCAGCCACATCCATCCTGCCGGTTCTGTCGGCACTCGGGGTCGCGCTGGGCGTGTTCCTGGCCTGCGGCGCGATGGGCGACGGCGCGGCGGTCGCGGGGGTGGCGCTGGCCGCGGCCGGCTGGTCCCTGCTGGCGTGGGACGGGATGCGCAAGGACCGCCGCGGTGCCGCGCTCGCCCGTGCCCACACCGATCTCGAGGCGGCGCTCGCCACCTCCCCCGGCACCTGGCTGATCCTCGGCGCTGACGGGGGCGCGCCGTTCGATGCGTTGGCACGCCGGCTGACACCCGCCGACCGTGCGACCCTGGAGCGGGCCGCGCGGACCCTGTGCGACGGCGGACGGCCGTTCCGCCTCGACCTCGCGACCACCGACGGGGCCCGGCTGGTGCTCGACGGGCGCCGCAGTTCCACCGCCGAGCGCGAGGGCAGCGGGGACGTCCTGTGGATCACCGACGTCAGCGAGGCCCGGGCCGCCCTGGACGCGGAGGGCGCGGCGCGGCGCGCCGCCGAGACGAGCCTCGAGGACCTGCGCGCGGCCCTCGACACCCTGCCCATGCCGGTGTGGCTGCGCCGCGACGCCTGCACGCTCGCCTGGTGCAACACCGCCTATGGCCGCGCCGTGGACGCCGCCGCGGAGCAGGCGGTCGCCGAAGGGCGCGAGCTGCTGGCCGACGGCACCGGGCGCGCGCTGGCCGAACGGGCGCACCGCAACGGCTTCGCCCAATCGGCCCGGGGCCCGGTGGTGATCGGCACGGAGCGCCGGCTGCTGGAGGTGACCGAGGCGCCGCTGCCGGCCTCCAACGGTCACGGGGGCCTGGTGATCGGCTACGCCATCGATCTCACCCCGCTGGAGGACCTGCGCACCGAGCTGCACCGCCACGTCGCGGCCCACGCCGAAGTCCTGGAGCGGCTGGGCACCGCGATCTCGGTGTTCGGCCCGGACACGCGCCTGCGATTCTTCAACCAAGCCTATGCCCGGCTGTGGGAGCTCGACGAGGCCTTCCTGCGCAGCGAGCCCACCCATTCCGAGCTTCTGGAGGAGCTGCGGGTGCGCCGCCGGCTGCCCGAGCACGCCGATTTCCAGAGCTTCAAGCGCGAGCGCCTGTCGGGCTACACGCGCCTGATGGAGCCGTCGGAGGAGCTGCTGCACCTGCCGGACGGGACGACCATCCGGGAAATGGCCGCGCCCCACCCGCTGGGCGGTCTGATCGTGGTCATGGAGGACGTCACGAACACGCTGGCGCTGGAATCCTCCTACAACACCCTGATCGCCGTGCAACAGGAAACCCTCGACAACCTGGCCGAGGGGATCGCGGTGTTCGGTGGCGATGGCCGCCTGAAGCTGTGCAACCCGGCCTTCGCCCGGGTGTGGGACCTGCATGACGAGGACCTGCGCGGCGAGCCGCACATCGGCGAGGTGTTCGACCGCATGCAGCCCTTCCTCGATTCGGGCGGCGACTGGGACGAGTTGAAGGACGAGATGATCGGCGCGACCCTGGAGCGGGCGGAACGGTCCGGCCGGCTGGAGCGGACCGACGGCTCGGTGGTCGAGTTCACCACCGTGCCGCTGCCCGACGGGGCCGTGCTCATCAGCTACCTCGACGTCACCGACAGCGCCCGGCTGGAGCAGGCGCTGCGCGCCGCCAACGCGTCGCTGGAAGCGGCGGACGAGATCAAGAACGAGTTCATCGCCAACGTCTCGCACCATCTGCGCACACCACTCAACGGCATCATCGGCTACGCCGAGGTGCTGGGGAACGAGTATTTCGGCACGCTCAACGCCCGCCAGGCCGAGTACGTGAAGGGCGTTCTGGAAGCCGGCGAGCGCCTTCTGACGCTGGTCGACGACGTCGTCGACCTCACCAGCGTCGGCGCCGGGGTCGCGGCCCTGGACGTGGGCGAGGTGGACGTCGCCCACCTCCTGGACTCCGTCGCCGGGCTGACCCGGGAATGGGCCCGCCGGGAGGGCGTGCGCCTCGACCTGTCGGCCGGGGATGATCTCGGCACCATCCGCGGCGACGAGCGGCGCCTCAAACAGGCCCTGTTCAATCTCGTGGTGTCGGCGATCCGCCGCCCGCCCGACGATGGCCGCATCGTCGTCGACAGTCGGCTGGAGGGCGACGGGATCGTCTTCACGGTGGGCGCCCCGCCCCCTGCCGCCCCGCCGGACACCCCCGCGACGCAGCCCGTCGGGGCGGCGTCGACGCCGGCCGAAGCCGCCGACACCGTCGCGGCGTCCCACGCCGTGGGGGCACCGCCGGAATCCGCCCCCCCGCCCCAGGGGCCGAGCTTGTCCCTGGTCAAGACGGTGATCGAGATGCACGGCGGGCGGATGGCGGTGGACATCACGCCCCGGCACGGATTCCAGGTCCGCTGCATCCTGCCCCGCGGGCCCGCCCCCACCGCGGCCTGACCCCGCCGGTCCCGCCGCCCTCCGCACCGTCACGCGGGACCGCGTCCCGATGGCATCTTGGTGGCAGCACCGAAAGCTGGCAGACTCCGTTCAACGGCGTGGCGCCAGGCGGCCGCACGCGCGGCCCGGGTGCCCCACCACGCCGCACAACCGATCGGGGGAGGATCTCGACATGTCCGAGCATCTCGACGTGGCACGCCAGGGGCGTGTCCTCGTCCTCACAATGAACGACCCGGCCAACCGCAACGCCCTCGGCCTCGACATGATGGGCGAGGCCCGCGAGGCCGTGGTGGAAGCGGGTCACGACGACACCGTCGGCGCGCTGGTGCTGACCGGGGCCGGCGGCGCCTTCAGCTCCGGCGGTCATCTCACCCGGCTCTACGACCACGCCAACAAGTCCCGCTCCGAAAACCGCGAGTCGATCGAGCGATTCCACAGTTGGGTGCGCGCGATGCGCGAATGCCCGAAGCCGATCATCGCCGCCGTCGAAGGGCCGGCCGCCGGGGCGGGGTTCTCCCTGGCGCTGGCGTCGGACCTGATCGTCGCCGCGGAGTCCGCCAGCTTCCTCACCGCCTATGTCCGGGTCGGCCTCAACGCCGACGGCGGCGCCTCGATCTCCCTGGCGCGGGCGCTGCCGCCCCAGCTCTACGCCGAGCTGATGTTCGACGGCGGCCCCGTCTCCGCCTCCCGGCTGCACGGCCTGGGCGTCGTGAACCGCCTGACCGCACCGGGGGGTGCGCTCGCCGAGGCCCTGGCCTGGGCGGAGCGGCTCGCCGCGGGGCCGCCGGCCGCGATCGGCCGGGCCAAGAAGCTGATCGAGCTGGCCTACGGCAACTTCGCCACCCAGCTCGCCCGGGAAAGCGACCTCTTCGTCGAGGCCCTGCACCACGCCGAGGCCGATGAGGGCATCTCCGCCTTCTTCGCCAAGCGGGAGCCCACCTTCCGCGGCGAATGACGGCGCCGGGGGAGGTGGCGCACCCTGTTTCCGCAAGGCCTCCCCCTCCCCGCCCCGCCAGACCGCGACACCCGATGGACACCGACGACCTACTGCCCGCCAACGTCGCCGCCTGGTTCCGGTCCCGGGGCTGGACGCCGCACGACCACCAACGCGCCATGCTCGCCGCCGGCGCGGCGGGCTTGTCCGCGCTCCTCATCGCCCCCACCGGCGGCGGCAAGACGTTGGCCGGCTTCCTGCCAAGCCTGGTGGACCTGTGGGAACGGCCGCGCGAGGGGCTGCACACCCTCTACGTCTCGCCGCTGAAGGCGCTGGCGGTGGACGTCCAGCGCAATCTCGAGGTCCCAGTCGCCGAAATGCGTCTGCCGATCCGGACCGAGACCCGCACCGGCGACACCCCGGATGCGCGCCGGCGGCGCCAGCGGACCCATCCCCCGCAGATCCTGATGACCACCCCGGAAAGCCTGGCGCTGCTGCTCTCCTACCCCGACGCGCCGGCCATGTTCCGTCATCTGCGCTGCGTCGTCGTGGACGAGTTGCACGCTCTGGCCGACGGCAAGCGGGGCGACCTGCTGGCGCTTGGTCTGGCGCGCCTGGCCCGCCTGGCGCCGCTCGCCCGCCGGGTCGGGCTGTCGGCCACGGTGGCCTCGCCCGATCCGTTGCTGGCGTGGCTGTCGACGACGGGCCGGGCGGACGCCGGGGATGTGCGGCTGGTGACGGGCCGGTCCGGCGCCCGGGCCGAGATCGACATCCTCACCACCCGCGAACGCCTGCCCTGGGCCGGCCACATGGCGGTCCACGCGCTGGGCGAGGTCTACGAGCAGATCCGCCGGCACCGCACGACCCTGGTCTTCGTCAACACCCGGGCCCAGGCGGAGCTGGCGTTCCAGGAGCTGTGGCGGCGCAACGAGGACAACCTGCCGATCGCCCTCCACCACGGCTCCCTGGCCGTGGAACAGCGCCGCAAGGTGGAGGCGGCGATGGCCCGCGGGGCGCTGCGCGCGGTGGTCGCCACCTCGTCCCTCGATCTCGGCATCGACTGGGCGGCGGTGGACCTGGTGGTCCAGGTGGGTGCGCCAAAGGGTGCCAGCCGGCTGGTGCAGCGGATCGGCCGCGCCAACCACCGCCTCGACGAGCCGAGCCGTGCCCTGCTGGTGCCGGCCAACCGCTTCGAGGTGTTGGAGTGCCGTGCCGCCAGCGACGCGGTCGCCGCCCACGACCTCGACGAGACACCCTCCCGGCCGGGTGGCCTCGACGTGCTCGCGCAGCACATTCTCGGCATGGCCTGCGCCGAGCCGTTCGCCAGCGACGCCCTCTACCGGGAGGTCACCGCGGCCGCGCCCTATGCCGCCCTCGACCGGGCCACCTTCGACGACGTCGTGGCCTTCGTGTCCACCGGCGGCTACGCGCTGGGCGGCTACGAGCGGTTCCGCCGCCTGGCACCCCAGGACGACGGGCGCATCGCCGTCGCGTCACCCCAGGTGGCGCGGCAGTACCGCCTGAACGTCGGCACCATCGTCCAGGAGGCGATGCTGCGCGTCCGGCTCAACCGCGGGCCGGTGCTGGGCGAGGTGGAGGAGAGCTTCATCCAGCAACTCACCCCCGGGGACACCTTCGTCTTCGCCGGCCAGCTCCTGAAATTCGTCGGCGTGCAGGAGATGGAGGCGCGGGTGGCCAAGGGCGGCCAGGGCGACCCCAAGGTGCCGGCCTACGCCGGTGGCCGCCTGCCCCTGACCACCCGCCTGGCCGAGCGGGTGCGGGCGCTGCTGGCGGATCCTGCGGAATGGGCCGGTCTGCCCGACGCGGTGCGGGAGTGGCTGGACCTGCAGCGCCACCGGTCCGTGCTGCCCGGGCGCGACGGGCTGCTGGTGGAGACCTTCCCGCGCGGCGGCAAGCGCTTCCTGGTCGTCTACGCATTCGAGGGGCGCAACGCCCACCAGACGCTGGGCATGCTGCTGACCCGCCGGATGGAGCGGTCCGGGCTGGCCCCCCTGGGCTTCGTCGCCACCGACTATGTGCTGGCGGTGTGGAGCCTGCGCTCCCCCGACGACCTCGACGCTCTGTTCGACGAGGACATGCTGGGCGACGACCTGGAGGCGTGGATGGCGGATTCCTCCATGCTGCGACGGACCTTCCGCAACGTGGCGGTGATCGCCGGGGTCATCGACCGGCGCCATCCGGGCCAGGAGAAGACGGGCCGCCAGGTCACGTTCTCGTCGGACCTCATCTACGACGTGCTGCGCAAGCACGACCCCGGCCACGTGCTGCTGCGGGCCACCCGGGCCGACGCCGCCGGCGGGTTGACCGATGTCGGGCGCCTGGCCGGGTTCCTCGCCCGCATCCGTGGCCGGATCGTCCACCGCACGCTCGACCGGGTCTCCCCCCTGGCGGTCCCGGTCCTGCTGGAGATCGGCCGCGAGCGGGTCGACGGCGACGCCACCGACGAGGTGCTGGCACGGGCCGCCGCCGATCTCGTGGCGGAGGCGACGGCGGTGTAGGACCCGGCCGGCGCCTTGTTGCGCCGCGGACTCAATGGCACGAAAATCGCACGGCCCGATGACGCCGCCCCCATAGACGGCGCACCGGCTTTTCGCCAATATTCGCAACGGTTGGTTCGATGGTGTGGCTGCGGCGGCGCGGCCCGATGGAGGCTCGGCATGGCGCTCAAGGTGCGTGAGGACTATCGCACCCTCACAGGTCCCGAAAAGGCGGCGATCATGATGCTCGCCTTGGGCGAGGAGCACGCGAGCAAGCTCTTCTCGATGATGGACGACGAGGAGATCAAGGAGCTGTCCCAGGTGATGGCCAACCTGGGCACGGTGTCGGCCAACATCATCGAGCGGCTGTTCGTCGAATTCGCCGAGCAGATGTCGGCCACGGGATCGCTGGTCGGCACCTTCGATTCCACCGAGCGCCTGCTGCTGAAGACGCTGCCCAAGGACAAGGTCGACTCCATCATGGAGGAGATCCGCGGCCCCGCCGGCCGCACCATGTGGGACAAGCTGGGCAACGTGAACGAGACGGTGCTCGCCAACTACCTGAAGAACGAGTATCCGCAGACGGTCGCCGTCGTGCTGTCGAAGGTCCGGCCCGAACACGCCGGCCGGGTGCTGACCCTGCTGCCGGAGAGCTTCGCGATGGAGGTCATCATGCGCATGCTGCGCATGGAGGCCGTGCAGAAGGAGGTGCTGGACGACGTCGAGCGCACGCTGCGGACGGAGTTCATGACCAACCTCGCCCGCACCACGCGGCGCGACAGCCACGAGATGCTGGCCGAGATCTTCAACGGCCTCGACCGCACCACCGAGCACCGCTTCATGGCCGCGCTTGAAGAGCGCAACCGCGACAGTGCCGAGCGCATCAAGGCGCTGATGTTCACCTTCGAGGACCTGGCCAAGATGGACCCGTCGGGCGTCCAGACCCTGCTGCGCAACGTCGACAAATCGAAGCTGGGGACGGCGCTCAAGGGCGCGTCGGAAACCCTCAAGGACCTCTTCTTTTCCAACATGTCGGAACGCGCGGCGAAGATCCTGCGCGAGGACATGGCGGGGATGGGGCCGGTCCGGGTGCGCGAGGTCGACGAGGCGCAGATGTACATGGTGCAGCTCGCCAAGGACCTGGCGGCGCGCGGCGAGATCGTCATCGCCGAAGGCGGCGGCGAGAACGAACTGATCTACTGAGCCGGCGCGCCGGCCCCCGGTTCCATCCAACGCCCGCCGAGGTCGCGGTTTGTCCGCTTCCGTCCCCCTCCAGGCCGGCCCGTCCGCCGTCCCCCCGGCCGAGGCCACCATCACCCTGGCCGGGGCGCGCCTGGTCGCCGATGGCGGCGGGGCGCTGCACTGGCCGGAACAGGCGCTGCTGGCCGTGGCCGACCTGCACCTGGAGAAGGGCTCCCATTTCGCCGCCCACGGCCGGCTGCTGCCGCCCTACGACACCCGGGCGACGCTGGAGCGCCTCGAGGAGGCGGTCCGCCGGTTGCGGCCGCGGCGCGTTCTGTGCCTGGGCGACAGTTTCCACGACGCCGCCGCCGCCGGCCGCCTGGACGCCGAGGACCGCGACCGCCTGCGCCGCCTGACCGCCGCGGTCGACTGGCTGTGGATCGCCGGCAACCATGACCCGGCGCCGCCTGCCGGCCTGGGCGGCCGGGCGGCGCGCGAGGCGGTGGTCGGCCCCCTGACGTTCCGCCACGCCGCCGCACCGGGGGCACGGGGCGAGGTGTCGGGGCACCTCCACCCCGCCGCGGCGGTGCGTCTGCCGCAGCGGCGGATCCGTGCGCGCTGCTTCGCCAGCGACGGCGAGCGGCTGATCCTGCCGGCGTTCGGCGCCTACGCTGGCGGCCTCAACGTGCTGGACCCGGCGTGGGAGGGCGTTCTGGCGCGCCCCTTCGCGGTGCATCTCCTCGCCCGCGGACGGGTGCACCGCTTCCCCCACCACCGGCTGGTGCCGGACCGGCGGTGACGCCGGCCTACTTTCCCCGACGGGTGAACAGGAAGACGAAGACGCCGATGGTGACGGCGAACACGCTGACGGCGCCGGCAAGGGCGATGTAGGTGGGGGTGTCGAAATGCATCGCGCTCCTCCTCGACCGATGGTCCGCGGCACGCCGGTGCGACCGCCGCGCAAGAGTGCGTCCACCGCCGGAGGGGCTCATTGACGATCCGCAGTCGCGGCGAGGCGTGCGACAAAAAGGCCCGGAGGTCGGGGGGACGCCTCCGGGCCTTCGATGCCTGCCGAACTCGAGGGGGGTGTTCGTCAGGAACCGTAGTGTCGAGCTGACGTCCGTCGATCCGGACGATGCCTGCCATCAATCTATTCAAAGATGATCGAGCTGACAAGCGATTTTTATCGACCTGTATTTTGGCACCGTGGTATGGCTCGGCGCTTGATTGGTGCAAAGCGGCATTTTGCGATGCAATTTGCACGAAACGAATTAATTTTACTTAGGTTTCATTGTTGCTTTCGGCGCGCAATCGAACACCCCCGGGCCTTCGCGGCGTCCGCCCCTGGATCGGCGGCACCGGCCGTGGCAGGAAGCCGGGGCGGTGCCGCCGGCTCCAGGCCACCGTTCCCCCCTCCCCGCCCATCGGAAGCCGTCCGCCATGACCGAACAGACCGCCCGTCCCGCCATCGTCTGGTTCCGCCGCGACCTCCGCCTGACCGACAACCCGGCCCTGGCCGCCGCCGCGGCGCGGGGCGGGCCGGTGCTCCCGCTCTACATCCTTGAAGAGGAGCCGGACGAGGCCTGGCGGCCGGGCGCGGCGGCGCGGTGGTGGCTGCACGGCGGGCTGGAGGCGCTGGCGGACGGCCTGGCCCGGCTGGGCAGCCCGCTGCTGCTGCGCCGCGGCGCGCCCGCCTCGGTCCTGGACGCGCTGGTGGCGCGGACGGGTGCCGACGCCGTGTTCTGGAACCGCCGTTACGCCCCGGCCGCCGTCGCCCGGGACCGCGCGCTCAAGCAGCGCCTGACGGAACGGGGGGTGCGGGTGGAGAGCTTCAACGCCTCGCTCCTGTTCGAGCCGTGGGAGGTGCGCACGAAGGGCGGTGGCCCGTTCCGGGTGTTCACGCCGTTCTGGCGGGCCTGCCTCGACCACGCGCCGCCGCCGCCGCCGCTGCGGGCCCCGGCGTCCCTGGCCGCGCCCGCGCGCCCGCCGGAGAGCGAGCGCCTGGCCGATTGGGCCCTGCGCCCGACGACCCCGGACTGGGCGGCCGGGATTCGCGCCGCCTGGACGCCCGGCGAAGCCGCCGCCGCCGCCGCCCTGGGCGTCTTCCTCGACGGCACGGTGGTGGCCTACCGCGGCGACCGGGACCGCCCGGACCGCACGGGCACGTCGCGGCTGTCGCCGCATCTCGCCAGCGGCGACATCGGCCCGCGCCAGATCTGGCATGCGGCGCGGATGGCGGCCGACACCCGCCCCGAGGCGGCGCCCGGCGTCGATGCCTTCCTGCGCGAGGTCGGCTGGCGGGACTTCGCGCACCATCTGCTGCACGACGCGGCCGACCTCGCGGCCGTGCCGCTGGACCCGCGCTTCGCGGCACTGCCCTGGCGCGACGACGCCGACGCGCTCGCGGCATGGCGCCGCGGCCTCACCGGCTATCCGATCGTCGACGCCGGGATGCGCCAGCTCTGGCGCACGGGGTGGATGCACAACCGGGTGCGGATGGTCGCCGCGTCCTTCCTGGTCAAGGATCTGCTGCTGCCCTGGCAGGCCGGCGAGGCGTGGTTCCGCGACACCCTGGTGGACGCCGACCATGCCAACAACGCCATGGGCTGGCAGTGGGTCGCCGGCTGCGGCGCCGACGCCGCACCGTTCTTCCGGGTATTCAACCCGGTGCTCCAGGGCGAGCGCCACGATCCCGACGGCGCCTATGTGCGCGCGCATGTTCCCGAATTGCGCGGTCTGCCGTCCCCGTGGATTCACAAGCCGTGGCAGGCGCCGCCCGCCGTGCTGGCCGCCGCCGGGGTGCGCCTCGGCGACAGCTACCCGCGGCCGATCGTCGACCACGCCGCCGCCCGCCAACGCGCGCTTCTCGCCTACGAGGCGGTCAAGGGCGCGGGGCGGGACTGACCGACGGCCCCGCCGGTGGCCGGCTGGCGTACCAGGCGGCCACCGCCCGCGCCTCGGCGGGGGTGAGCAGGCCGGCGATCCAGGCCATGGCGCCCAGCGGATCGCTGGTCCGCGTGCCGTGGCGCCAATCCGCCAGGGTGGCCCGCAGATAGGAGGCGTGCTGTCCGGCGAGGGCCGGCAAGGCCGGCGGCAGGCCGGTGCCGCCGGCGCCGTGGCAGGAGTCGCACGCCGGCAGGCCGCGCGCGGGGTCGCCGTCCAGGGCCAGCGCGCGGCCGAGGGCGCGTGGCGCCCCGTCCACCGTCGCGGCGGCGACCGTCGCCCCGCCCGGCTCCGCCGTCTGCCCGGCGTAGTGGACGGACACGTCGCGCATGGCCCGGTCGTCGAGGCCGCGCGCAACCGACACCATGGCCGGGTCGTGGCGTTGGCCGGAGGCATAGTCCTTGAGCTGCTTGTAGAGGTAGAAGGGCGTCAGCGTGTCGAGGCGCGGATAGCCGGCGGCCGCGTCACCGCCGCCGTCCAGGCCGTGGCATCCCAGGCACGCCGTGTCCAGCCCTCCGGGACCGGCGCCGACGGCCACCGCGCGGCCGCGCACGGCGTCGCCGCCGTCGATCGCGGCGAGCGGCGACACGGGCGCGGCGGCCAGCGCCAGCGCCGTGGCCAGAATCCTCGCGCCCCGTTCGCCGCCCATGCCGATCACCCTGGCCCGTCCCGCATGGGCAAGGCAACGCCGCCCCGGGCGGCGGGTTCCCGCCGCGCCGGATCAGCGCGGGCGGTCATCCGACCGGGCGCGTGGGCATGTGGTGATGGCCATGGTCGCAGACACCCCGGGCGTGCTTGTCGTCGCAGCTCTCCCCGGACGGCGCCAAGCCGATCCAGGCGTCGATGAGCGTGGGGTCGAAGCCGGCCTCGCGCCGCCCGTCCACCTCGATGAGCGGCCGGCGGATCAGCGCCGGATCGGCGAGCATGGCATCCAGCGCGGCCGCCTCGTCGAGGGCCGCGGGGTCGACCGCGCCGCGTTTGACCGCCGGGGCGCGGCGGTTGAACCACTCCGCCACCGGCCGCTCGCCGAACCAGGCGCGCAGGGACTCGCGGGTCCACGGCTCCTGCGCCAGATCGCGCACCGACACCGCATGGCCCGCCGCCGCGAGCTGCTGGCGCTGCCTGGCGTTGGCCGGGCAGTCGGCCACGCCGTAGAAGATCACCTCCGCCATCGAGTATCCTCATTCAAAGTATGGATATTCGACTATAGCGGAGTGCGCCCACCGACCGGTAGCCCGATCTTCGCGGGTGCGGAACGCCCGCAGCCCGGCCTACTTCACGATCTCGAGGACGTACAGCGTCTCCTCGATGACGTTGTTGTAGGTGTCCATGGCGTAGCGGATCTCGTCCTGGCCGACCTCGCCCGCGGTCATCTTCTGCGCCCAGCGCACGGACAGGCGGTGGTCGACCTTGGCCACCGTGAAGTCCACGTCGTGGTAGAGGCCGAGCGGCGTGTTGGCCTTGCCCTCCGCCAGCACCTGACGGTTCCAGGCCTTGTTGAACAGGAACAGGGTTTCCAGCGTCACCGGGCGCACATGGGTGGGGTCGCTGATGAAGGAGTCGCTGCGCGGGTGAGGGACGATGATCTCGACCTGGGCGCCCGCCCGGCCGACGCGGTGGAGCTCCTTCATCACCCCGATGAAGACGTCGGGGGCCGCGCCGAGATGCTCCAGCACGTGGACCAGCGCGATCGCGTCGGCGCTGCCGGTCTCGAAGGGCCAGGGAAACACCTCCAGGTCCCACACCACGTCCGGCGCGAAGTCGGCATGCTTGTCGACGTTGACGTAGCCGTCGCGCTTGTTGCCGCCACACCCGAGGTTGAGCTTCATCGGTCCCTCCTTCAGACAGCCCCCCGCCACACCTGGTACTGGGGTGTCGTCGCCAGCAGTTCCGCCGCGCGGAACGCGCCCTGGAACAGTGCCCCGGCCCCGGCCGTGCGCTGCATGACGGCGATCAGCGCCCCGCGCGGCCGGAGACGGGACGCCGCCCCCCGAACCAGTGCGTCGAGGGTGCCGAAATCCTCCTCCTTGCCACGATGCAGGGGCGGGTTGGACAGGATCAGGTCGAAATGCCGGCCGGTGGCCAAGCCGGCCCAGCCGTCGCTGGAGACCAGGGCCGCGCCGGGGACGTTCTGGGCGGCGGCGTGCAGGGCGACCGCATCGACGTCCAGCAGGGTGAGATCGGCGCCCGGACACCGCTCCCGCACGACGCGCGCGATGGCACCGCCACCGCAGCCGAAATCGAGGATGCGCGGCGTGCCCGCCAGCGCCGGCAGCGTTTCCAGCAGGCACGCCGTGCCGGGATCCAGGCGGCCATGGGCGAACAGGCCGGGGTACGACACCAGGTCGATCGCCGTCGCGGCACCGGGAGGAACGACGCTCACCGTCTCCCGCCAGCCCTCCAGGGTGCCGCGCGCCGCCACCCCGGCCGTCCGCCGGCCGCGCAGGACGCGGGCGCGGCGCTTGACGGCCAGCGTCTCCGGCGCCTCGACCAGCCCGTCCAGCCGGCCGGCCACCGAGGCGATCCCTTCGTCGTTGCCGCCATAGAGCCACACCGGCGCACCGGGGGCCAGCCGGGCGGCCAGGGCATGCAGGGTCATCGCGAAGGCACCCCACCCCCGGGGCAGGCGCAGCACGGCGCCGTCGACCTGGCCGTCGGGCGGCCAGGGCGCGGCCTCGCGGCCGCCATAGGCCATGCGGTGCCAGGGCACCACCGCCGTCCCGGCGCCGGCCAGCGCGCCCTCCACGGCGCCGTCGTGGTCGCCGGCGACCAGGACGCGGCCCGGCGGCGGCACCGCGGCGGGCACGTCGGCGGCCAGGACGGCGGCGGCAACCGCCGCGATCTCCGCCTCGCGGCCGCCGCCGCGCTGGGCCAGACGCCCCGTCGCCAAGGCCTGGCTCACCCCTTGTCCCGCATCAGGCGGGCCTTGTCGCGCTGCCAGGTGCGCTCCTTCTCCGTCTCGCGCTTGTCGACCTTCTTCTTGCCGGTGGCGAGGCCGAGCTCCAGCTTGGCGATGCCGCGGTCGTTGAAGTACAGCGACATGGGAACCAGGGTGACGCCCTTCTGCTTGATGGCGCCCATGAGCTTGTCGAGCTCGCGCCGGTGCACCAGCAGCTTGCGCGGCCGCCGCACCTCGTGCTGCAGCCAGCGCCCGGCCAGTCCGTACTCCGGAACGTGGGCGTTGTAGAGGAAGAGCTGCCCGCCACGGTCCACCCCGGCGTAGGCCTCGTTGATGGAGGCCTTGCCGGTGCGCAGCGATTTGACCTCGGTGCCGGTCAGCATGATGCCGGCCTCGAGCGTGTCATTGATGAAGTAGTCGAAACGGGCCCGGCGGTTCTGCGCCGCGATCCGCCTCGGCTCAGGCTCGCGCGCTGCCAAGACTCAACTCCTCTCCTTCGGAACCGCCGCTCAGGACAACAGCCCGGTGGCGGCCATGGCGTCGCGCACCACCGCGCGGGTGGCGTCGGAGATCGGCACCAGCGGCAGCCGCACCTCCTCCGTGCCGTGGCCGAGCAGGCTGGCCGCGAACTTCACCGGACCCGGCGAGGTCTCGACGAACAGCGCGTGGTGCAGCGGCATCAACCGGTCGCGCAGCGCGAAGCAGGTCGCGAGGTCGCCGTCGCGCCAGGCGTTCTGCATGGCCGCGCACAGCCCGGGCGCCGCGTTGGCGGTCACCGAGATGCAGCCGACGCCGCCCTGGGCGTTGAAGGCGATGGCCGTCGCGTCCTCGCCGGAGAGCTGGCAGAACTCCGGCCCGATCTCGACACGGGTGCGCAGCGGCCGCGCCAGGTCCGCGGTGGCGTCCTTGACGCCGACGATGTTGGGCAATTTGGCCAGCCGGGCCATGGTCGCCACCGACATATCGACGACACTGCGCCCCGGAATGTTATAAATGATGATCGGCAAATCCGCGGCGTCATGGATCGCTTTGAAATGCTGGAACAGACCCTCTTGCGTCGGCTTGTTGTAATACGGCGTCACGACAAGCGCGGCGGCCGCCCCGGCCTGCTTGGCGTGCCGGGTGAGCGCGATCGCCTCCTCGGTGGCGTTGGAGCCGGTGCCGGCGATCACCGGAACCCGCCCGGCCGCAGCCTCGACGCACAGCTCCACCACACGGCGATGCTCGTCGTGGGTGAGCGTGGGCGACTCACCCGTGGTGCCGCAGGGAACGAGGCCGTGCGTCCCTTCGCGCACCTGCCAGTCGACGAAGGACTGGAAGGCGGCCTCGTCGACTTTGCCGGCCTTGAACGGCGTCAAGAGAGCGACGATGGAACCCTGGAACATGCCGACCACCTCCGTCCGACTGCAAAAAAAACGTCGCGCACCTTAGCCGCACGCCGGAGCCTGGGCAAGTGCGCCAGGACCGCAGTGACCGCAGGACTCGCCTGCCTCGCCGTCGCGCTGGCGGCGCCGTTCACGGCCGCCGCGGCGCCCCTGAGCGCCCAGGACGCCGCCCTCTACCAGCAGGCCTTCGCCGCCGCCGACCGCGAGCGCTTCGACGAGGCCGGGCGGATCGCCGCCGCCGCCCGCGACCGCCTGCCGGCCAAGGTCCTGCAATGGATGCGCCTGGCCACCCCGGGCGAGGCCGGCTTCGCCGAGATCGCCGCGTTCGCCGCCGCCAACCCCGGCTGGCCGAACCAGGCCGGCCTGCGTCGCGCCGCGGAGGCGGCGATGCCGGCGGCGCTCGCCACGGCGGACGTGCTGCGTTGGTTCGAGGCCAACCCGCCGCTCACCGGCGACGGCGCCCTGCGCCACGCCGCGGCCCTTGTCGACGCCGGCCGCAGCGACCAGGCGGTGGCGCTGGTGCGCGAGCGCTGGCGGCGCGGCGGCTTCGCGGCCGCCGCCGACGAGCGCCGGGTGCTCGACCGCTTTGGCGCCAGGCTGCAGCGCGCCGATCACCTCGAGCGCCTCGACGCGCTGCTGTGGGACCACCGCGACGACGCGGCGCGGCGCCTGTTCCCGCTGGTCGATCAGGGCCATCGCCTGCTGGCGGAGGCCCGCATCGCGGTCGCCACGGGGCGCGGCGGCGTCGACGCGGCGGTGGCCCGCGTCCCCGCCGCGCTGCGCGCGGACCCCGGCCTGGTGTACGAACGGCTGCGCTTCCGCCGCCGCCGCGGCGACGACGACGGGGCGGTGGAGATGCTGCTGCGCCAGCCCGTCGACCTCGGCCGGCCGGCCCTCTGGTGGACCGAGCGCCACATCCTGGCGCGCCGGGCCATCGACCAGGGGAATCACCGCCTCGCCTACCGGATCGTCGCCGGACACAAGCAGGACGACGGTGTGCCCCAGGCCGACGCGGAGTTCCTGGCCGGCTGGCTGGCGCTGCGCTTCCTTGGCCGGCCGGACGACGCGTTCGCCCATTTCCACAAGCTCTACAGGTCCGTCGGCTCGCCCATCAGCAAGGCGCGCGGGGCCTATTGGACCGGCCGCGCCGCCGAGGCGCGCGGCGACCGGGCGGCGGCCCGCACCTGGTACGGAACCGCCGCCGCCTTCTCCACCACCTTCTACGGCCAGATGGCGTCGAGCCATCTCGGCACGCCCCCGGCGCTCCCCGCCGAGCCCAGGCTGACACAAGCCGCGGTCGACACCTACGACCGGCGGGAGCTGGCGCGCGCGGCGCGGATGATGGCCCAGGTCGAGGGGGCGCGCGACGAACGGGTCACGGCGTTCCTGCGCCGTCTCGCCCTCGACTCCGGGAGTCCGGAAGAGTACGCCCTGGCGGCCCGGCTGGCGCGCGCCCTCGGTCGCCCGGAACTCGCGGTGGCCGCCGCCAAGGACGCGGCGCAGCAGCACATATTCCTGTTGGAGAGCGGGTATCCGGTGGTTGACACCCGCAGCACCGACCCCGAGCCGGCGCTGGTCCAGGCGATCATCCGCCAGGAAAGCACCTTCAACCCGGTCGTCGTGTCCTCCGCCGGCGCCCGCGGCCTGATGCAGCTGATGCCGGGAACGGCGAAGCTGGTGGCCCGCCGCCTCGGCGTCAGCCACAACCTCGGTCAGCTCACCAGCGATCCGCACCACAACGTCCGCCTCGGTTCGGCCTACATCGCCGACCTGCTCGACCGCTTCAACGGGTCGCACGTGCTGGCCATCGCCTCCTACAACGCCGGGCCAGCGCGGGTGGCATCCTGGCTCAACCAATACGGCGACCCGCGCGCCGAGGGCATCGACGTGATCGATTGGATGGAGCTGATCCCGTTCTCCGAAACGCGCAACTACGTCCAGCGCGTGCTCGAGGCGCTGATCGTCTACCGCGGCCGCCTCGGCGACGCCGGCGCCGACCTCGACCTCGGCCGGGAGCTGCGCCGATGACCGCGCCCCTCGCCGCCGCCCGCGCCGTCGTCTTCGACGCCTACGGCACCCTGCTCGACGTCGCCGCCGCAGCGCGCAGCTGCCAGGCCGCGCTGGGCGACGCCGCCGCTCCCTTGGCCGCGACATGGCGGACCAAGCAACTCGAATACACCTGGCTGCGCAGCCTCATGAGGGACTACGCCGATTTCTGGCAGGTCACGGGCGACGCGCTGGATTTCGCGATGGACGCCCACGGCGTGGCCGACCCTGGCCTGCGGGCGCGCCTGATGGAGCTCTACTTCCATCTCGACGCCTACGCCGACGCGGTGCCGGCGCTGGTTGCGGCGCGCGCCGGCGGGCGGCGCACCGCCATCCTCTCGAACGGGTCGCCCGCCATGCTCGGCGCCGCGGCCGCCGGGGCCGGCCTGTCCCCCCTGCTCGACCACCTCCTGTCGGTGGATGGACTGCGCGTCTACAAGCCCGACCCGGCGGTGTACCAACTCGCCTGCGACACGCTGGCGCTCGCCCCGTCGGACATCCTCTTCGTCTCCGCCAACGGCTGGGACGCGGCGGGCGCCGCGGCCTTCGGATTCACCGTGGCCTGGCTCAACCGCACCGGCGCCCCGCGCGAGCGACTGCCCGCCGCACCGCGGGTCGAGCTGCGCAGCCTCGCCGACCTGCCGCCCCTTCTCGCCGCATCGCCGTAACCGCCGGACCGCGCAGACGACGGCGCAGGGTCACACAAACTTTCCCATTCTTGTCTTAAGGCGTGCCCGTTTTCGATTACAGTTCGGATCAACAGCTTGGGTGGTTACCTGAGATCCGAGGGATTAACACCAAAGATTACTTCGTGGCATCGGGGCCGTGAAAGGGTTTGTTAACCGTGCCGGGCGCTTTTTACCCAGGCACGTTGACCCCGCGCAGCGGCAAGAACCCGCGCTAAAGGAGCACGAGAACGATGCCCGGTCCGTCCATGTCCGAAGAGATCCGCAAGGCCTGCCGTATCCACGCCCGCCTGCTCGACGCCTTCATCGAGCTGACGCAGAAGGAGATGAACCAACTCCAGCCGGGCTTCGCCGAGGAGAGCCTGCGCGAGACGCTGGAAAACATGCGGGCGGCCCGCAAGTCCTATGGCTCCGCGGGGGGCGTGACCGTGGTGTCGAACGCCGCGTGAGCGAACCGGCGGCACTGCCGCCGCCGCCGGGGCAGCCGGTGGCAGTACCGGCACCGGGCCGCCGGCACCCGGACCCGCCCGCCCCACGCCGGGCATGGGGCGCGGGGGCCTGGGGCGGGCCAGGGGAATGCGCCCCCGCACCGGCAGGCCGGTCAGGGCGCTGCCGGCTCAACCTTTCTTCGGGCCCGCGGCTTGCGTGGCGCCGGGGCCGCGGCGGTCGCCTCGTCCGACGCGCTGGCCGCCGGTGTCTTGGCCGCCGCCGGCTTCCGTGTCTTGGCACCAGCCGGCGTCTTTGCGGCCGAGGTCGTCTTTGCCGCCCGCGCCGTGCCGGACGGCGGCGCGTCGGCGAGGGTGATGGTGGGCGGCGCAAGCTCCTGCTCCGCGCGGTACCAGTGCTCGCCATCACGCCCGTCGGGGCACCCTTCCTCGATCCAGATGGTGTAGGCGCGCTCGCGGATGCGATCCTCTCGGTACGGGTCCATCCCCCTCACCCCCCTTGTCTTCCGATCCGCCGGGATCCGGTCCGCCGAATGGTGCCGAAACCCAGGACGGCGCGCAAGACCACTCACTCCGCAGCGCCGTCCTCCGCCTGCCGGCGTTGCACGGCGCGCCAACGGGCGACGTTCCGGTTGTGCTCGGACAGGGTGCGGGAGAAGGCATGGCCGCCGGTTCCGTCGGCCACGAAGTAGATGTAGTCGTGGCGTTCCGGATTCAGCACCGCGTCGATCGAGGCCCGTCCCGGACTGGCGATGGGGCCCGGCGGCAGCCCGTCGGCGACGTAGGTGTTGTAGGGCGAGTCGACCTTCCAGTCCGCCCGGGTCAGTGGGCGCCCCAGGTCGCCGCCGCCCTCGGTGAGGGCGTAGATCACCGTGGGATCGGACTGCAGCCGCATGCCGCTGCGCAGACGGTTCATGAACACCCCGGCGACCCGCGCCCGTTCCGCCGGAACGCTGGTCTCCTTCTCGACGATGGAGGCGAGAACCAGCGCCTGCTCCGGGGTGTCGAAGGGCAGGTCGTCGGCGCGCGACTCCCAGGCCTGCGACAACGCCGTCCGCATGGCGGTCTTCATCCGCTCGACCACCGCGGCGCGGCTGTCGCCATAGGAAAAATGATAGGTCTCGGGGAGCAGCCCCCCCTCGCCGGGAGGTTCGCCGACGGGGCCGGACAGGCCCGGCTCACCGTCGACCAGGGCCAGGATCTGCGGCACCGTCAGACCCTCGGGCACGGTCAAGCGGCGGACCACCGTGCGCCCCTGGCGAAGCTGCTTGAGGACGCCGTCGATGCTGACACCGGGGGCGAAGGCGTACTCGCCCGCCTTCAGCTCCCGGACCGCGCCGGTGAGCTTCGCACCGACCATGAACAGCAGCGGCGAGTCGACGACCCCCGCGTCGCCCAGCGACAGCGCGATGGCCTCGAGCCCGCTGCCGCGCGGCACCACCACGTTCGCCGGCTCCGCCAGCGGACCCGGCGCGTTGATGCGCAGGCCGGCCCAGAAGAGACCGGCGGCGACCGCCGCGGCGGCGGCGAGTGCCCCCGCGCCGATCCGGAGGCCCCACCCCATGCGGCCCTCCCTAGGCGACTTCGCGGAAGACCAGCGTCGCGTTGGTCCCGCCGAAGCCGAAGGAGTTCGACAAGGCGGCACGGACGCGGCGTTCCTGGGCCTGCTTGGGCACCAGGTTCACCCCGACGCAGCTGTCCGACGGGTTGTCCAGGTTCAGGGTCGGCGGCACCACGCCGTGGTTGATCGCCTTGATCGAATAGATCGCCTCGACGGCGCCGGCGGCGCCAAGCAGGTGACCGATCGCCGACTTGGTGGACGACATCGCGACGCCCTCGATCGCCGACCCGAACAGGCGACGGACGGCGCCCAGCTCGATCTCGTCCCCGAGCGGCGTGGAGGTGCCGTGGGCGTTGACGTAGTCGATATCCTCCAGGCTGAGGCCGGACCGCTGCAACGCCATGCGCATGGAGCGATAGCCGCCGCTGCCGTCCTCGGCCGGCGCCGAAATGTGGTACGCGTCGCCGGACAGCCCGTAGCCGACGACCTCGGCGTAGATCTGGGCACCGCGCTTGCGCGCGTGCTCGTACTCCTCCAGCACCACGACGCCGGCGCCCTCGCCGATCACGAAGCCGTCGCGGTCGCGGTCGTAGGGACGCGACGCCTTCTCCGGCGTGTCGTTGAAGGACGACGACAGCGCGCGCATGGCGGCGAAGCCGGCGACGCCCAGGCGGCACACCGCGCTCTCCGTGCCGCCGGCGACCATCACGTCGGCGTCGCCGAGCATGATGAGGCGGCTGGCGTCGCCGATCGCATGGGCGCCGGTGGAGCAGGCCGTCACCACCGCGTGGTTGGGGCCCTTGAAGCCGTGTTGGATCGAAATGTGGCCCGACGCCAGATTGATCAGGCAGCCGGGGATGAAGAAGGGCGACAGGCGACGCGGACCGCGCTCCTTGAGCGTGATCGCCCCCTCCGCGATGCCGGGAAGGCCGCCGATGCCGGAACCGACCATGACGCCGGTCCGCTCGCGCTCCTCCTCGGTCGCTGGTTTCCAGCCGGAATCCCGGACCGCCTCATCCGCCGCCGCGATGGCGAAGAGGATGAAATCGTCCATCTTGCGCTGGTCCTTGGGCGGGACCACCGTGTCCGGATTGAACGCGCCGTCCCCGCTGCCGCGCGGCACCTGCCCGCCGATTTTCGACGCGAGATCGGAGACGTCGAACGACGTGATCGCACGGATGCCCGACTCGGCATCGATCAGCCGCTGCCAGTTGTGGTTGTGGCCCACGCCCAGCGGCGTGACCATGCCCAGGCCGGTGACGACGACACGTCTCATGGGATTCCTTGACCTCTTCCTAACATGCCCACGACGGCCAGGCTTCCTGTCGGCGTGCCTGGCCCCCGGTTCCACCCCCCAGCCGTCAGGCTGCGGAGTTCGACTTGATGAAGTCGATGGCGTCCTTCACCGTCAGGATCTTCTCGGCGGCGTCGTCCGGGATCTCGCAGCCGAACTCTTCTTCGAAGGCCATAACCAGCTCGACGGTGTCGAGACTGTCGGCACCGAGATCGTCGATGAACGAGGACTCCTCCTTCACCTTGTCCTCTTCCACACCCAGGTGGTCCACAACGATCTTCTTAACGCGCGCGGCGATATCACTCATGTTCGTCGACCTTCCAAATCCTTTGACCGTTCTGGCCAAATGCTTGACCGCTTGGGCGAATCCGGCGGACCCGGCGCACGCGATGGAGCGCGTCGTACCGCCGCGAAAAGCCCCGTCCGATAACACATTTCCCCAGGCTTGACCAGCGCCCCCGGGGTCCCGATTCAACGACTTTCGTCGCTTTCCGTCCGCCTCAGATCATCGCCATGCCGCCATTCACATGCAGCGTCTGGCCGGTGACATAGGCGGCCTCCTCGCTGGCGAGGTAAACAACCCCCGCCGCGATCTCCGACGGCTCGCCCATGCGGCCGGCGGGGATGGCGCTCAACAACTTGTCCTTCTGGTCGCCGGTCAGGGCGTCGGTCATCGCCGTGGTGATGAAACCGGGGGCCACGCAGTTCACCGTGACGTTGCGCGATGCCACCTCTGCGGCGAGCGCCTTGGACATGCCGATCATGCCCGCCTTCGACGCGGCGTAGTTGGCCTGCCCGGGGTTTCCGGTCACGCCGACGATCGAGGTGATGCCGACGATTCGCCCCCAGCGCCGCTTCATCATGCCGCGCAGCACCGCGCGCGACAGGCGGAAGGCGGCGGTCAGGTTGACGTCGAGAACCTGCTGCCAATCCTCGTCCTTCATGCGCAGGACAAGCTGGTCGCGGGTCAGACCCGCGTTGTTCACCAGGATGTCGATGCGCCCGCCCAGCGCCGCCTCGGCGTCCTTGGCCAGCTGCTCGGTCGCGGCGGCGTCCGACAGGTTGCCCGGTGCCAGCACCACGCGTTCCCCGCCGATCCCGGCGGCCAGGGATTCCAGCGCCGCCACCCGGGTGCCCGACAGGGCCACGGTCGCGCCCCGGGCGTGCAGGGCCTTGGCGATGGCGGCGCCGATGCCGCCCGACGCGCCGGTCACCAGCGCGCATTTTCCCGTCAGATCGAACATGTTGGGTCTCACAGGCTCTTGAGGAACGACTCTACGTCGGACGGCGTGCCCACCGAGGTGGCCGACACCTCCTTGTCGATGCGCTTGGCCAGCCCGGCGAGCACCTTCCCGGCGCCCAGCTCGACCAGCGACCCCACACCTTGCTCCTTCATATAGAGCACGCTCTCGCGCCAGCGCACCATCCCGGTCACCTGCTCGACCAGCAAGCGGCGGATCTCGACGGGATCGCTGACGGCGGCGGCCGTCACGTTGGCGACCACCGGCACCTCGGGCGCCAGCAAGGTCACCGCCTCCAGCGCCTCGGCCATGGCGTCCGCCGCCGGCTGCATCAGCGGGCAGTGGAACGGGGCGCTCACCGGCAGCTTGACCGAGCGCTTGAGGCCGCGCTCCGCGGCGATGGCGACGGCCCGGTCGATCGCCGCGGCGTGGCCGGAAAGGACCACCTGCCCGGCCGCGTTGTCGTTGGCCACGGTGCACACCTCGCCCTGCGCGGCGGCCTCCGCGACGGCCTGCGCCTGCCCGACGTCGGCGCCGAGAAGGGCGGCCATACCGCCCTGCCCGACCGGCACCGCCTTCTGCATCGCCTGGCCGCGCCGCTTCAGCAGCCGGGCCGCATCGCCCAGGGTCAGGGTGCCGGCGGCGCACAGCGCCGAATACTCGCCCAGCGAGTGGCCGGCGACGAACACGGCGTGGCGGCGCAGGTCGAGCCCGCCCTCGGCGCGCAGCACCCGCAGCACGGCGACGCTGACCGCCATCAGGGCGGGCTGCGCGTTCTCGGTCAAGGTGAGCTCGTCGTCCGGCCCCTCGAACATGAGGCGCGACAGCCCCTGGGAGAGCGCGTCGTCGACCTCCTCGAAGGTCAGCCGCGCGGCCTCGAAGGATTGTGCCAGTTCGCGGCCCATGCCGACGGCCTGGCTGCCCTGCCCGGGAAAGACGAACGCCCGTGTCATAGTCGCTCTGAAACCTCCGATGGCGTGGCGTCATGGCGCCGCCGCCGCGCCCCTTGATGGCGAATTGGCCGACAGTCATACTGGCGAAACCGTGCAAGTCAAGCGGGGCGCGCGGCGCATTCCACCACCCCGTTGCTTCCCACAATGGACGAGGGGCCGTTTGGTCGCGCGTGACCGCGTGATTTTCGCACCACTTGCCTCTTGCCGCCCGGGACGTTCTGTGTATAGTGCGCCGCTTCGCAACTCCTTGCCGGCGTGCATCCGTGCCGTCGGCTAGGACCGGGCGGTCGGCCGTGCGCCCCCATGGGGATCGGAACGACGCCGGTCCATGAACAGCCATGGGGAGTCATATGGCTTTTTACGAGTGCGTGCTGATCGCACGCCAGGACATCTCGGCCGCCCAGGCCGAGCAGCTCGGTGAGACCTACGCCCAGATCGTCCGCGACAACGGCGGCCAGGTGACCAAGTCCGAGTACTGGGGTCTGAAGACCCTCACCTACAAGATCAAGAAGAACCGCAAGGGCCACTACACGATGCTCCACATCGACGCGCCGTCCGCGGCCGTGCTCGAGATGGAGCGGAACATGAGCCTGAGCGAGGATGTGCTGCGCTACATGTCGCTGCGCGTCGACGCCCTCGACCCCAACCCGTCGGTGATGATGCAGAGCCGCGGCGAGCGCAGCGACCGCGGTGACCGCGGCGACCGTGGCCCGCGCCGCTTCGACGACCGTGGCCCGCGTCCGCCGCGCCGCGACGCGCCGCCGCAGACCACCACCGCCGAAGGGGAGTCCGCCTGATGAGCGACAAGCAGACCTCGGGAGCCCCGCGTTCCGGCGGCGGCCCGCGCCGTCCGTTCTTCCGCCGCCGCAAGACCTGCCCGTTCTCGGGCGCCAACGCGCCGGCGATCGACTACAAGGACGTCAAGCTCCTGTCCCGCTTCATCTCGGAGCGCGGCAAGATCGTTCCGAGCCGGATCACCGCGGTGTCGGCGAAGAAGCAGCGCGAACTGGCCCGCGCCATCAAGCGCGCCCGGTTCCTGGCCCTCCTGCCTTACATCGTGAAGTAAGGACGGGATAAGGAACGGGTCGAACGCGACTCTGAGGAACGGGCTGACACCATGCCGACAGGGCCCCTGCAAGCGGCGTTGGCCGTCGCGATGGCCGGCGGTTTGGCCAGCGCGCTGCTCTACGTGTCGGTGCTGACCGGCGGGTTCGGTGCGCTGATCCTGGTGTATCTGGCGCCTCTGCCGCTGTTCGTGGTGGGCCTCTGGCTCGGCACGGCGGCGGCGGCGATCGCCGGAGGCGCGGCGGCCGCCCTGGTGCTGGTCGCCACGGGTGACCTGGTGGCCATGCTGGGCTACGCGGCGACCGGCGTCGTGCCGGCGCTGTTCGTGGTCCGCCAGGCCCTGCTGGCGCGACCGTCACCCGCGGGTGACGGCGGCGGCGGCGGCCTGGAGTGGTACCCGCCCGGCCACCTGGTGATGGGCCTTGCCGGCCTCGGCATCGCGGCGGTTCTGGTCGCGGTGCTGCTGGCGTCGGGGGAACCCGGCGGGCTGGAGGCGATGGTCCGGGAGGTGCTGCGCGGCATGGCCGAGCAGTTCGCACCGGACGGCGAGCCGGCACCGGTGGTCGAGGACTTCGCCTTCGCATCGGCGATGCCGGGCGTCGTGGCGGTCTCCTGGCTGCTGATGACGATCGTCAACGGCGCGCTGGCGCAAGGCCTGCTGATGCGGTTCGGCCGCAACCGGCGGCCGCCGATGCGTCTGGCGGACCTCGACCTGCCGTCCTGGGCGCCGCCCCTGTTCGCGGCGGTGATCCTCGGGGCGATGGTGCTGCCGGGCGTGGCCGGGTTCGTGGCGCTCAACGTGGCGCTGGTGCTGGCCCTGCCCTTCGCCTTCGCCGGGCTGTCGGTGGTGCATGTCTTCGCGACCCGGGTGCGGTCGCGGACGGCGTTCATGGTCGGGTTCTATCTGTTTCTGTTTCTCTTCGGGTGGCCGATGATCGTGATGGTCGGCCTGGGCGTGATCGAGCAGTGGATGGGGCTTCGCCGCCGGATCAGGGCGGCGGGCTCCGATCAGGAGGACGAGTGATGGAAGTCATTCTTTTGGAGCGGGTCGAGAAGCTCGGCCAAATGGGTCAGGTTGTGAAGGTTCGTGCGGGCTTTGCCCGCAACTTCCTCCTGCCCCAGAAGAAGGCGCTGCGCGCCACCAAGTCAAATCTGGAGTTCTTCCAGAAGCAGCGGGCCAACCTTGAGGCCGTCAACCTCGAGCGGCGCAAGGACGCGGAGTTCGTCTCGACGAAGATGAACGGCGTCGCCGTCGTCATCACCCGTCAGGCGGGCGAGACCGGCGTGCTCTACGGCTCGGTGTCGAGCCGCGACATCGCCGACGCCCTGGACGGGGCCGGCTACAAGGTCGAAAAGCGGCAGGTCTCCATCGACCAGCCGATCAAGACGCTCGGCCTGTTCCAGGTGCGGATCGTCCTGCACCCCGAGGTCAGCGTCAACGTGACGGTGAACGTCGCCCGCTCGCTGGAGGAAGCCGAGCTTCAGGCCCAGCGCGGCGGCATGGTCACCGCCGCCGACCTGATGGAGGAGGAGGAGGAGCAGGAGGCCGCCGCCGCCGCGGCCGCCGCCGCCACCGACGAGGAGGCTGCGGAGGACTGATCCTCCCCGGCCCCACCGTCACCCGCTCGTCCGGAAACCGCCCATGCCCTGCGCGCATGGGCGGCTTTCCGTTTTGTGCGTGACCTCTGCCCCTGTGCATCCCGGCTTTCGCCCCCCACGTCATAACAAGGGGTGGACGAACGATTGATGGGACCAGAGGGGGAAGAATGCTGCTCGCACGTCTCCTGGAACAAGCCATCACGGCCGACGCGCTCGGTCTTGTCGATGCCCACGGGGTACGCCACGCCTTCGGACGGGCCACCCCCGACGTCACCATCCGGTTGCACGACAAGGCGCTGCACCGCGACCTGATCCTCACGCCGCGCCTGAGCTTCGGCGAAGCCTACATGGACGGCCGCCTGACCATCGAGGGCGGCACGATCTACGACGCGCTGGCGATCCTCAGCCGCGGCACCGAGGTCCACGGCGTCGTCGGGCGGGTTCACGAATGGCTGGTGCCGACCATCCGCTTCTTCGAACAGAACAACCACCTGGGCCGGTCGCGCCGCAACGTCGCCCACCATTACGACCTGTCGCGCCGGCTCTACGAGCTGTTCCTCGACGCCGACATGCAGTACTCCTGCGCCTATTTCGCCCGGCCCGGCATGAGCCTGGACGAGGCGCAGGAGGCGAAGAAGCGGCACATCGCCGCCAAGCTCCTGCTCAAGCCCGGCCATCGCGTGCTCGACATCGGGTGCGGGTGGGGGGGCATGGCGCTCTACCTGGCGAGCCGCACCGGCGCCCACGTCACCGGCATCACCCTGTCCAGGGAACAGCTCGCCGTGTCCCGCGAGCGGGCGGCGGCGGCCGGCCTCGGCGACCGCGTCCGGTTCGAGCTGCGCGACTACCGCGAGGTGGAGGGGACGTTCGACCGGGTCGTCTCGGTCGGCATGTTCGAGCACGTCGGCGTCCCCCACTACGGAGCGTTCTTCGCCAGGGTCCGCGACCTGCTGCGGGACGACGGCGTGGCGCTGGTCCACTCGATCGGCCGCAGCGACGGCCCGGGCAGCACCAACAGCTGGTTCCGCAAGTACATCTTCCCCGGCGGCTACTCCCCCGCCCTGTCGGAGGTTCTGCCCACCGTGGAGACGGCGGGGCTGTGGGCCACCGACATGGAGGTGCTGCGCCTCCACTACGCCGAGACGGTGCGCCATTGGCGCGAACGCTTCCAGGCGCAGCGGGCGGCGGCGGCCCGGCTGTACGACGAACGGTTCTGCCGGATGTGGGAGTTCTATCTCGCCGGCTCGGAGATCGCCTTCCGGTACCAGGGGCACATGGTGTTCCAGGTCCAGCTGGCCCGGTCGATGGGCGCCGTTCCCCTGACTCGCGACTACATGGTGGACACCGAGCGCGTCCTGGCCGACGCCGATGCGGCCGCCGCCGGCTCCGGCACCCCGTCGGCGGAGACCGCGGCAGCGTAGGGCGGCCGCCACGGCGGAGATTTCATCCCCGTGATTGTCCACATGGGGATGAAACTTTTGCACAGGTTTTCGGGGGTGGCATGTGCGCTTGGCGCAGCCGCCCCCGCCGGCCCTTTGCTATGGTGCCGGCCATGGACGACACCCTTGCCCGCACTTCGGCCGCCGCCTACGGCGCCGGCCCGTCCCAGCCGTCCGGCGCTCCGGACTACCGCTCCCCCCCGCACAACGAGGAGGCGGAACAGGCCCTGCTGGGGGCCATCCTGGTCAACAACAAGGCGTACGAGAGGGTCGGCGACTTCCTCAAGGCGCCGCATTTCTACGACCCGGTGCACCAACGCATCTTCGAGGCCGTCGTCAAGCTGATCGACCGGGGGCAGATCGCCAACCCGGTGACCCTGAAGGCCTATTTCGAGAACGACCCGGCGCTGGCCGGCGAAGGCGGGGCGAGCTACCTGGCCGAGTTGGCGGCCAACGTGGTCACGGTGGTCAACGCGGCCGACTACGGCCGGACCATCCACGACCATTTCCTGCGCCGCCAGCTCATCGAGGTCGGCACCGACATGGTCAACGAGGCGTTCCGCCACGACCTCGACAGCAACGCCATGGACCAGATCTCGGACGCGGAGAAGCAGCTTTTCGAGCTCGCCTCGACCGGCGAGATCCAGGGCGGATTCGTGTCCTTCTCGGAGTCCGTGAAGGTCGCCATCGAGATGGCCGAATCGGCCTTCCGCCGCTCCAGCCATGTCACCGGCGTGACCACCGGGCTGGTCGACATCGACCGCAAGATGGGCGGCCTGCACCCCTCCGACCTGGTCATCCTGGCCGGACGGCCATCGATGGGCAAGACCGCGCTGGCCACCAACATCGCCTTCAACGCCGCCAAGGCGTTCATGCGTTCGGGCGGGCAGGAGGGCGCCGGGGTCGGGTTCTTCTCCCTCGAAATGTCGTCCGAACAGCTCGCCACCCGCATTCTCGCCGACGAGACCCAGGTGCCCGGCGACAAGATCCGCCGCGGCGAGATCCGTGACACCGATTTTCCCAAATTCGTCCACGCCAGCCAGGAACTGGCCCGGGTGCCCTTCTACGTCGACGACACCCCGGCGCTGTCGGTGGCCGCCGTGCGCACCCGCTGCCGCCGCCTCAAGCGCACCCAGGGCCTGGGCCTCGTGGTGGTCGACTATCTCCAGCTCCTGCGCGGCTCGTCCAGCCGGGGGGCGGAGAACCGGGTGCAGGAGATCTCCGAGATCACCCGCGGCCTCAAGGCGATCGCCAAGGAGCTGGACCTGCCGGTGCTGGCGCTGTCCCAGCTCAGCCGTGCGGTGGAACTGCGCGAGGACAAGCGCCCGCAGCTGGCCGATCTGCGCGAGTCCGGCTCCATCGAGCAGGACGCCGACGTCGTCATGTTCGTGTTTCGCGAGCAGTACTACCTGGAGCGGGCGGAGCCGAGCCGGCGCCAGGACGAGAGCGACGACAAGTTCAACGACCGCTACCAGCGCTGGCAGCAACGCCTGGGCGAAGTCCACAACACCGCCGAGGTCATCCTGGCCAAGCAGCGTCACGGCCCGATCGGCACGGTGCGGCTGTTCTTCGACGGGCAGTTCACCAAGTTCGGCGACCTCGACCAGCGCCACGACGATTTCGCCAATGAATGACCCGCTGCGACGCGCCGGCGCGGTGCTGACCGTCGACCTCGGCGCGGTCGTCGCCAACTGGCGCCGGCTGCGCGACCGCGTGGCCCCGGCGGACTGCGCCGCCGTGGTCAAGGCGGACGCCTACGGCCTCGGCGCGGCCCGGGTCGCCCCCGCCCTGCGGGCCGCCGGCTGCGCCACCTTCTTCGTCGCCCTGCTCGACGAGGCGCTGGCCCTGCGGCCGCTGCTTCCCGGGGCGGAGATCCTGTGCCTGGGCGGCCTGCCGGCCGGCACCGAGGCGGAGGTGGCGGAGGCCGGCATCGTGCCGGTGCTCAACCACCCCGGCGAGATCGCGTCGTGGGCGGCGTTCGCCCGCGCCCGTGGCACCGTGCTGCCGGCGGCCGTGCACATCGACACCGGGATGAACCGGCTGGGCCTGGCTCCGGCCGACCTCGACGCGCTCGCCGCGGCACCGGAACGGCTGGCCGGCCTCTCCGTCCGGCTGTGGATGAGCCACCTCGCCTGCGCCGAAACCGACACCGCGATGAACGGCGAACAGAGGGCCCGATTCGCCGCCGCGCTGCGCCGCCTGCCCCCGGCCCCGGCCAGCCTCGCCAACTCCTCGGGCATCTTCCGCGGTTCCGCCTTCCACTACGCCCTCGCCCGGCCGGGCTGCGCCCTTTATGGCGTCAACCCGACGCCGGATTCGCACAACCCGATGGCCGGAGTCGTCCGACTCGACGCGCGCGTGCTCCAGGTGCGGGACGTTGACAGCCCTATGACCGTTGGCTACGGTGCCACACACCGCGTCGCCAGGAGTGGCAGGATTGCAACAATCGCAGTGGGTTACGCCGACGGATACCTGCGCTCGCTCAGCGGGCGCGGCCACGTGTACGTGGACGGGGCGGCGGCGCCGGTGGTCGGGCGGGTCTCGATGGACCTGGTGACCGTCGACGTGTCCTCCCTGCCCGACGGCGCCGTGGCGCCCGGGACCATGGTGGAGGTCATCGGTCCGCACCGCCCGGTGGACACCGTGGCGGACGACGCCGGGACCATCGGGTACGAGGTGCTGACGGCGCTCGGCCCGCGCCACCATCGGGTCTACGCCGCGCCACCCTCGGGAGGGTCGGCATGGCGTTCCTAGCCGCCATCGGACGGGCCTTCCTGGTGTTCCTCTCGGCGACCGGCAACGTCGCCATGTTCACCGGGACCGCCATCTCCCACTGCGTGCGGCCGCCGATCTATGCCCGGCAGATGCTGCGGCAGATGATCGACATCGGCTATTATTCCTTGCCGGTGGTGGGCCTGACCGCCCTCTTCACAGGCATGGTCCTGGCGCTGCAAAGCTATTCCGGCTTCGCCCGGTTCCAGGCGGAGGGGGCGATCGCCACGGTCGTCGTGCTGTCGGTGACCCGCGAACTGGGGCCGGTGCTGGCCGGGCTGATGGTGGCCGGGCGGATCGGCGCGGCGATGGCGGCGGAGATCGGCACCATGCGGGTGACCGAACAGATCGACGCGCTCTCGACGCTCTCGACCAACCCCTTCAAGTACCTGGTGGTGCCGCGCCTGATCGCCGGCCTGACCATGCTGCCGCTGCTGGTCCTGGTGGCCGACATCATCGGCGTGTTCGGCGGTTTCCTGGTGAGCGTCTACCGCCTGGGCTTCAACCCGGCCTCCTACATCTCCCGCACCTGGGAGTTTCTGGAGCCGGTGGACGTCATCTCCGGGCTGGTCAAGGCCTCGGTGTTCGGCTTCATGATCGCCCTGATGGGCTGCTACTTCGGCTACCGCTCCAGGGGCGGCGCCCAGGGTGTCGGGCAGGCGACGACCAACGCCGTGGTCGCCGCGTCGATCCTCATCCTGGTGTCCAACTATCTCATCACCGGCATCTTCTTTTCGGACAAATGACCGAACCTCCCAAGATAGCGCTGGCCGGCGTGCACAAGAGCTTCGGGCCGAAGACCGTGCTGAACGGCATCGACCTGGAGGTGGTGCGCGGCGAGTCGCTGGTCATCATCGGCGGGTCGGGAACCGGCAAGTCGGTGATGCTCAAGTGCATCCTCGGCCTGCTGCACGCCGATTCCGGATCGATCCGCGTCGACGGGCAGGAAACGACCCGCCTGCGCACCCGCGACCGCGAGAGGCTGCTGCACAAGTTCGGCATGCTGTTTCAGGGCGCGGCGCTGTTCGACAGCCTCCCGGTGTGGGAGAACGTCGCCTTCGGGCTGATTCAGGGCGAGAACATGGCGCGCGCCAAGGCCCGCGACATCGCCGTGGCCAAGCTGGGCGCCGTCGGGCTCGCGCCCGAGGTGGCCGACCTGTCGCCGGCCGAGCTGTCGGGCGGCATGCAGAAGCGCGTCGGTCTGGCCCGCGCCATCGCCGACGAGCCGGAGATCATCTTCTTCGACGAGCCCACCACCGGGCTCGACCCGATCATGGCCGACGTCATCAACGGGCTGATCGTGCAGTGCGTGAAGGATCTCGGCGCCACCGCCGTGACCATCACCCACGACATGGCCTCGGCCCGCAAGATCGCCGACCGCATCGCCATGATCCACCAGGGCCGCATCATCTGGACCGGCGCCGCCCGCGACATCGACTCCTCGGGCAACGCCTACGTCGACCAGTTCGTCCACGGCAAGGCCGAGGGACCGATCCAGATGCAGGTCCGCGCCCTCTGACGGAGCCGCCGGTATGGACCCTCGCCTCAGCCTCGTGACCCTCGGCGTGTCGGATCTGGAGCGGTCCCGCGGGTTCTACCGATCGCTGGGATGGGTCGAATCCTCGGCCGGCAACGAGGATGTGGCCTTCTTCCAGGCCGGCGGCGTGGTGCTGGGTCTGTTCGGCCGCGCCTCCCTGGCCGCCGACGCCGGCGTGGCCGAGGCGGGCGAGGGATTCCGTGCCGTGACCCTGGCCCACAACGTGCGCAGCCGCGACGCGGTCGCCACCGTGCTCGACGAGGCGGTCGCCGCCGGAGCCCGCCTGGTGAAGCCGGCCCAAGACGTCTTCTGGGGTGGGCACGCCGGCTATTTCGCCGATCCCGACGGCCATCTCTGGGAGGTCGCCTGGAACCCCTTCTTCCCGCTCGACGCCAGCGGCGCCGTCACCCTGCCGGCGTGATCGGGCCGACCGGGGGCGGCGGCCGCACCATGCGGTCCGGCACGCCCCCGTCGCGCTCACGCCGTCAGTTGCCGAAGAGGTAGCCGACGCGGGCGCCCACGAAGCTCATCCCGCCATTGCCCTCGTTGCCGATGTTGGCGTTGGACATGTGCTGGATGTAGGCGCCGACGGTGATCTGGTTCGCGAAGACGTAGCCGATCTCCAGGGATTCGTGGAACAGCCAGCGGGTCCCCATCGCCTCCTCGTCGAGGTTCGTGTAGAACTCGCCGACCGGGTCGCGGCTGTTGCATCCCGAGGCCAACTCGGCGGCCGTGCAGGCCCGCCGCGTGCGGTCCAGATTGCCGTCGTGCACCGCGATTCCCAGAGCCGGCGCGATGTAGAATCCGCTCTCGAACGGGTAGGTCCAGGTGAAACCGGCGTAGGCGCGGTTCGTGCCCCCGTCGGTGTTGACGGAGCCGCCGAGCATCGCCCGCGGGCTGGCGAGCACCTGAAGCAGCTTGCTGTCGAAATCGGCGAGGACGATCGGTGCGGACAGCAGCTCGACCGAGATGTCGAGGGTGTTGCTGTCCTTGTAGTCGTGATCGAAATCCTGGGCGTGGCCACCGATCTTGATTTCGTACCCCGGGAAGCCCCCGACTGTTGCCTCCGCCGCCTGCGCCCCGCCAGCGCCCAAAGCCGTGGCCAACGCCACCACGAACACGATGCGATTCATCAAGCCTCCCGCCGGACTAAAAGTCCGAATGTCACTGCAAGCAGCAATGTGTGGCGCAGAGGCTACCACGGATGGGGAGTGCCGTCGCGCGCGCGGCAAGGCGCCCGGCGCGCGGTGTGGCAAGGTTGCGGTAAGGTGTGGCCTTCAGGTCGCGTCCGGGGACGGCGGCGCGCCGATCCCGCGCCGCGTCGCGCCCATGGCCAGCGCCGCCGACAACTCTGGATTGAGCGCGGCACCAAGCGCGGCCACCTGGGACGTGATGGCGAAGTCGCCGCGCGCGACGCATGCCAGAAGGTCGGCGCGACTCATCACTTCGACGCGCATCTCCTCGAGGTCGCCGGAGTCCGGCTCGGCGACCGCCCGGCAGCCGTCGGCGAGGAACAGATGGCCATGCGGCCCCCTCTGGTTGCCCAGCGCGACGTGGCCGCCAAGGTCGGTCCAGCGCGCGGCCGTGCAGCCGGTTTCCTCCATCAGCTCGCGCCGCGCACAGTCCAGGGGGGGCTCGTCGCCCTCCACCGTTCCCGCCGGGAATCCCAGGTTGACCCGGCGCGGGCCGTGCTTGTACTGGCGCAGCAGCACGAATCGTCCGTCGTCGAGCCGCGGCACGATGATGACGAAGGCCCGCATGTCGACCTGGTGGAAGGCGACCCGGCGGCCGTCGGGCAGCGCCAGCTCCTCCTCGCGAATCCGCAGCCAGGGCTCGTGGGCGTAGACCTCGCGGGACGACAGGATCGTCCAGGGCCGGAGCGCGTCCGCCACGCCGCCCGTCACCCGTAGGGCGGCCGGGTGTGCCCGGCCGGCGACAGGGTGAAGATCTCGCACCCGTCCTCGGTGATGCCGACCTGGTGCTCGAACTGGGCCGACAGGGAGCGGTCGCGGGTCACCGTGGTCCACCCGTCGGACAGCACCTTCACGTCGCGCCGGCCGGCGTTCAGCATCGGTTCGATGGTGAAGACCATCCCCGGCACCAACGGCATGCCCTTCCCCGCCGCGCCGAAGTGGTCGACATGGGGGGCGTCGTGGAAGACGCGGCCGATGCCGTGCCCGCCGAATTCCCGGACCACCGACAGCCGGTTGGCCTCGGCCAGCGTCTGGATGGCGTGGCCGACGTCGCCCAGCGTGTTGCCCGGCCGCGCCTGGGCGATGCCGATCATCATCGCCTCGTAGGTCGTCTCCACCAGGCGCCGCGCCTTCACGCCGACCCCGTCGCCCACGTAGAACATGCGGCTGGTGTCGCCGAACCAGCCGTCGAGGATCACCGTCACGTCGATGTTGACGATGTCGCCCTTGGCCAGGCGTTTGTCGTCGCTGGGAATGCCGTGATTGACCACATGGTTGGGCGAGATGCAGCTCGCCGCCGGGTAGCCCTTGTAGCCGAGGGTCGCCGGGATCGCGCCGTGGTCGCGCATGAAGGCCTCGATGGTCCGGTCGAGCTGGCCCGTCGTCACCCCCGGCACCACCAGCGGCGCCACATGGTCGAGGGTCTCCGCCGCCAGCCGCCCGGCGCGGCGCAGGCAGGCGAAATCCTCGGCGGTGTACAGGGGCACCGGACGGCCTTCGTGGTCCTTCACCGTGGCGCGGCCGGCGTCTCTGGCCGGCGTCTGTTCTGTCGCGTGCTTCATCGTCTCGAGCTCTTGTCCGGCCGCCACCTTGGGCGATCGGGCGCATGGCGGCAAGTCGGTTTCGCCCGTAGTGGTCACAGGCGGCCGTGCTATATAAGGCCGTCCGCGTCCGAGCGTTCCCGACTCCCCATCCGAAACAGCAGACCAGCAGGGCCTTGGCTAAACCCACCTCGCGCTACGCCTGCCAGTCGTGCGGCGCCACCTTCCCGAAATGGGCGGGACGGTGCGACGCGTGCGGCGAATGGAACTCCTTGATGGAGGAGGCCGCGCCCGACGCCGCGCCCAAGGGGCTGGGTCCCGCCCGTGGCCGGCGCATCGATTTCGTGGGCCTGGCCGGCGCCGCGCAGCCGGCGCCGCGGCGCACCACCGGCATCGCCGAGCTGGACCGGGTGTGCGGCGGCGGCCTGGTCCCGGGCTCGGCCATCCTGATCGGGGGCGACCCGGGAATCGGCAAGTCGACCCTGCTGCTGCAGGCCGTGGCCCAGCTGGCCCGGGAGCACCGGTGCGCCTACGTCTCGGGGGAGGAGGCGGTGGATCAGGTGCGCCTGCGCGCCCGGCGCCTGGGCGTCGCCGACCGCCCGGTCGACCTCGCCTCGGCCACCAGCGTGCGGGACATCGCCGCCAGCCTCGACGTCACCGACGGTCCCGACGTGGTGGTGATCGATTCCGTGCAGACCATGTATGTCGACACCCTCGACAGCGCCCCCGGCACTGTGGCGCAGGTCCGCGCCTCCGCCCAGGAGCTGATCCGCGTCGCCAAGCGGCGCGGCGTCGTTCTCCTGCTGGTCGGTCACGTCACCAAGGAGGGCACCATCGCCGGCCCCCGGGTGCTCGAGCACATGGTCGACACCGTGCTCTATTTCGAAGGCGAGCGGGGCCACCAGTTCCGCATCCTGCGCGCGGTGAAGAACCGCTTCGGGCCGACCGACGAGATCGGCGTCTTCGAGATGACCGACCGCGGCCTGTCGGAGGTCGCCAACCCGTCCGCCCTGTTCCTGGCGGAGCGGCGCGGCGACGTCTCCGGTGCCGCGGTGTTCGCCGGCATGGAAGGCACCCGGCCGGTGCTGGTCGAGGTTCAGGCGCTCGTCGCCCCCTCCCCCCTCGGCACCCCGCGGCGCGCCGTGGTCGGCTGGGATTCGGCGCGGCTCGCCATGGTGCTGGCGGTGCTGGAGGCGCGGTGCGGCGTTCAGATCGGCGCCAACGACGTCTACCTCAACGTCGCCGGCGGGCTGCGGATCACCGAACCGGCGGCCGACCTCGCGGTGGCGGCGGCCCTGGTCTCGTCGCTGACCGGTGAGCCGGTGCCGGCCGACACCGTGGTGTTCGGGGAGATCGGGCTGTCGGGCGAGGTGCGGGCGGTCAGCCAGGCCGACACCCGGCTCAAGGAGGCGGCGAAGCTCGGGTTCTCGTCCGCGCTGGTTCCGGCCAGGCGGAGCGGCGGCCGGGGCGACGGCACGCTGCGCACCGTGGACCTGCATCACCTGGGCGAACTGATGCCCCTGTTCGAGGGTGGCGGAGCCGGCGGCCCCGCGCCGTCGCGCTGACGAGGAGGAATCGAGGATAGGGCCGATGGAGAACTTTCCGATCAACCCGGTGGACCTCGCCGTGTTCGCCGTGCTCCTGCTCTCGGCGATGCTGGCCTTCACCCGCGGCATGGTGGCCGAGGTGCTGTCGGTCGCGTCCTGGGTCGGTGCCGCGTTCGCGACGCTGTACGCGCTGCCCCACGTCCTGCCGTACGCACGGGAGTACATCCCGTTCGAGATGCTGGCCTATGCGGCGTCCGCCGCCGGCGTCTTCATCCTGTCGCTGGCCGTGCTGACGATCGGGTCCGGGCGCGTTTCGCATCGCGTGCAGAACTCGCAGCTGTCGGCTCTGGACCGGTCCCTGGGATTCGTTTTCGGGCTGATGAAGGGTGCCATTCTGGTGTCGGTCGCCTATCTCTTCTTCGTCTGGCTGGTGCCACCCGCCGAACACCCGGCGTGGCTTCAGCAGGCGAAGACCCGGCCGCTGCTGGCGACCGGGGCCGGTGCGATCTACGAGTTCGTGCCGGAGCATCTGCGCGCCGAAGGGTTGAGCCGGGCCGACCTGGCGCGCGAACGGGCCCGCCAGGCCATCGAGGCGAAGGAGGCGCTGGACCGCCTCTCCACCCCGGTGCCGGCCGGGACGAATCCGACGGATGCGCCGCCCTCGGATACCGGCTATAAGGAGCGAGATCGCGGCGATCTCGAGCGTTTGATCCAGAACACCCGCTGAGGACGCGCCCCGTGTCAGACGAGGACCATTCCCCGATGCCGACCACGAACCCGTTCGATGACGACAAGCTGCACGAAGAGTGCGGCGTGTTCGGCATTCATCGCCATGCGCAGGCCGCCGCCATCACGGCGCTGGGGTTGCACGCGTTGCAGCACCGCGGCCAGGAGGCGGCCGGCATCGTCAGCAGCAACGGCACGGAGTACCACGTCGAGCACACCCTGGGGCTGGTCGGCGACCATTTCTCCAGCGAGGCGGTGATCGGCAAGCTGACCGGGGCCTCGGCCATCGGCCACGTGCGCTACGCCACCACCGGCGGCACCATGCTGCGCAACGTTCAGCCCCTCTACGCCGATTTCGAGTTCGGCGGCTTCGCGCTGGCCCACAACGGCAACCTCACCAACGCCCAGGCCCTCAAGCGCCAGCTCGTGCGGCGCGGCTGCCTGTTCCAGTCGACCACCGACACCGAGGTCATCGTCCACCTCATGGCGCTGGCCCGTGGCGGCTCGGCCGTCGACCGCATGATCGAGGCGGTGCGCCAGATCGAGGGCGCCTTCTCGCTGGTCGCCATCGCCGAGAACACGGTGATCGGCCTGCGCGACCCCCTCGGGGTGCGGCCGCTGGTCCTCGGCCGCCTCGGCGACGCCCATCTCCTGGCCAGCGAGACCTGCGCGCTGGACATCGTCGGCGCCGATTTCGTGCGCGACGTCGAACCCGGCGAGATGATCGTCCTCGACGATTCCGGGGTGCACAGCGTCCGCCCCTTCCAGCCCAGCGGCCGCCGCTTCTGCATCTTCGAGTACATCTATTTCGCGCGCCCCGACAGCGTGATGGAGGGCAACTCGGTCTACGAGGCGCGCCAGAACATCGGCCGCGAACTGGCCCGCGAGGCCGGCATCGACGCCGATCTCGTGGTGCCGGTGCCCGACAGCGGCGTCCCCGCGGCGTTGGGCTACGCGTCGCAGAGCAACATCCCCTTCGGGCTGGGAATCATCCGCAACCACTACGTCGGGCGCACCTTCATCGAGCCGACGGACCAGATCCGTCACCTCGGCGTCAAGCTCAAGCACAACGCCAACCGGGCGATGATCGAGGGCAAGCGCGTCATCCTGGTCGACGATTCGATCGTCCGCGGCACGACCTCGAAGAAGATCGTGGAGATGATGCGCCTGGCCGGCGCCCGCGAGGTGCACATGCGAATCTCCAGCCCGCCGACCTCGCACCCCTGCTTCTATGGCATCGACACCCCAGAACAGGGTAAGCTGCTGGCGCACCGCATGTCGGTGGAGGGAATGCGCGAGTTCATCGGTGCCGACAGCCTCGCCTTCATCTCGCTCGACGGCCTCTACCGGGCCATGGGCGAGGCGAAGCGCGACCAGGGGAAGATGCGTTACTGCGACGCCTGCTTCACCGGCGACTACCCGATCGCCCTGTCGGACCGCGACTCGCAGGAAGCCAACACCACGCCCGTTTTGCCGCGCCGCGCCGTGGCGCGGGCCTGACGGGGGGGACGGGGCATGGGGCGCAACACCGGGGCGGCGGCGGTGGCCGCCGGGCTGGCCATCGGGCTCGCCGTCGGGCTGGCGACGTCGCCGGCGGCGGCGGCCGGCGAGGCCGCCAGGCCCTGGCTGGTGGAGGTTCCCCACCCCTCCGACGGCATGGTGACCGACCACATCCTCGCCGTGCCGGCGGCGCGCACGGTGGTGGACCTCACCGACCCCGCGTCCCTCCTCGCCCTCGCCGTGCCGGTCTCCGCAGCCCCGCTCGATGCCGGGCCGGTCGGTGCCGAGCCGGCCTACGCCGACCAGGCCGCCGGCTGGTGCGCCCGGGGCGCCATCTTCAGCACCGTGTTCGCGGTGGGATTCGCCGTCCCGGCCATCGCCAGCGGCGCCGCGGCGCCGCTGGGCGCCGCCGAGCTGGTCGCAACGGCCGGCAGCGGTTGCGGCTTTTCGATGCTGTGGGGGGCCGCCATCTCCGGCGCCGTCTGGGCGGCGCAGACCTACCTCGTCGAACCCTCGCTGGCGGTGCCCACGCCGTCGGCACCGACCCTGGAGGCCGCCGCCGACGGCGACGCGCTCCGCGTCGCCTTCCTGGACCGGCTGACCGGCCGCTGAGGCCGCCGCCGTCGCCCCTTTCCGAGAGATCCACGTCATGTCCCGTCTCGCCGGGCGCATCGCCCTCATCACCGGCGCCTCCCGCGGCATCGGTGCCGCCGTCGCCAAGCGTCTGGCCGCCGAAGGCGCCCACGTCATCCTCACCGCCCGCACCAGCGGCGGGCTGGAGGAGACCGACGACGCGATCCGCACCGCGACCGGCCAGAACGCGACGCTGGTGCCCCTGGACCTGCGGAAGTTCGACCAGATCGACCAGCTCGGCCAGGCCGTCTACGACCGATTCCAGCGTCTGGACATCCTGGTCGGCAACGCCGGCCTTCTGGAATCGCTCGGGCCGGTGGCGCACACCGATCCGAAGACCTGGCAGCGGGTCTTCGACACCAACGTCACCGCCAATTTCCGGCTGATCCGCAGCGTCGACCGGCTGTTGCGCGCCTCGGACGCCGGGCGGGCGATCTTCGTCACATCGGGTGCGGCGTCCGCCCCCTATCCCTATTGGGGTGTGTACGCCGCCAGCAAGGCGGCGTTGGAGATGATGGTGCGGACCTACGCCATGGAGATCGCCAAGTCGCCGCTGCGGGTCAACCTCGTCGATCCCGGCGTGGTCGGCACCCGGCTGCGCGCCCAGGGCTTCCCGGGCGAGGACTCGGGCAGCCTGACCCAGCCCGACGCGGTGACCGACGCCTTCGTCGACCTTGCCGATCCCGCCTGCACCCGCCAGGGCGAGATCATCCACGCCCAGGGCTGAGCCGTCCCGGCACGTGTGGCGCGGCGGCGGTGTCGGGCGGCCATCAGCCGCCCGCGGCGTCAGTCGTCGGCGTAGGGGTTCTTGCGCTTGCGCAGGACGATGCGGATGGGAACGCCCGGCAGGTCGAACGTCTGCCGCAGCCCCGCCGCGAGATACCGCTGGTAGCTCTCCGGCAGGTCGAGCGGCTTGTTCACGAACAGCGCGAAGGTCGGCGGCCGGGCCTTGATCTGGGTCATGTAGCGGATCTTGACCCGGCGCCCGTCGACGAGGGGCGGCGGGTGGTGCTCGACCACCCCCTCCAGCCAGCGGTTCAGCCGGGCGGTGGAGATGCGGCGGTTCCACACCGTGTAGGTCGCCAGCAGCGCATCCAGGAGAACGTCGAGCTTCTGCCCCTTCAGCGCCGAGATGGTGACGGTGCGGATGCCCCGGGCCTGGGCCAGCGACGCCTCGAGCTTGTCCTCGAGCTGCTTGAGCGCCATGGCCCGGTTGTCCACCGCATCCCACTTGTTCAAGGCGATGACCAGGGCGCGGCCTTCCTCGATCACCATGCGGGCGATGGTGAGATCCTGCTTGTCGAAGATCTGCGTGGGGTCGAGGACGAGCACCACCATCTGGGCCATGCGGACGACCCGCAGCGCATCGGCGACCGCAAGCTTCTCCACCTTGCCCTCGACCCGGGCGCGGCGGCGCATCCCGGCGGTGTCGACCAGGCGGAAGGGCCGGCCACGCCACGTCCAGTCCACCGCGATCGCGTCGCGGGTCATGCCGGCCTCCGGGCCGGTCAGCACCCGCTCCTCGCCGATCAGGCTGTTGAGCAGGGTCGACTTGCCGACGTTGGGCCGGCCGACGATCGCGATCTGGATCGGCTTGGACAGGTCCTCGTCGTCCTGGTCCCGCTCGTCGTCCTCGCCGTCGGGTGCACCGGTGGCGGCGCCCTCGCCGTCCTCGTGGTCCTCGTCGCCGCCCGGCCCGGCCGCTGCGCCCGGCAGTCCCCCGTCCGCCAGCCCCCCGTCCGCCAGCCCCCCCTCGTCCGGTCGCGGCGCGGCCTCCTCGTCGCGCGCATACGGGAGCAGGGCCTCCACCAGGTCGGCCATGCCCTCACCATGCTCGGCCGAGAGCGGCACGGGGTCGCCGAGGCCCAGCTCGTAAGCCTCCATCATGCCCGCCTCGCCGACCCGGCCTTCGGCCTTGTTGGCGACCAGGACCACCGGGATCCTGCCTTTGCGCAGCCACGCCGCGAAATGGCGGTCGAGCGGCGTGATCCCGGCGCGGGCGTCGATCAGGAACAGCGCCACGTCGGCGCGGCCGAGCGCCACCTCGGTCTGGCGACGCATGCGCGCCTCCAGGCTGTCGTCGAACACCTCCTCGAGGCCCGCGGTGTCGATCACGGTGAAGGACACGCCGCCGACATGGCCGTCGGCCGCGCGCCAGTCGCGGGTCACGCCGGGCGCGTCGTCGACGAGCGCCAGCTTCTTCCCGGCCAGCCGGTTGAACAGCGTCGACTTGCCCACATTGGGCCGGCCGACGATCGCCACGGTAAAGGTCATGCGACCGGAAACCCCGTCCTGGAATACGAACACACCTGATATAGCAAGCCGGCCCGGCGCGCCCATAGGGGCGCGCCGGGCCGGCGGCGGCGACGGCGTCCTGTTACCGGAAAGCGACGAGCGTGCCGCTGTCGGTCAGGACGTAGAGGGTGCTGCCCGCCACCACGGGCGCCAGATAGGCGGCATCGGGCAGCCGGTGCCGCGTCACCACGGCGCCGTTCTCCGGGGACAGCGCCAGCAGCTCCGCGTTCGATCCGGCGATCCACAGGCGGCCGCCGGCGAGCACCGGACCGGCCCAGGAGATGCGCCCTTCGCGGTCCTCCGGGTCCTCGTAGCGGTCGAGCGGGACCACCCATTTCGCCCGGCCGGAGCGGCGGGCGATGGCCATCACCTCGCTGTCGTTGGTCACGACGTAGATGAACTCCCCGGCCACCCACGGCGTCTCGACGCCGCCGACGTCCTGCTCCCACAGGCGGGCGCCGATGCGCTCGTCGACCGCCACCATGCGCCCGGAATGGCTGATGGCGAACACCACGCCGCCGTCGATCACCGGCAGGCCGCGGATGTCGGCCAAGCCGCTGAGGGCGCCGCCGCGGCGGATCGCCGCCAGGTTCTCCTGCCAGGCGACGCGGCCGTTCTCCGGGCGCAGGCCGAACATCTCGCCCGACGAGAACGGCACCACCACCAGGTTCGACGACGCCGCCGGGCTGGCCGAGCCGAGCAGCCCCGCCGCCTCCAGCAGCCCCGCGTGGCTCCACAGCAGCTCGCCGGTCTCCGCCGAGACGGCGACAAGCTGGTTGTCGAGGGTGACGGCGTAGACCCGGCCGCCCGCCACGGTGGGCGCCCCGCGGACCGGCCCGGACACCCGGCGCCGCCACTGCACGTCCCCGCTGGCCGGATCGAGGGCCAGCAGCTCGCCATACCCGGTGGCGGCGAACAGGCGCCCGTCGGCGTAGGCGACGCCGCCGCCCGTGGCGTCGCCGCGCTCCTTCTCCGGCCGGGTGTCGACCCGCCACAGCCGCGCCCCGGTCCGGGCGTCGACCGCGCCGACGTGGGACTCCCCGTCCATCGCATAGACCCGGCCAGCGGCCACGACCGGCTGGGTCAGGAGGACCAGGTCGCCGCCGGCTCCGGTGCCGACGTCGCTGCGCCAGACCTCCGCCGGGGACGCGGCCAGCGCGGCGTGGCCAAGATCGTGCTCGGCGTTGCCGCCGACCTGTGGCCAGGCATCGTTGCTCACCGCCGGCGGCAGGGTGACCGGGGTGCCCGCGAGCTCGGGGTCCGCGGTGACCTTGGATTCGCGCACCAGAACGGCGACCCGGTCACCCGGCAGGGGCGGCGGCTCCGATTTGCCGAACCAGCCGTCGGTGGTGTCGCAGCCGGCCAGGGCCAGGCCGAGGAGGGGGGCCGACAGCAGCGCGGCGCGGGCGGTACGCTTCCAGGTCATCGGGTCTTGCCGTATAGGGCGGCAAGATCGCCGGCCCGCGAGCGCACGCCCGCGGGAGCCGACGCATCGTCCGCCAGTTGCTGGAACAGGGCGTGGGCGCGGTCTTGGTCGCCGGCGCGGGCGGCGAGGGTCGCCTCCATCTCCCGGGCGGAAAAGCGCCACGGGCTGGAGTCGGCGGTGAGCGGCTGGAGGCGGGCCACCAGGGCCGCCCGGTCGCCACCGTCGAGCTGGTGCATCACCGCCAGCAGCGTGGCGAGGTCGCGGTACACGGCGGTCGCGCCGGTGTCGGCGGCGATCGCCTCGTAGACCGCCACGGCGGCCGCGGTGTCGCCCTTGCGGACCAGCAGGGTCGCCTCGTTGAGGCGGGCCACCGCGGCGAGGTCGCCGTCGGCGTCGGCGAGCACCGGGGCCAGCGCGTCGAGGCCCTGCTGCGGCCCCGCGGCGGCGGCATCCACCGCGGCGACCAGCGCCGCGGTGTCGGCGGTCTGTTCGGAGCGTTGCCACGCCGTCCAGCCATTGTAGGCGGCGACACCACCGACAACCACCACCACCGCCGCGATGGCCAAGCCGCCATAGCGCTTGAACAACCGCTCCATGCGGTCGCGACGCAGATCCTCATCGACTTCGCGGAAAATATCGCTCATGGCCCTACAAGCGGCGTGCGGGACTGCGGGGAACGGTTGCGCCCCGGGGGTCGGATTCTCGAACCGGCCGGATAGCAGACCCCCCGCCCCCGGTCAAGGCCGCGCCGCCGTCGGAGCGCACGATGGCGATCGCCCCGGGGCGTCGGACGCCGTCACCCGGCGTCCCGCCATTTGATCGAACAGCCCATGCTGGCGATCTGATCGGCCGGCCCCTGGCCGGTGTCGGCGATGCGGCACATGGCGTGGAAAAGCTCGCGCGGTGCGTCGGGGACGGACTCGCGGCGCGACGCGTCGAGGCGGCCCCGGTACTGCAACTCGAGGTCGGCGTTGAAGCCGAAGAAATCGGGCGTGCACACCGCGCCATAGGCGCGGGCCACCGCCTGGCTCTCGTCCAGCAGATAGGGGAAGGAGAAGCGATGGCGCTCGGCGAACCGCTTCATCGGCTCCATGCCGTCCTCGGGATACTGCGCCGTGTCGTTGGACATGATCGCCGCGGCGCCGATGCCGTGCTGGCGCAGGTCGGCGACGTCACGCACCAGGCGATCGATGACCGCCTGCACATAGGGGCAATGGTTGCAGATGAACATGACCAGGGTGCCGCGCGGCCCCCGCACGTCCGCCAGGCTCCAGGACCGCCCGTCCACCCCCGGCAAGTTGAATTCGGCCGCCGTCCAACCGAAGTCGCAGATCGGCGTTTCCGCTGCCATGGTCGCCTCCTTTGCCTGTCGGCACACAGGGTACGCCGGGAAAACGCCAGCGCAATACGCCAAAGGATCGACCCTGCTCCCCATGCCGTGCCCCCGCCTCCGCCCGGCGGGGGCGACGACGCATCATCCGGCCATCTGCGACGCGGCGATGACCGCCTGGGTGCGGTTCTTCACGCCCAGCGACTTGAAGATGGCGGTGACGTGGATCTTCACCGTCCCTTCGGACAGGCCCAGTTCATAGGCGATCTGCTTGTTCGACTTGCCGGCGCGCAGACAGTCCAGCACCTCGCGCTGGCGCTGCGTCAGGCCGTAGCTGCCCGACCGCTCCCCCGCCGGTTCCGGCGTCCGGCGGCGGCTGCCGTGGTCGGCGCCGAAGTTGATGGCGCCCGGCGGAACGTAGATGCCGCCGGAGAACACCAGGTTCAGGGCCCCCATCATGACCTTCACGCTGGACGATTTGGGGATGTAGCCCGTGGCCCCGGCGTCGAGCGCACCGCGGATGTCGTTCAGCGATTCCGACGCGGACACGACCACGATCGGCGTTCCCGGCTGAAGTCCGGAGACCTCCCGGATGCCGTCGAACCCGGGCCACCCCGGCATGTGCAGATCCATGAGGAGGACATCGAAACGCTCGTCGTTCTGGCAGTGCTCGGTCACCTCGCCGAAGGTCCCCGCTTCGACGAACGCCGCATCGGAATGCAGTTGCTCCAGCAACCGGCGCAAACCCTCGCGGAACAGCAGATGGTCGTCCCCGATCAAAATACGCATGGCTTCGGTCCACTTCTTGTGGCCGCCCCCCGAAGGACTGGCCGTTCCAGAATAGCGACGCTTAGGGATACAGCTACCACAATCGGTAGTGTGTCTGTATACGGACAAGCGCCATACGCCATTTGAAGCCGTCGGGTTGCAGCGGGCGCCCCTCCTTTTCACCCGAGGCCATGCCACCCTGGCGAAGGGTATAGGCCCTGGACCAAAGCCAAGGCGTTCCGCCGGGTTCGCGGATCGGCCGAACGGGCCGCCCCGGCCCCGGAGGTCGGGCCGATGGAGCGCGGCGCCACGGCGTGGGCGCACTTTCGGGTAGAAACACCCAACCCGGACGCGCCGGACGCCACGAAATCATGGTGATCGCCCCCACCATCTGGGACACGGCCCGGCCCCTCCATGATCGGCGAAAACGGCTTAAGTGTTATCACACGGTCACATCCCGCTATCCAATCAGCGTGAATTGGCGATGTTGAATTATAATCCAACGTTTGATTTACAGTGCGGCACTCGAATTTATAAGATCAGCATTACACTGTCAAGTTTTCTTGCAGTTATTGCCACAGAGGGTAGTAGTTCAAATGAACATTTGCGCGAAATCGTTAGCCCGATGCGACGGGGACCCAAGGATCGCCGCTGCCCGCCCCGGGTCAGCCGTGGAGAGCCAAGGAAAGTCAGAGCCAGCCCATGCACCTGCATCGTGAAAACACGCCGGATCCTGCGTTTCACCTGCCCAGCAACCCAGCGGTGACTGCCATGCACGTTTGCCTGATCCTGGACGACGACGCCCTGACGGACACCGTGGTGGGGGCGCTGGAAAGCGCCGGCCGTCATCGCCTCACCGTCTTCCATGACATCGGCGAACTCACCCAGAGCGCGATGACGCCGGACGCCGTGCTCATCGGGCTCCAGCAGTTCACGGCGCTGCGCGAGAACGAGCCGATGGTGTATCTGCGGCTGTCGCGCCGCTCGCGCATCGTCGTGGTCCTGTCCTCGCGCGAGCTGCTCGACGCAGCCCACGTGCTGGCCTTCGCCGACGCCTGGGTGTTCAAGGACATCAACGTCGACCGCATCAACGAGCTGCTCGACCTCGGGCTCGAGGGGCACTGCCTGATGCCCAAGCAGTTCTTGTCACGCCTCGGGGTCGACGAGATCCGGCTGTCGCTGCTGCCCCGCCTGTCGGAGTCGGAGTTCGAGACCCTGCGGCTGCTTGGCGAGGGCCTGAACAACCGCACCATCGCCGGCCACCTCGAGTTGTCCGAGGCGGTCATCAAGTCGATGGTGCGCAGCGTGCTGTCGAAGCTTCATTTCCGGAACCGCACCGAGGCGGGGGTGTTCGCGGCGCGCCAGCACGGCGCGTTGCTGCCGGCCCGCCACGCCGACGCCATCCCCCTGGACCGCACCGGGACGTGACCGCCACCGCGCGTCCCCAGCGCGCTCGCGACGGGGCGGGGCACGGACACGCGAACACCGGCGCAAGGCGCCGGTGTCATCGTATGAAGCACCGGCGCAAGGCGCCGGTGTCATCGTATGAAGCACCGGCGCAGGGCGCCGGTGGTCGCAGGATCAGCCGGCGGGCGGGGGCCGGCCCCGTGCTCCGGCGGCTGCTCCGCCGGCCCGCCCGGCCAGGCGGGCCGGCGCGTCAGTGCGCCGCCGCCACCGCCCCGGGCGCGCCGCCGGGTGCCGCCGTGCCGCCGGCGAGGTCACCACCGATCCCGTTGTTGAGGGCCCAGATCGCCGCCTGGGTGCGGTTGGAGGCGTTGATCTTGCGCAGCAGGCTCTTCAGATGGACCTTGACGGTCGCCTCGGTGATGTTGAGGTGGTTGGCGATCATTTTGTTGGAATCGCCGTTCAGGAGACAGCGCAGGATTTGCACCTCCCGTTGCGACAACCCCTTCCGCGACACCGGCATCTCCGTCCCGTTGCCGTTCACCCGGCCGCTGATGAGGAGCGCGGCGAGATGGGTCGGGAACACCTTCTCCCCCATCATCACCAGCTTCAGCGACTGCGCCAGGGCGTCGGAGGACAGGTCCTTCATGAGGTAGCCGTCGGCCCCCGCCTCCAGTGCGTTCGCCAGGCGGCGGGTGCACAGTTCGCTGGTCAGGATGACCAGGCGGGCGTCCGGCAGGTGCATGCGGAGGTTGCGCATTCCTTCCGCCTCCTCATCACCGCCGCTGGCGAGATCGAGCAGGACCAGCTCGAGCACCAGACCGCCCTCGACGATGGACAGGGCTTCCCGCAGGTTGCCGGCTTCCGAGGCGATCTGGAACGGCGAATCGTCCAGCAGGCGCTTCAAACCTTCTCGAAAGAGCTTGTTTGAGTCGACGAGAAACGCGCGCACTGAGTCCATTGTCTTCTCCCGGGGTGCGTGACAAATGTGTGGTGTTCGTCGGAGGATGACCCGTCCGAATGTCGATTCGTCCGAAATCGTCCAAGATCGTCCAGGGTTAGGCAGATGTTACGCCCGCGCCTCTCGGCCGGTCCGGCCGTTATTTAGTGGGAGAATATCTCTTCAACGCATCTCTCGATACCTCTCTGTGGTATTAACCTGACGCGCTTTGGACATATGAAAATGGCGTTCTGTCCCACAAAAGACCAAACATGCATTTGTTGTTATCAGAGACATCGAGTTCGAAAGGATTATTTTCGGAATTTCTACCACCAAATCGCGGTGGCGGCGGGGCGGACGCGCGGGGGGGCGTGTCCGCGGCCGTTCCCGCTCCGGCTCCCCGGCGGCGCACCGCAACGCTCGGCCGAACGGGCTGACCCGCGGCCCGGCGCCATGCTATAGCGGCGCCCGCGGCCACGGATCCGACGGCGATGACTCTCTGGCAATTTCTCGGCCTGCTGTGCGGCACCTATCTGGCCCTGCTCGCCCGCAGCGCCTGGAAGCAGGGCGAGCTCCGCCAGTTCCTGTGGAGCTTCCTGGTGGTGCTGCTGCTTGGCGCGGCGGTGGCCGGCTCGGTGGCGCTGGCAGCCTGGATGGGGCGCCGCTGAGCCGGATGCCGGCCGCACGCACACGCCGCCCCCCGATCCCTCGTGCGGACCGGACCGGCTTAGATCTGCCCCCGCTCCACGGCGAGGCGCATCAGCACGTATTGGCGGCACATCTGGTTGCGGAAGCGGTAGCGCGTGCGCCCCGGCTCCGGAACCGCGACCAGCAGCGCACCGTGGTCGTCGCGGGTCAGCCGCTCCAGCCGCTCGTCGAAGTCGGCGCAGGGCGGCGAACCGTCGGTGCCGGCGATGTCGGCGGGATCAAACACCCCATACTCGTCGGCGGGACACAGGGCCGCGGCGTTCAGCGTGTCCTCCAGTGCCTCCCGCCGCGCCCCGGCCAGGCACCGGTTGTAGGCGTCGACGATGCCCCGTTCCGCCTCCTGAAGGCACCGGTTCACGGCGTAGGCGAGGTCGCGGGTGTCGACCTCGCGTTCGCCGCGGCTGAAGGCGCTGCGGGCTGCGTGCAGGCCGAGAAGCTGGGCGTAGTACGGCAGGCCGCGGGCGAAGTCGGCCACCCGCCGGGCGGTGTCGGCCTGGAACACCAGGCCGGCGTTGTCGGCACCGGCCTGGATCAGCCGTTCGACCTCGCTGTCGCTCATCAACGGCAGATGGACCGGCACCAGCGAGCGCTGGATCGACGGATGCTTGCCCAGGAGCTGGTCCAGGTTCTCGGCCACGCCCACCACCATGAGCGTCATCGGGATCGCGCTGTCGGTGAGGTTCTTGAAGAGCTCGGCCAGCTTGTTGCGGAAATCCTCGTCGGTGACGCGGTCGTACTCGTCGAGGATCAGCAGCACGTGGGTGTTCTGGATGTTCTCCAGCACCTCGTTCAGCTGGGTGACGCTGAACGGTCCCTCCGGCAGCAGCTCGGCGAAGCTGCTGAAGGTGCGGCGCGAGGCGAACGGACTGTCGGATCCCGAGCGGTAGTAGGCCGCGGGGATGCGCTTCAAGGCGTGCCGGAAGATGTCCTCGAAGCACAGCTCGCCGCTGCAGGTGATCTTGATGGCAAGGTAGCCCGCCTGGGCGGCGATGTGCTCGACGGCGTTGGACAGCGAGGTCTTGCCGCGCCCGCGGTCGCCGAACAGGATGACGTGGGCCCGCTCCTCCTCGACCGCCGAGATGATCCGCTTCAACGTCGCGTTGCGGCCGACGAACAGCGCGTTGAGCTGCTTCTTCGGCCGGGTCGGCGTGAAGGCCTCGCGCAGGACGCCGTTGACTTCGGGAGTGAGCCCGGTCAGCAGCGCGGCCTCTCCGCCGCCGCCCCGCTGCGGCTTCAGTTTGCTGGCCGCGGGGAAGGCGAAGCGCGGAAACTCCGCGGACGTGTCGCCGTCCGGGGCCGGGTCGGCTCCGCCGGCGGCCGGCCGCTCGGGCTGCACGGTGCCCCCCGGGAGACGGCCGTCCTGGGTGCGCGGCTCCCGCGCCGGATCGCTCCGCACCGGGCGCAGCCGTGGTGCGACCGGTGGCCCGGCCAGCCGGGCCGCGGCAATGGCCGCCGCGGCCGTGCCGCGCGCCGCCGCCCTGTCGGCCGCTGTGCCGGTCGCCGAGCCGGCCGCCGCCATGTCGGTCACCGCCATGTCGGTCACGGCCCCGTCGCCCTGCCCCTGTCCCGCGTCACCACGGCGCTTCCGAAAGAAATTCCGCATTGCTTCCGCCTTCGGGCCGTCAAAAACGTGTTCGGCGCGCCCGGAACGGCAGACGGAGGCCTCGGCCCCGCCGCCGTCCCGGACGTCGCGCAGACATCGCATTTGGGCCGGGCCCCGCCCAACCGGCAGTGGACAATCGGGTAGTATACCGACGCGGCCCGCCACCCTGGCGGCGCGGTCCGGGAGGGGGTGCGCGGGCGATCGACGGTACCCCGTTCGCCCGCGCTGACGTGGCGCCAGCCGCCCCCAACATTCCGGCACGGCGGCGCCCACCGCCGCCCACCACACCTGGAAGGCGCGGCCCGCATCGGCCAGGGCCGACGGTCGGCCGCTACAGACCGACGGCGTGGCCGAGCAGCGTCCAGGCGTAGAGGGTTACCATCAACGCGACCAGCGTGGCCGCCTCGCTGAGGAACTTCAGGACCGACATGGCGAACTCCCTTTTCTCGCGTGCTGTTCCATCGGATGCCGTATCGCGCGGCTCTGAAAGGAACAGTAGCGGAACAACAAGGGAACGGCAAGAGGCAAGTTCGCCCTTCGTTCCCTATCGGCCCCGGCTCCAAGCGCGGCCGCCGTCCCCCGGGCTGCCCCCGGCGATGCCGGACGCCCGCCCCCGTGCCGCGGTGCCGGAGGTGGTCTTCACCAACGCCCGCATCGTCGTCGTCGACGGCGTGGTCGAGGGGTCCCTGGTGGTCCGGGGCGGCCGGATCGCCGCCATCGACGACGGTCGCTCGCACCTCGCCGCGGCGATCGACCTGGAGGGCGACCACCTGCTGCCGGGGCTGGTGGAACTGCACACCGACAACCTGGAGCGCCTGCTGATCCCGCGCCCGGGGGTGGTGTGGCCGTCGCCGCTGGCCGCGCTGCTGGCCCACGACGCCCAGCTCATGGCCGCCGGGATCACCACCGTGCTCGACGCCGTGTGTGTCGGTGAACAGCGCGATGGCGGCCGCCGGCGCGACATCCTCCACGCCTCCGTGGCCGCGGTGCGCGCGGGGCGGAGCGAAGGGGTGCTGCGCGCCGACCACCACCTCCACATGCGGTGCGAAGTGGCCGACCCGGACGTGGTGGCGCTGTTCGAGCCGCTCGCGGCCGACCCGCTGGTCCGTCTGGTGTCCCTGATGGACCACACCCCGGGTCAGGGCCAATGGGCCGACGTCGCGGCCTACCGCCGCCTGCTGGTGGCCGAGGGGTGGGCGGAGGAGTCCGTCGACGGCGTGGTGGCCGGGCGCCGTGCGGCCCAGGCGTGCCACGCCGACGGTCACCGCCGGGCGGTGGCGGCGCTGTGCCGGGCCCGCGGCCTTCCCATGGCGAGCCATGACGACGAGACCGCCGACCACGTCGCCCGGGCGGTCGCCGACGGCGTCACGGTGGCCGAGTTCCCCACCACGCGGGCGGCGGCGGAGGCGGCCCATGGCGCCGGCCTGCGGGTGGTCATGGGCGCGCCGAACGTGGTGCGCGGACGCTCCCACTCGGGGAACGTGTCGGCCCGCGACCTGGCGACCCGCGGGGTGCTCGACGCCCTGTCCTCCGACTATGTGCCGGGGAGCCTTCTCGAGGCCGTCTTCCGCCTTCACGCGGAGTTGGGTCGGCCGCTGCACCAGGCGGTGGCGATGGCCTCGTCGGTCCCCGCCGCGGTGCTGGGCCTGGTCGACCGCGGCGCGCTGGCGGCGGGCCTGCGCGCCGACCTGAGCCGGGTCCGCACGGTGCAGGGCCAGCCCGTCGTGCGCGCCGTCTGGTCCGCCGGGCTGCGGCGTCTGTAGGCGTCCGGGCCGGGCACGGCCGCACCGCACGGCCGCACCGCACCGCACGGCCGCACCGCACGGCCTCAGTGCGCGACCTCGTCGGTGGCGGTGACGTGGCCGGAGACCTGCTGGCGCACCAGCACCAGCGACAGGCCGGCGGCGAGGGTGGCGGCGACGAACGCCTCGATCAGCAGCATCAGGCCGAGCCTGGTGCGCGGCAGCAGGTCCTGGCTCTCCAGCGCCCAGGTGAGGGTCGCGAAGAACAACACGGCCAGAAACACGCCGCCGCTCTTCATCGCCCGCCCGACCATCCCGAAAATGAATCCGTAAAGGATGAGCAGCGAAATTCCCAGGAAGATCTTGACGGCAAGATAGGTGGTGTCGGCGGACAGCAACCAGTCGACGTAGCAATAGCCGGTCGGGTTGTAGGTGGCGGTGATCAGGGCGTAGAGGAAGAGCCACCGGATGATGAAATCGGACAGTTTGAAACGCTGGGCCGCACCCGCCATGCACGCCCTCCCCCGCTGGCATCCGTCGACGATGCCTCCGGGTGTAGCCCAGGGGGCGGGCGACGCGCCAGCGTCATTTGCCGGACATCCCCCGCGGGGGAGTGTGGTGGGCGCCGTGACGCCCGCGGTCAGCTCAAGCGTTCGAGGAGATCGAGAAAACGCTCGCGGTCGGCCGGTGACAGGGGCTCCAGCACGCGGGCGTGCGTTTGCGCCACCTTCGGCACCAGGGTGGCGACCAAGGCCTCTCCGGCGCCGGTGAGCCACACGCTCTTGCGGCGACGGTCGCGCGGGTCGGTGCGCCGTTCCAGCAGTCCCCGCTCGATCAGGCGCATCACCACGCCCTGGGTGGTCGCCGGGTCGACGAAGGTCACCCGGCCCAGGCGCACCTGGGACAACGGCCCCTCCTGGTAGAGCGCCATCAGCACCGACCATTGGGTCGGCGTCAGTTGGTTGTCGCCCAGCGTCTCCGAGAACAGCGCACCGGCGCGCTGCAGCACCCGGCGCAGGCGGTGGGTGATCCGCTCCGCCTGCAGGAAGTCAGGCGCCATCGACACCACCCCGTGGCGGCGGCCTCCCTCGCTCTCCGCGCAGGACTCCGGCAATCCGTCCCCGGGGGTCATGGTACGCCCTCCGGCCGGCCGCGCCGCAGCACCGGCCCGCCCACGGCAGCGCCCTGACCGTACGAAACCGAAAGCCGGTTCAGCGCGCGGACCGCGGCAGAACACCGAAAATATCCCAACCAGAGCATGTCCGATCGCCAATCATTCTAATTCTGATTGCTCAGCACACCACACGGCACCAAGCCGGTCAAGTTTAAACAGAAGTATCCGCCCGTGCACAAGCGGATCACCCGTCAGTCTACAAAAATTCCCGCCCGGTGGACTGCGGCGAAACGCCCGCTTCCCACCATCGCGCGTTCCGATTCCGCTGTCGCAACATTTTAACTCTCCGACAACAATATACTTCGCAGTGTACTGAATTATATGTCTTAAGCGGTATCATGGCGGGCGCGCGACGCGAAATAAAATTGTCTGTGTGGTGAAAGATTCATTCCATCGTATGATCACATAGCGATCGCCGATGGGGGGCCCATCCGGTCCGCAGCCACCGACGGTTCGGGCACCGTCCGCCCTCTTCGACCGCCGGTGCGGACGCGCAACACAACATCCCCGGATCGGGGATCTTCCGGATCCGGCGCTGCACACCGGCGTCGCCGACGCAAGGCGGTGGCTTACGCCCGATGCGCCCAGCTTCCCGATCGAGGGGCCCTAGTCGAGATAGGGAGCCAGCACCTCGTCGATCCATGTCATGAAGACGCGGACGCGGCGCGACAGGTTCCGTCGATGGGCGACGACAAGGGACACGTCGAGTGGCGCGGGGCGGACATCCGGCAGAATCTCCACCAGCGCCCCGCTCTCCAGGTGTCGGCCTATTCCCGTGAGCGCCGCCTGGATCAGGCCGATGCCGGCCAGGCCGGCGGCCTCGTAGGTCTGCACGCTGTTGACGTGCAGGACGCCGGGCAGCGGCAGCGTGGCGTAGCCGTCGTCGTCGGGGTATTCCCAGCCATAGGGCTTTGCGCCGAGGGTCCGACTGTAATGGATCGTGCGGTGGCCTTGCCGCCGCAGCTCCTCCAGCGACCGGGGCGTGCCGTGACGCGCGAGATACGCCGGGCTGGCGGCATTCACCATGCGCAGCCGCCCCAGCGGGCGGGCGATCAGCGTTTCATCTCCAATCGGCCCGAGCCGCAACACGCAATCGAACCCCTCCTCGACCAGATCAACCTGCCGGTCCGTGCTCGACACCTCCAGTTCCACCTCGGGATGGGCGGCCAGGAAGTCCGGCAAAGCCGGCACGATCGTCGTGCGCGCCAGTTCGGTCGGCAGATCGACCCGAAGACGCCCCCGCAGCGCGACGCCGTCCTCGGCAAACATCGACTGCAGGTCGTCGACATCGGCCAGCAGCTCCCGCGCGCGCTCCTGAAATCTCCGCCCGTCCTCGGTCAATCGCACGCTGCGCGTCGTCCGATGCAGAAGCCGGACGCCCAGCTCGTCCTCCAGCTGCCGCACGACGGTCGAGGCGCGCCCCTTCTGGATGCCCATGCTTTCGGCGGCGCGGCTGAAGCTGTGCATCTCGGCGACCCGGATGAAGATGAGGAGATGTTCGAGATTGTGCATGCGCATGCCCTGCATCTGTTCTCATCCAGGAGAACACTGCGTTCTGTTTATCATAGTTTATCGTATCAATAGGGCACGATAGACGGGACGGGAGCGACACGTCACACGGGGACGATCATGTCGGAGAGAGCGAAGCCAGGCCGCATGGTCTGGATCGGACGTTCAGCACGTGCCGTGTTCGTCGCAGCCCTGCTCATGGACGCTTCGGTACAGGTCTTCGTCCCGGACCTGGCCGCGGGCATGCTGCGGGATGCGGGGTTCGCACCGGCCATCGCCCCGGTTCTGGGCACGATCATCGTCGGCTGCGCAATCCTCCCTGCCATCCCGGCCACCGCTTTCCCGGCCACCGCGTTCATCGGCGCGGATCCTCGCTACGGGATTTCTGGGAGGGGCGATCTGCGCGCATGTCCGGCTCGGCGAGCTGGGATCTCCGCCGCAGCTCACATCACTGCTGCCGGGCCTGGTGGCCTGGGGCGGTCTTTATCTGCGCGACCTGCAACCTCACCGCAACCGAACCTCAAACCTCAGGACAGCGATATGACCCAGGAAACCATCACCACCGCCGTGGTCTACCACTCGGGCTACGGCCACACCCATCGCGTCGCCGAGGCGGTCGCCGAAGGGGCGGCAGGAACACTCATCGCGATCGACCCCGAGGGCAACATTCCGGAAAGCGCGTGGGAGACGCTCCTCGCCGCGGATGCCATCGTCTTCGGTTCGCCGACCTACATGGGCGGCCCGAGCTGGCAGTTCAAAAAGTTCGCCGACGACAGCTCGAAGCCCTGGTTCGCCGAGACGTGGAAGGACAAGATCTTCGGCGGCTTCACCAACAGCGCCACCCTCAACGGCGACAAGCTGAACACGCTGCAGTACTTCGTCCTGCTGGCCGGGCAGCATGGCGGCATCTGGGTGAGCCTCGCGATCAAGCCGTCGAACGTGAAGGCCTCGACGCGCGACGACCCGAACCGGATCGGCTCCTATATCGGCCCGATGGCGCAGTCGGATGCGGACGCCGCGCCCGAAGAGATGTCGGAAGGCGACCTCGAAACCGCGCGGCGCTACGGCGTTCGCGTCGCGGCCGTCGCAGGCCGTTTCGCGGCGACGCGCTCTGCCTGAAGGTCACGTCCCTGAACGTGGTGTAGGAGCTGTGGGGAACCGGCCCGCCGAAGCGCGCCCCAGAGCTGGCGTCGGCGGGCCGGTTGTCCACAGCGGGGCGGTCATCGTGGTTCTCCGGTAGAGTCTGGTCACCACACCTCAACCCGACCGAAGGGTGACCACGATGACCGACGAGATGATGGCGCTTCGCGCGCTGCTGGAGAAGAGCGCTGATGCCGACGTGCTGCGCGAGATGATCGGCTTCGCGGCCGAGCGGCTGATGGAATTGGAGGTCCAGGGCCTGACCGGCGCCGCCCACGGCGAGCGCTCTGCGGAGCGGCTGGTTCAGCGCAACGGCTACCACGAGCGCGATTGGGAGACCCGCGCCGGCACCGTCGATCTGCGCATCCCCAAGCTGCGCAAGGGCAGCTACTTCCCCGGCGTCCTGGAGCCGCGCCGGATGGCCGAGAAGGCGCTCACGGCGGTGATCCAGGAAGCCTACGTCCACGGCATCTCGACGCGTTCGGTGGATGACCTGGTCAAGGCGCTCGGCATGAGCGGCATCTCCAAGAGCCAAGTCAGCCGGCTGTGCGAGGAAATCGACGAGCGGGTGAAGACCTTCCTGGAGCGCCCCATCGAGGGCGATTGGCCGTACCTGTGGATCGACGCCACCCGCCTCATCGGCGCCATCCTGCTCGAACAGAACGATGAATGGGCGGTCCAGCGGGCCCGCCACATGACCCTGGAAACCATCGCCCCCTTGCGCGATGATCTCGCCCTCACGTTGCCCGCTGCGGCCGCGTGACCGTCCCGGCCAGACCTGCCGGAGACCAAATGAGCGCCTCGGCTCTTACACCACGCCTCGGGACACGACCGTCAAAAAGTACCGTCCCTTGATCCATATCACTCATCGCGGGCGGTGCCACCCAGCCGCTGCGGGCCGCGCGCAGCCTAACCGAACCTTGCTAAAACGCTATCGTCTGGATATATTACTGGAAATACCTCAGAGGTTACCATGGGCAGCTCGCAAAAACGCGCCATCCAAAACTATCGATCTCGCCTTAGCGAGCGCGGTCTGGCGCGCTTTGAGGTGCTTGGTCGCGATGCCGACCGCGACCTCATTCGATCATTGGCGCGCCGCCTCGCCGAAGACGGCCCGGATGCCTCTCGCCTCCGTGCGGCTATCAGCCAGACCATCGCCGGTGAGCCGCCGAAAAAAGGCGGCATCCTTGCCGCACTGCGCCGATCCCCGCTCGTCGGAGCCGATCTCGACCTTAGTCGTCCTCGCGAAGAAGGACGCAAGGTGGAGATCTGATGCGATATCTGCTCGATACCAACATCATCAGTAACATCACGAAACCGACCCCGTCGGAGTCCCTGCTCGTGTGGATGGCCGACCAAAACGACGATGACCTTTTCATCGCCTCGCTCACTGTCGCTGAAATTCGCCGTGGCGTGCTTGAGAAGCCATCAGGCAAGCGACGTGACGAACTCGAAACCTGGTTCACGGGGCCGGACGGTCCGCAGATACTTTTTGCAGGCCGGGTTCTGTCGTTCGACGAGAAAGCTGGCCTCATATGGGCGCGGCTCATGGCCGACGGCAAAGCCAACGGACGCCCTCGGAGCGCCCTCGACACGATCATCGCCGCCGTTGCCGAAGCCAACGACTGCATCGTCGTGACCGACAACGAAAAAGACTTCTTCGATATCGAGATCGTCAACCCGATCAGGGACGGCGACAGGGGGCGGAAAGGACAGGACCAGCCGCAGCGCCGTTAGTGAGGTGGTCCCCGTTCCCCGGACAGTTTTGCGGCTGGGATAAGCTTGGCTCAGGTCCGTGTCATGCCGCCACTCTGATCCCGACCGGGGCACCCTGGTGGACCTTGGCCGGAGTTCCGCCGCCGAGCGCGGAATGCGGGCGGTCAGCGTTGTAGTAATCGATCCAGCGGCCGATCCCGGCCCTGGCCTCGCTGCCCAACTCGACGGCATGGAGGTAGACACACTCGTCCTTCAGGGATCGCCAGAGCCGTTCGATGAACACGTTGTCCATCCAGCGTCCGCGCCCGTCCATCGACACCCGAATGCCGGCCGCCGTCAAGAGGCCGGTGAAGCGCGGGCTGGTGAACTGGCTGCCCTGATCGGTGTTGAAGATCTCCGGCCGCCCGTGCCGCGCCAGCGCCTCTTCCACCGCCTCCAGGCAGAACTCGACGTCCATGGTGTTCGACAGTCGCCAAGCCAGCACCCGGCGCGACGCCCAGTCCATCGCCGCCACCAAATACAGGAAGCCGCGGCGCATGGGACTGTACGTGATGTCGGCGCACCACACCTTATTGGGGCGGTCGATAGACATGTCCCGCAGCAGATACGGCCAGATCTTGTGCTCGGGGTGAGGCACCGTTGTCTTCGGGCGCTGATAGACCGCATGCCCGTGTCGGCGGAGATGCCAGGTCATCTGCCGGCTGCCGTACCACGGCGTTTCCAGGAACTGCACGTCGATCCGCCGCATCAGCTCCAGGTTCTCGGCACACTCGCCCTTGCCCGGCTCGTAGTAGCTGGAGCGGCGGAGCGACACCAATGCGCACTGCTGGGTGATCGACAAGCGCGGATGCTCCGGCTCGATCGGTTCCCGCCTCCGGCCGCGCTCATCGACCGGAGGCCTTGCGCAAAAAATCGCGTTCCACGACCAGTTGCCCGATCATGGCGTGCAGCTTCTCCACGTCGCCCTGATGGCTGGCCCCGGCCGCCTCCGCCTTGCCGGAGAACACCCCGGCCATCCCCTCCATGGCCTGCTTCTTCCAGGCGTTGATCAGCGTCTGGTGCACCCCGTGTTTGGCAACAAACTGTGACACCGTCAACTCACCCAGGATCGCCTCCAGCGCCACCTTCGCCTAAAACTCCGCCGAATACCGCTTCCGTTTCCCCGTCATCGGGTCCGTCCTTCCTGATGGGCGAACCAAGCTTATCCAACTGCCCGGGGAACGGGGAACACCTCATTCCCACTCGATGGTGCCCGGCGGCTTCGACGTCACGTCGTAGACCACGCGGTTCACGCCGCGCACCTCGTTGACGATGCGGCTCGACACGCGGGAGAGGAACTCGTGGGGGAACGGGTACCAATCCGCCGTCATGCCGTCGGTGGAGGTCACCGCGCGCAGCGCCAGCACGTGATCGTAGGTCCGGTAATCGCCCATCACCCCCACCGATCGCACCGGCAGGAGCACGGCGAAGGCCTGCCAGATCGCGTCGTAGAGCCCGGCGTTCCGGATCTCCTCCAGATAGATCGCGTCGGCCTTGCGCAGGATCGCCAGCTTCTCCGGGGTGATGTCGCCAGGCACGCGGATGGCGAGGCCGGGACCCGGGAACGGATGGCGCTTCACGAACGCCTCGGGCAGGCCCAGCTCGCGGCCCAACGCCCGCACCTCGTCCTTGAACAGTTCGCGCAGCGGCTCCACCAGCTTCAGCTTCATGCGCTCGGGCAGGCCGCCGACGTTGTGGTGGGACTTGATGGTGACGCTGGGGCCGCCGGTGAAGGACACGCTCTCGATGACGTCGGGATAGAGGGTGCCCTGGGCCAGGAACTCGGCGCCGCCGATCCGGTGGGCCTCGGCGTCGAAGACCTCGATGAAGGTGGCGCCGATGATCTTGCGCTTCTGCTCGGGGTCGCTCACCCCCGCCAACTTGCCAAGGAAGAGGTCGGCGGCGTCCACGTGCACCAGCGGGATGTTGTAGTGGTCGCGGAACAGGGTGACCACCTCGTCGGCCTCGCCCGCCCGCATCAGCCCGGTGTCGACGAAGATGCAGGTCAGCTGCTCGCCGATCGCCTCGTGGATCAACACCGCCGCCACCGATGAATCGACGCCACCCGACAGGCCGCAGATCACCCGGCCGGCGCCGACCTGGGTGCGGATCGCGTCGGTCGCCTGGCGGCGGAAGGCGGCCATCGTCCAGTCGCCGCTGCAGCCCGCCACGCGGTGCACGAAGTTGGCGAGAAGCTGCCGGCCGTGCGGCGTGTGCACCACCTCGGGGTGGAACTGCACCCCGTAGAACTGGCGGGCGTCGTCGGCGATGGCGGCGAAGGGCGCCCCGTCGCTGACGGCGACCACCCGGAAGCCGTCGGGCAGCGCCGTCACCCGGTCGCCATGGCTCATCCACACCTGCTCGCGCGCGCCCTTCGACCACAGCCCGTCGAACAGCGCGCAGGTCTCCGTGACGTCGACGAAGGCGCGGCCGAACTCCCGGTGGTCGGACCCCTGCACCGTGCCGCCGAGCTGGTGGCACATGGTCTGCTGGCCGTAGCAGATGGCGAGGACCGGCACCCCCATGGTGAACACGGCCTCGGGCACCCGCGGGGCGTTCTCCTCCAGCGCCGAGGCCGGGCCCCCGGACAGGATGATCCCTTTCGGCGCGTAGGCGCGGATGCGCCCCTCGTCCATGCTGAACGGGTGGATTTCGCAGTAGACCCCGGACTCGCGCACACGCCGCGCGATCAGCTGCGTGAACTGGCTGCCGAAATCGAGGATGAGGACGCGTTCCACGGACGTCGTGGTGGACTGGGCGGTGGTCATGGCGGGCTCGTCGGGCTGCAAAGAGTGCTACATGCCTCTCCGCCCGCCGCCGGTCAAGGCTCTTGGCCGCCCCAGCCGGGCTCCGAACCCGCCGCCTGCCGGGCCAGCGGCTCCAGATCGCGCCAGCCATAGGCCAGCTCGACGGTGTCGGCACCGGCGAAGCGCATCCCCCGCTCGGCGAGCCGCGCCCCGCCCAGCCGCTCGTAGAACCAGCGCGCGGGGTTGTCGCGCAGGCACCACACCACCGCCGAGGCCAGGCCGGCCACGGCCATGCGCTCCGCCGCCGCGGCCATCAACCGCCGCCCCAACCCCAGGCCATGCGCCTCGTCGTGCAGGTAAAGGGCATAGAATTCGCCGGCGAACCCCTCGATGGCCGTGCGCTGGCGGCCATAGCTGACGAAGCCCGCCACGTCGCCCGCGGCGTCGGCCGCGACCAGCGTCCCATGGCCATCGCGCTGGGCCCGGACGGCGACGCGCCAGCGCGCCCGCACCGTCGCCTCCGACATGCTCACCAGAAAGGACGCGGGCAGCACGCCGGCATAGGTCGACCGCCAACTCGCCACATGCACCCGACCGATCCCGTCGGCGTCCTGCGGCGCCGCATCCCGAATGACGATCACGCCACCCCTCCCCTCGCCTGGTCTCCGGCTAAGGAACATGGGGTGCGCGGCGCCGCTGTCCAGCGCTCAGGCCGACGCCGTCTCCTCGGCGCCGCCCGGCGGGTCGGCGTCCCCGCCGTCCGGCGGGTCGGCGTCCCCGCCGTCCGCAGCGGCCGCCTCCTCGCGGCGCACCATCACCGCCGCGAAGAAGCCGTCGGTGTCATGGCGGGCGGGGGTCAGGCGCAGGAACGGCCCGTCGCCGGGCGGCGACCCGGCGCCCTCCTCCTCCCACACGGTGGCGACGGGCAGCACGACGAACTCGGGATGCCCGTCGAGGAAGGCGGCGATCTGCGCCTCGTTCTCCTCCGCCAGCAGCGAGCACGTGGCGTAGACCAGGCGGCCGCCCGGCTTCACCAGCCGCGCCGCGCTGTCGAGGATGCTGGCCTGGAGGGGCACGAGCTGCTCCAGACCGGGGCCGAGCGGCCGCCACCGGCTGTCCGGGTTGCGCCGCCAGGTGCCGGTGCCCGAGCACGGCGCGTCCACCAGCACCCGGTCGAACTTGCGCTTGTGGCGCTTCACCCAGGGGTCGCGCTCGCTCTTCAGGGGGTGCGGTTCGATGTTGTGCAGCCCGGCGCGGCGGAAGCGCTCGGCCGCCCGTTTCAGGCGGCCTTCCAGCACGTCGCAGGCGACCACCCGCCCCTTGTTCTTCATCGCCGCCGCCAGCGCCAGCGTCTTGCCGCCCGCCCCGGCGCAGAAATCGACCACCTGCATGCCCGGCTTGGGCGCCACCGCCAGGGCGACGAGCTGCGACCCTTCGTCCTGGATCTCGATCATCCCCTCCTTGAAGGCGTCAACCGTGGCCAGCGGCGGCCGGCCGCGCACCCGCAGCGACAACGGCGACCACTGCGTGGGCTTGGCCTCGATCCCCGCCTTTTCCAGGGCGGCGCGGGCGGTGGCCCGGTCGGCGCGCACCGGATTGACCCGCAGATCCAGGGGGGCCGGCTCCAGCAACGCCCGCATCTCCACGGCGAAGCGGTCGCCCAGCGCCGCCCGCAACGGCCCCTCCGCCCAGGGCGGGCACTCGACCTGGACCGTGTCGGGCATCGCCGGGTGGTCCAGGGTGTGGCCCTCGAGCGCAGCCGCCAGCCGTGACTCGGCCGCGGCGAAGGCCTCCGGCGCGAACTTGCCGCCGCTGAACAGGGTCGCCATGGTCTCCGCCGCCTTGCCATCGCCCAGGATGGCGTTGGCGATGACCCGGGCGCGCGGCGAGGCGGCGTGCCCCTCGCGCTCCAGCCACCAGGCCAGGCGGGCGTGACGGCGCAGCACCGCGTACACGGTCTCGGCCACGGCGCTGCGGTCCTTGGAACCGATGTAGCGCCGGTTGCGGAAGAAGGCGCTGATCACCGCGTCGGCGGGGCGTGGCGTGGCGTCGATCTCGGTCAGCAGGTCGATCACCGCCTGAAGGCGGGCTGCGGGGGTCATCTCGGCTCCTCTGGGCACTGGGGACCGCGTCCCCGGCGGCGGAGATAGCGCGCTTTCGACCGCCTTGTCATCCCCCACGCCGACTCGGCGCATCTTCAGCCTTGCGCACCGATACCCCAAACGATATGGTAACTCAGCGCGTTGCACCACCTTGCTCAGATTCCACTGCAATGCATGCACGGCATGCGCGCGTGGGGGTACGGGTGCCGGCCGGGTCAGGCGGCGGCCGCGCGGCGCGGACAGGGGATCCAACACAGGACACCGGTCACCGGGCGCCTCGCGCCGGTCCGGCGCGGGGGAACGATGGCGAACGCGGTCGGAGACGGCGGGATGCGCGCACGATCGCGCGCGGCCGGCGGGAAACGCGCCCCGGCGCGCGCGGGTGGCGGAATGAGCGCCCTGGCGCGGGGGGTGTGTGCGGTGGCCATGGCGGCGCTGGCGGGATGCGCCGGGGCGCCGCCCCCGGGGGGCGACGCCCCGGCGTCGGCGCACCGCGGCCGCAACGTCCCTCTGGAGCGGATCGCCGCGGATTTCCGTCCGCTTCCCGGCTGGGGGACCGACGACCACGCCCACGCCCTGGACGCCTTCCGCCAGACCTGCGCGTGGGCCGACCGCCAGGCGGCGGACAAGGCCATGGGCAGCGATCCCCGCGCCGGTCGGGTGGCCGACTGGCGCCCGGCGTGCCACGCCGCCCGTGCCCTGCCGCCCGGCGACCATGAAACGGCGCGGCTCTTCTTCGAGGCGCATTTCACGCCCGTCCCGGTGATCGCCTCCGGCGACGACGGGCTGTTCACCGGCTACTACGAGGTCGAGCTCCAGGGAAGCTGGACGCCCAGCGAGCGCTTCTCCGTGCCGCTCTACCGGCCGCCGCCGCGGGCCCGCAAGGGGCTGCCCAGCCGCGCCCGCATCGCCGAGGGGGCGCTCGCCGGCCGGGGACTTGAGGTCCTGTGGGTCGACGACCCCATCGGCGCCTTCTTCCTCGAGATCCAGGGCTCCGGCCGGGTGCGGATGCCCGACGGCAGCGTGGTCGGCCTGAGCTACGCCGGCCAGAACGGCCACCGCTACTACCCGATCGGCCGCCACCTGCTCGATCTCGGTGTCGCCACGCCCGAGGAGATGTCGCTCCAGTACATCCGCCGCTGGCTGGAGGCCAACCCGGAGCAGGCGCAATCCCTGATGAACCTCAATCCGTCCTATGTCTTCTTCAAGCTGCGTCCCGGCGGGGGCGCCCGCGGCGCCCGCGACATGGAGCTGACGCCCGGCCGCAGCCTCGCGGTGGACCCCTCCCACGTGCCGCTCGGCATCCCGCTCTGGATGGAGCTGCGCGAGGCGCCGGTGCCCGGCGGCGAGCTGCGCCGCCTGGTGGTCGCCCAGGACACCGGCGGCGCCATCAAGGGGGCGGTGCGCGGTGACCTGTTCTGGGGCGCCGGGCACGACGCCGAGCTGGGGGCCGGCACCATGCGGGCGCGCGGGCGCTACACCCTCCTGGTGCCGCGCCAGACCGTGCAGACCGCGCAACGCCCGTAACCCGGTGCGGCTGGTCCGGCTGGGCGACCTGCCCGACCGCGGCGCCGCCGTCGCGGCGGTGACGGATATCTTCTTCCGGTCGAGCCTGCGGCACGGCTTCGACACGCCCCAGGACCGCGCCGCCTTCCTGGCGGCCTGGACCGGCTGGTACCTGGCGGACGCCCCGGGCGACGTCCGCATGGCGCTGGCCGACGACGGCGGCGTGGCGGGATACCTCACCGGCTGCCGCGACAGCGCCGCCGCCACGGCGCTGTTCGCCACCATCCCCGGCTACGCCGTGTTCGCCGATCACTTCGCCGCGTTCCCGGCGCACCTCCACGTCAACGTCCACCCCGATCACCGCGACCGCGGGGTCGGCGCCGCCCTGGTCGCGGCCTTCGTGGCGGACTGCGCGGCCGCCGGGCTGGCCGGCGTGCACGTCGTCACCGGCGTCGCCGCGCGCAACGCCGCCTTCTACCGCCGCAACGGCTTCACGGTGGCGGACGCGCGCGGGCCGCGCCTCTTCCTGGGACGGCCGCTCGCGCCGGGAGCCGGGGCCGGGCCCGGGTGACGGTCCCGCCGGCCGCCTATCCGGCGGCCGCCAGCAGCCCCGCCACGTCGGCGTGCTCCTCCAGGCGCCGGGCCAGCCCGTCCAGCGCGCCGTCGACGGTGGCGTCGTAGGCCAGCCCGGACGGGCCCTCGCCGCCGAGGCGTTCGAGGAAGGCCGCGCGAAAGCCGTCGGCCGCGAACAGGCCGTGAAGGTAGCAGCCGGCGACGCGCCCGTCGGGCGACACCGCACCGTCGGCGCGGCCGCCGTCCAGGCGCAGCACCGGCCGCACGCAGTCCGCCCCCGCCGTGCGCCCCATGTGCATCTCGTAGCCGGCGACGGCGGCTCCCGTCGCCGCGTCGGACCCGGCGGCTTCGGTCAGCACCTTGGGCCCGCTCAGAACCGTCTCGACGTCGAGGAGGCCGAGGCCATCGGCGGCGCCGGGCGGCCCCTCGATGCCCGCGGGGTCGGCGATGCGGCGGCCCAGCATCTGGTAGCCGCCGCAGATCCCGAGAACGCGGCCGCCGCGCCGGCGGTGCGCCACCAGGTCGGTGTCCCAGCCCTGGGCCCGCAGGAAGGCGAGGTCGGCGATGGTCGCCTTGGTGCCGGGCAGGATCACCAGGTCGGCGTCGCCGGGCAGCGGCCGGCCCGGCGGCACCATGGTGAGCGACACCGCCGGCTCCAGCGCCAACGGATCGAAATCGTCGAAATTGGCGATGCGCGACAGCATCGGCACGGCGACCCGGATCGCGCCGCCCAGCCGCGCCCGCCAGGTGTCCAGGGCCACCGCGTCCTCGGCCGGAAGCACCGCGGCCTCGGCCAGCCAGGGCACGACCCCGAAGGAGCGCCAGCCGGTGCGCTGGGCGATGGTGGCGAGCCCGCCGTCGAACAGCCGGACATCGCCCCGGAACTTGTTGATGAGGAACCCGCGCACCATCGCCCGATCGTCGGCGTCGAGGAGCACGTGGGTGCCGACCAGGCTGGCGATGACGCCGCCGCGGTCGATGTCGCCGACCAGCACAACCGGCACCCCGGCGGCCCGGGCGAACCCCATGTTGGCGATGTCGCCGGCCCGCAGGTTGACCTCGGCCGGGCTGCCGGCCCCCTCCACCACCACCACGTCGGCCTCGGCGCGCAGGCGTCCGAAACTGTCGAGCACGGCGTCCAGCAGTTCACCTTTGCGCGCCTGGTAGTCGGCGGCGCGGGAGATGCCGGCCACGCGGCCCTGCACCACCACCTGGGCCCCGATGTCGGACTGCGGCTTGAGCAGCACCGGGTTCATGTGCACGCTGGGCGGCACGCCGCAGGCGCGGGCCTGCAGCGCCTGGGCCCGCCCGATCTCACCGCCGTCGGGGGTGACGGCGGCGTTGTTGGACATGTTCTGCGGCTTGAACGGCCGCACCGAGAGGCCGCGGCGCGCCAACGCCCGGCACAGCCCGGCGACCAGCAGGGACTTGCCTACGTCGGACCCGGTGCCTTGAAGCATCAGCGCGCGCGCGGCCATCAGAACTCGATCCCTTCCTGCGCCTTGACGCCGGCCTTGAAGGGGTGCTTCACCAAGGTCATCTCGGTGACCAGGTCGGCCGCCTCGATGAGCGCCGGCTTGGCGTTCCGCCCGGTGACCACCACGTGCAGCCCCGGCCGCCGGGCGGCCAGTGCCTCCAGCACCTCCTCCAGCGGCAGGTAGTCATAGCGCAGGACGATGTTGAGCTCGTCCAGCACGATCAGCCGGAACCGCTCGTCGGCCATCAGCTCCAGGGCCTTGTCCCAGGCGCGGCGTGCCGTGGCGACGTCGCGGGCGCGGTCCTGGGTGTCCCAGGTGAACCCTTCGCCCAGGGTGTGCATCTCGGCCAGGTCGCCGAAGCGCTGCAGCGCCAGCGCCTCGCCGGTTTCCCACGCCCCCTTGACGAACTGCACGATGCCGACGGGGAAGCCGCGCCCCAGCGCCCGCATGGCCAGCCCGAAGGCCGCGGTCGATTTGCCCTTGCCCGGCCCGGTGTGGACCATGAGAAGCCCCTTCTCGACGGTCTTCTCCGCCACCCTCTGGTCGTGCACCGCCTTGGCCTTCTTCATCTTTTCGGCGTGACGGCGGTTCGCCTCGTCGTCGGTCGTCGCGGTCATCGTCGTTCTCCCTCGGTTGTCGTGTCCTTGACGGTCATCGGCAGGCCGGCGACCAGAAACAGCACCCGCCCGGCGCGCGCCGCCACGCTCTGGTTGAGACGCCCGGCGGCGTCGCGGAACGCCCGGGCCAGGGCGTTGTCGGGAACGATGCCGAGCCCGACCTCGTTGGCGACGAACACCACCTCGCCGGCGACGCCGTCGAGCGTCGCCAGCAGGTCCGCCGTCGCCGCCCCGGGATCGCGCCCCGCCCCCAGCAGGTTGGCGACCCACAGGGTCAGGCAGTCGACCAGCACGCCCCGTCCCGGGCCGGCGTGGCGGGCGAGCGCACCGGCCAGATCCAGCGGCTCCTCCACCGTCGTCCAGCCGGGGACGCGCTGCTCCCGGTGCAGGCGGACCCGCGCCCGCATCTCGTCGTCCAGCGCCTCGGCCGTGGCGATGTAGATCCACGGCCCCGGGGCGGCGGTCACCAGCTCCTCGGCGTGGCGGCTCTTGCCGGACCGCGCCCCCCCGAGCACCAGGGTCACCGCGGCGCTCATGGCGCGATTCCCACGGTGCCGGCGTCGGTCCGGCTCCAGGGGATCGCCCAGTCGGGCCCGCGCAGCAGCCGCACGCCGAACACCCGCTCGGCGTCGCCGGTGTCGAGGACCGCGTGCGGCGGCCCGGCCGCGGCCACCGCACCCTCCTCCAGCAGGCACAGGCGGTCGCAGAAACGGATCGCCAGGGCGAGGTCGTGCAGCACCACCACCACCGCCATGCCGTCCCGGGCCAGGGCGCGCAGCAGCTCCATCACGTGCAGCATGTGGTAGGGGTCGAGGCCCGCCACCGGCTCGTCGGCCAGCAGCACCTCGGGCCGGCCGGCCAGCACGCGGGCCAGCATGACCCGCGCCCGCTCGCCGCCCGACAGGGCGGTGACCGGCCGCCCGGCGAAGGCGGCGGCGCCGCAGCGCCGCAGCGCCTGGTCCACCGCCTCCCGGTCCTCCGCCGTCTCCCCGCCCAGCCCGGCGCGGCGCGGCGCCCGCCCCAGCATCACCACCCGCTCCACCGCCAGCGGCCAATGGGTCATGGGGTTCTGCTCCAGATAGCCGATGCGGCGGCCGCGCTCCTCCGGCGCCAGGGCGGCGACCGACCGGCCGTCCAGGCGGACGGCGCCGGCCACGGTGTCGACCAGCCCGGCCAGCGCCCCCAGCAGGGTCGTCTTGCCGCTGCCGTTGGGGCCGATCAGGCCGACCACCTCGCCGGCCGCGGCGGCGACCGTCGCCCCGCGCAGCACCTCGCGGCCGCCCAGGACGACGCGCACGCCGTCGGCCTCGATGCGCGCCATGGGGGCCCTCCGCGTTGCCACTAGAACGTCGCCTTCACGCCGGCGTAGACGGCACGCCCCGGCGAGCTGTAGCGCGCCACCTCCTGATAGTCGGCATCGAACAGGTTGTCGACCCGGCCGAAGATCGTGACGGCCTCCGTCACGGCGTAGCGGGCCTGAAGGTCGACCACGGTGAAGGCGTCGTTGCGGATGTTGGTGTAGGTGCTGTCGAGCTGCTCGCCCACGAAGCGGAGCGTGGCCGACAGGCCGGCCGCGTCGGTCACCCGCCAGTCCGCGCCGAGGCTCGCCTGATGGCGCGGGCGGCGCGGCAGGTCGCGGTTGGTCGCCAGGTTCTCGGACCGCAGGAACGTGTAGCTGGCGTTGAGCCGCAGGGCGTCGGTCGCGGCCAGCGACGCCGCCGCCTCCACGCCCCAGGTGCGGGCGTCCTCGATGTTCTGGTAGGTGTCGTCGAAGCCGATGAGGTCGCTGAAGCGGTTCCAGAAGGCGGTCGCCGACACCGTGCCGCGCCCGCCGAGCACCGCCTGCTCGACCCCGGCGTCGGCGCCGACGCTGCTTTCCGGCGACAGCGACGCGTTGCCGTAGGTGGGCTCGAAGAGCTGGTAGAGGGTCGGCGCCTTGCCCGCGGTGCCGATGCTGGTGCGCAGCGTCGTTCCGGTGCCGGCAAGGGTGTAGGCGGCGGCCGTGCGCACGGTGGTCTTGGCGCCGAACTCCTCGTTGCGGTCGTGCCGCACCCCCACCGTCAGGGCCAGGGCGTCCCACAGCTCGAACAGGTACTGGCCGTAGACGGCGTCGGTGGCGATGGTGTCGTCGACGCCGACGATTCGCAGCCCGGCGCTTTCGCTGACGATGCGCGCACTCTCCTCCTCGTGGAGGGCGCCGACGGTCATCACGTCGCCGCCGTCGAAGCGGTAGTTGCCACGGTACTCCACGGTCCAGCGCCGGCCGCTGTAGTCGCTGTGGGGCGTGTAGCCGCTGGGCTCGTCGAAGGTGCGGTCGGTGGCGCTGCCCGACACGGTGACGACGTTCTCCAGCCGGCCGTCCAGCAGGAACACCGTGTTGTCGACCTTGCCGTAGCGCAGGGTCTTGTCCTTCACGTTGGGCCGGTCGGCGCTGACGTCGTCATAGTCGCCGCGCAGGTCGAACACGCCGGCAGCGGCCTCGACCGACCAGATGTCCGTGAGATCGGCCCGGAAGCGCCCGGTGACCGCCCGGTCGCGGGCGCCGTCCGCCTCGTCGCCGGCGGGGTAGCTGGAGAAGCCGTCGGTGCCCAGGGTGGTGGCGTTCACGGCGAAGCCGAACCGCTCACCGCCACCCTGCGCGCCGGCCGACAGGCGCCACGTGTTGTAGCTGCCCAGCTCGGCCAGCCCACTGACCGAAAGCGGCCCGCGGCCGTCGGTGGTGACGACGCTGATGACGCCGCCCATGGCGTCGTTGCCGTAGAGCGCGCTCTGCGGGCCGCGCAGCACCTCGACCCGCTCGATGCCGGTCACGGCGATGGCGTCGAAGTCGAACTCGCCGTTGGCGTTGGCCGGATCGTTCACCAGCACGCCGTCGATCAGCACCTGGGTCTGCGCCGATTCGGCGCCGCGCAGCCGCACGGTGGCGGTGCTGCCGATGCCGCCGTTGCGCGACAGGCTGACCCCCGGGACGCCCTGCAGGGCGTCGAACAGCTCCGGCTTGCCACCGGCGTCGAAGGCGCTGCCGGGAATGACGGTGACGGAACTGCCCACCTTGTCCGGATCGGTGGCCAGACGGGTGGCGCTGACCACCAGGGTGGGAACGACGACGGTGGCGGCGGACGGCGCCGCCTGCTGGGCGGCGGCCGGCGCCGTGGCGAGCAGCGCGAGGGCGCTCACCCCGGCGAAGCGGAGCGGCCGGCAGGCGGAGGAAGCGGCACGATGCGTCATGAAACAGGAATCCTGGCACGGTTTGGCAGGGCCGGGACAGGGCCGACGGCCACCCTCCCGGGTGGCGCCACCGCACAACGGTCCGCTCGGCGCGGAGATTCCCGTCCCATCGGAACCTCCCGTCCGACGGTCGCGTGACGCTCTTCGACGGCAGGTCTCCTGGCTTGCGCGTCGTCGCTCCCCGCCGCCTTCCCAGTTTCCCAGTGGCGTCGTGGCGGGGCGCTCTGCGCTTACAGTTGCGGGCACAGCCGCGGAGTCGCCCCGTCGAGGGGCTCACCGCGTTCCCTTTTCATCCGCTCTCGCGGAAACCGTCGGACCGAGCTTTAGCGCACGAAGGCCGGTCTTGCCAAGGGTGGTCCTGCCGCAGCACCGATGGAGGGCGGGGGCGGTCCGTGCTAAGCCGGTTTCACCGGATCGGGCCACGGGCCCGGCCCGGTGACACCTGCGGACTCCATGGTTTTGCAGGTTTGCCGAACCCGCCCCTGGGCGGGGCAAGTGCGGGCAACCTGTTTGGGGCTGCCCCTGCGGCAACCAGGATCGCGGCAACCGGGGAAGGCGAGCGATGGCGTACGACGTGTGGTCCGGGCTGCTGGGCGGCCTCGCCCTCTTCGTCCTCGGGTTGGACCTGATGACGCGGGCCCTCAAGACGGTCGCCGGCGACAGCCTGCGCGACCTGCTGGGGCGCCTGACGGCGAACCGCTTCGCCGCGCTGCTCACCGGCGCGGGGGTGACGGCGGTGCTCAACTCGTCCTCCGTCACCACAGTGCTGCTGGTGGGGTTCATCTCCGCCGGGTTCATGACGACGGCGCAGGCGGTCGGCGTCGTCCTCGGCGCCAACATCGGCTCGACCATGACGGCCCAGATCATCGCCTTCGACATCGGCGCGCTGTCCCTGCCGGTGGTTGCGGCCGGCGTTCTGGTGGCGCTGGCCGGGCGGCGGCGGCGCACCCGCGATCTCGGGTTGTGCGCCCTGGGCGTCGGGCTGGTGTTCTACGGCATGGCGGTGATGGGCGATGCCATGCGGCCGCTGCGCGGCGACCCGGCGTTCGTCGAGCTGCTCGGCACCCTGCGCTCGGTGCCGCTGGCCGTCCTCGCCGGGGCGCTGTTCACGGCCGTGGTCCAGTCGTCGGCGGCCGCCATCGCCATCGCCATGACCATGGCGGCCAACGGGCTGCTGGGGCTGGACGCCGCCATCGCCGTCTCGCTGGGTGCCAACATCGGCACCTGCGTCACAGCCGGCCTCGCCACCCTGGGCAAGCCGCCCGACGCGGTCCGCCTGTTCCTCGTCCACCTCGGCTTCAACGTCGCGGGGGCCCTGCTGTGGACCCCGTTCATCGCCGAACTGGCCGCCGCGGCCCGGGCCCTGACGGCCGCCCTGTCCGGACCGGCCGACGTGACGCGGCAGATCGCCAACGCGCACACCCTGTTCAACGTGCTGAACGCGCTGCTCTTCCTCGGCGTCACCCCGCAGATCGCACGGCTGCTGCGGTGGCTGGTGCCGGACCGCCCCCAGGCGCCCGCCCTGGCGCCGCGTCACCTGGACGCCGCCCTGATCGCCATGCCGGCGCTGGCGGTCGAGGCGGCGCGGCTCGAGGCCGCTCATCTCGGCCAGGAGATCGCCGCCCTGCTCGGCGGCGCGCTGGTGGACCTGGAGCACCGCCTGCGCGGCGCCGGCGACGACGAGGCGCCGATCCTCGCCGGCGCGCCGGTCGAGGCGGTGCACCGGCTGCGCAAGGCGATCCTGGCCTATCTTGCCCGGATCATGGCGACGGACCTGAGCGCCGCCGACGCCGCCCGGGCGACCGACCTGGTCCAGGCGGTGGAACTCCTCAACGCGATGCTCGAGGTGACGGCGACGCTCGGCCGGCCGTCGCTGACCGAGCCCGACGCCCGGCGGCGCGCCCTGAGCGCGTCCCAGGCGGCCGGGCTGGCGGCGCTGGGCGACGAGGTTCACCGGCACCTGCTGGCGGCGACGGACGCGCTGACCCGCCAGGACGCGGCGACCGCCCGCGCGGTGATCGGCGCCAAGCAGGCGCTGCACGCCACCGTGCGGCGGCTGACCGACGACCTGTTCCGCTCGCTCATCAATGACGATGCCGCGGCGCGCACCGGGTTCACCGGGGCGATGGCCGATCTGGAGCGGCTGTCACGGCTGCACCGGCTGGTGCGCAAGCTGGCGAAGCTGGTGGTGCGCCCCGCCGCGGCGGACCGCCCCGCGGTCACATCCGGCGCGGAAGCACCAGCGTGAAGGCCGTCCCCTCGCCTTCCGTGCTGTCCACGGCCAGCCGTCCGCGCAGGGTCTGCTGAACGATGTTGAAGACGATGTTCAGCCCCAGGCCGGTGCCGCCGCGCGCCCGGTTGGTGGTGAAGAAGGGATCGAAGATCTTCGGCAGGACGTCCGCGGGAATCCCGCGCCCGTCGTCGGCGAACACCATCTCGACGTCGTCCGCGCCAAGGGGCGTCACGGTGACCCGGATGCGGCCCGCCCGGCCGGGCTCGAAGGCGTGCACCAGGGCGTTGATCACCAGGTTGGTGAGCACCTGGGCCACCGGCCCGGGAAAGCCATCGATCTCGATCCCCTCCGGACACGCGACGGTGACCGTCGTCCCCGACGGCCTGAGGCGCGGGCCCAGGCTGACCAGCACCTCGTGGATGTAGAGGCCGAGATCGAAGGTGCGACGGTCGTCGTGGGTCTGGTCGACGGCCACCTGCTTGAAGCTGTGGATCAGGCCGGCGGCGCGGTCGGCGTTGGCCAGGATGCGCTCCGTCGCCTCGCCGGCGAGGTCGAGGTAGCGCTGGAACTCGGACCGGCGCACCGTCCCGGCGGCGAACTGGTCGGCCAGCACGCGGGTCTCGTCGGCCAGCAGGGACGCCGCGGTCACGGTGATCCCGACCGGCGTGTTGATCTCGTGGGCGACACCGGCCACCAGCCCGCCCAGGGAGGCGAGCTTCTCCGCCTGGATCAGGCTCTGCTGCGCCGCCCGCAGGTCGGCCAGCGCCGCCTCCGCCCGGTCCTTCGCGGCGCGCAGGTCGTCCGCGGCGCGGTGGCGGTCGGTGACGTCGTAGTGCCAGACGATCCAGGCCTGGCGACCGTCGTACTCCATGGGCCGAACGTCGAGCAGGCACCACCAGGCGGTGCCGTCCATGCGGCGGCGCTGCACCTCCAGGCCGCTGATCGAGCCGCGGGTGTCGACCTCGGCCATCATCCGGTGCATCTCCGCGGCGTCCGCGAAGGACTCGGCGACCGGCCGCCGCAGCGCGTCGGCATGCTCGCGGATCCCGAACAGCTCGTCGAACTTCGGGTTGCTGTAGAGGCGCTCGTGGGTGCGGACGCAGACGATCGAGATGCCGACCGGGCTGGTTTCCAGCATCAACCGCCAGCGCCGCTCCTGGGCGTCCCGCTCGGCCTCCACCCGCCGGCGGGCCGCGGCATTCTCCCGGAACACCGCCACCGCGCGGGCCATCGCCCCGATCTCGTCGCCGACCCCGGTGCCCTGGACCGGGTGATCGAAGTCGCCGCCGGCGATGGCGCTCATCGTGCTCATCAGGCTGCGCAAGGGGGTGCGGATGCTCTGGCCGATGGCCCAGGAGGCGGCGGCGCTGAGCGCCAGGAACACCACGCCCAGCAGGGCGACGCCCCAACCGACCCGGACCAGAGCCTCGTCGAAGCGGCGCTGCGCCTCGGCCTGGCGGTCACGGCCGTGGGCGACCATGCGGTCGATGACCTGCGCCATCGCGCGCTGGCCGCCGTCGATCTCGGCGCGGAGCAGGCGTGCCTGCTGCTCCAGGGTGAAGCGCAAGGTGGCCATGCCCTGGCGCAGCACCTCCGCCCGCTCCCGCAGGGCGTCGACGGCGTCGCGCTGGAAGCCGTCGGCGGCCAGCGCGCGAATCGCCTGCAGCGTCCGGTCCATCGTGGCCAGCGCCGTCTCCGCGCGGTGGTTCGCCTCGCGGTCGGCGCCGAGGTAGAAGGCGTTGGCCGCCAGCAGCGCGTTGGCGAACCCCTCGCGCGAGGACCCCAGCAATGGGAGCACCGCGGGGTTGCCGTCCCGCACCGCGGCGTCGAGCGCGGCGTAGAGGGCGGACACCTCGGCCCCGGTGCGCAGGATCGCCGTCTCGTAGTTCTGCCGCAGCCGCTCCATCAGCGTCCGCACGGCGTCGAAGCTGGCCAGGAAGCGCCGCGACGCCGCCGTCAGCCCGCCGAGGTCGCCGGCCATCTCCGCGTCGGGGACGGCGGTGCCCTCGAGCTTGTCCAGCAGGGCGCCGCGGCGGCGGTCGATCTCGCCGAGAAGCTCGGCCGTCGGGGTGTGGATGTAGCGGTGCACCAGGCTCTGCAGGCGGCTGACGTCGCTGTCGATGCCGACGAACAGGCGGTCGTAGGCCTGGACCCGGCGGACCGCCCGCCACTCCGACTCCATCACCGTGGCCCCGGCCCACACCAGCATGGCCAGCATCAGCATGGCCACGCCGTTCAAGGCGACGATCAGGAAGATCCGGAGGCTGACCGGAACGGCGCGCAGCGCTCCGCCCCAGCGCCCCGCCGCCGCGCCGCCGCCGCCGGGGCGCGGCGCGGAGTCGGCGACGCCCGCCGTCATCCGCCGACCGCCACGGCGCTGCGACGCCGGGTCGCGGCCCCCCCTCCAGCGCTGCCCGCGTCCCTGGCCACCGCCTCGCCCCCCTCGCCCTTCGCCCGACGGACCATTCGCGCGCCAACACTAGCCGACCCGCACCACCTTTGCACCCGTTCGGCGGAGCGGCAAAACCGCGTTAGGTCGAAGGTACATTGAACCTCCTGCACCTCCCGGGTGTTGCGGCTGGATACGGGAGCAATCCCGCGAAGTCCATGCCCGCGCGACCGCCCCGGGGCGGCGGTCATCCTCCAGACAAAGAGGCAGCGCCGTGAAAGATGCAGGGTCGAAGCGCGCATTGGTGACCGGAGGCGCCGGATTTCTCGGCTCGCACCTCTGCGAACGCCTTCTTGCCGAAGGCCATGACGTCCTGTGTGTCGACAACTACTTTACAGGCTCGCGGAGCAACATATCACACCTGATGGGTGACCCGCGCTTCGAACTGTTGCGCCACGACATCACGGTCCCCCTCGCCGTCGAGGTTGACGAGATCTACAACCTCGCCTGCCCGGCGTCGCCGGTCCACTATCAGCACGACCCGGTGCAGACGACCAAGACAGCGGTGCTCGGCGCCATCAACATGCTGGGACTTGCCAAGCGGCTGAAAGCGCCGATCCTCCAGGCCTCGACCAGCGAGGTCTACGGCGACCCCCTGGTCCACCCGCAGCCCGAGGGATACTGGGGGCACGTCAACCCGACGGGGCGGCGCGCCTGCTACGACGAAGGCAAGCGGTGCGCCGAGACGCTGTTCTTCGACTACCACCGCCAGCACGGGCTGGCGATCAAGGTGGCGCGCATCTTCAACACCTATGGGCCGCGGATGCATCCCGACGACGGCCGGGTGGTGTCCAACTTCATCGTCCAGGCCCTGCGCGGCGACCCCATCACCGTGTACGGCGACGGCACGCAGACGCGTTCGTTCTGCTACGTCGACGACCTGATCGACGGATTCCTGGCGCTGATGGCCTCCCCCGCCGCGGTGACGGGGCCGGTCAACCTCGGCAATCCCGGGGAGTTCACCATCCGGGCGCTGGCGGAGACGGTGATCGCCATGACCGGCTCCCGCTCGCCCATCGTCCACCGGCCCCTGCCGCACGATGACCCCCGGCAGCGCCGGCCCGACATCGCGCTGGCCCGCGACACCCTGGGCTGGGCACCGCGGGTGTCCCTGGAGGACGGGCTGGCCAGCACCATCGCCCATTTCACCGCCCTTTTCGACGCCCGGGCCGGCGCCCGGCCGTTGCGCGCCGCCGCCGAATAAGGCCGCCCGATCACCAGGGCGTGCCGTCGCGGCGGATGAAGCGGCCGCCCCGCAAGATCATGTCATCGTCGGGGTAGTGGGCCTCGTCGCCCGCCGTGCGGTCGCCCACCTCCAGGTAGACGGCGACGGCGTCGCTCCGGTTCACCAGATGGTGCCCGTCGGGCGACCCGGCGGGGAAGCCGGCGCACATGCCGGGGTGGAGCGTCTGCTCCCCGGCGTCGGTGACGAGCACCAGGTCGCCCTCGACAACGTAGATGAACTCGTCCTGGCGGGTGTGCCAGTGGCGCAGCGCCGACTCCGCGCCCGGCTCCAGCCGGGTCATGTTGACGCCGTAGGCGGTAAGGCCGAAGCGCTCGCCCAGCCTCACCCGCGCCCGGCCCGCCACCCGGTGGCGGAAGGGTGCGGGGTAGTCAGTGGCGCCCGGCGTCCCGCGCAGCGCCGCCGCGTCGAGGGCCGTGGCGCCGGCGGCCCGGCCGGCTGGATCGTCGGATGCCATCGCCTTCTCTCTTTCGAATCGCGCCGTCGAGGCGCAGCATGGACCGAGGATGCCGGCCGGCGCGGTTCCCGTCAAACGGGGACACCGACCGGCGGCAACCTGTTGATGGCGGCACAGGAAGGAGAACGCCATGGAACAGGAGGTCCGCATTCCCCCCCTCGACCTGGAGGGCGTGCTGGCGCTGCCGCCGGGCTTCGGCGGCGTCGTCATCGTCCTGAACGGCAGCGCCCGCCACGGCCCGCGCGACCGCCGACTGGCCATGGCGCTGGACGCCGCCGGCTTCGGCACCCTTGCGTTCGAGCCGCTGACCGCCGCGGAACGGGAGGACCCAACCAACGACCACGACGTCCACCGCCTGGCCGAGCGGCTCATCCAGGCGACGCGGTTCGTGCATCAGCACACCGGCCTGGCCGGGCTTCCCATCGGCTATCTCGGCACCTCCACGGGCGCCGCCGCGGCGCTGATCGCCGCCGCCCGCCTGGCCGAGCACGACCATCTCCGCGCCGTGGTGTGCTGCGGCGGGCGCCCCGACCTGGCCGAGGTGTGGCTGGACGGGGTCAGCGCCCCGACCCTGCTGCTGGTCGGCGCCGCCGATGGCCCGGTCGTCGAGCTCAACCGCCAGGCGCTCGACCGCCTGCACGGGCAGAAGGCGCTGGAGGTCATCCCCGGCGCCGGGCACCTGTTCGAGGAGCCCGGGACCATGGAGCTCGCCGCCGCCTCGGCCGCCGCCTGGTTCGCGACCCACGTCAACGGCGGCCAAGGCAGCGGCCAAGGCGGCGGCGGAAACGGCGCCTGAAACCGCGCCCGAGAGCGCGGCCGCCGGGCGCCGCTGGACACGCGCATGGCGACGGCCCATGTGGCTGAGGATGACCCTCGAACTCCTCTCGCGCCGGCCGGCGCCGCCGACCGACCGCTCCCTCCCGCCCCTTCTCTTCGTCCACGGCGCCTTTTGCGGCGCCTGGATCTGGGACGCCACGTTTCTCGGCTGGTTCGCCGCGCGGGGCTGGGAGGCCCACGCCCTCAGCCTGCGCGGCCACGGCGGCAGCGAGGGGCGGGAGGGGCTGCGCTGGCACGCGTTGGCCGACTACGTCGACGATGTCGTCGCCACCATCGACCGCTTCGCCACCCCGCCGGTGCTGGTCGGCCATTCCCTGGGCGGCCTGGTGGTGCAGCGGGCGCTTCTGCGCCGGCGCGCGCCGGCGGCGGTGCTTCTGGCGTCGACCCCGCCCCACGGCCTGTGGGAGGCGTCGCTGCGCTTTCTCTGGCGCGAGCCGTACGCCGCCCGGCAGATGGGCATCCTGTTGGCCCGCGGCGCCCGCCACGTCGACCCCGACGGCATCCGCCGCGCCATGTTCTCCGACCGGATGCCGCGGGCCGAGGCGGCGCGCTACGAGCCCCACCTCCAGGAGGAAAGCCACCGCGTGCTGTGGGAGACCATGGTGTGGACCCCCTACCCGACGACGCCGCATCCGTCGGTTCCGATCCTCGTGGCCGGCGCCGGGGCGGACGTGCTGATCCCGCCCGACCAGGTGCGCAGCACCGCCCGGCTCCTGCACACGCGGCCGGTGATGTTCCCCGGCCGCGGCCACGCCCTCATGCTGGAGCCGGGGTGGCAGGAGGTGGCCGGCGCGGTCGATGGGTGGCTGGCACGCACCCTCGCCGAGCCGGCGCCGCCGGCCGGCTACGCCCCGGCGGCGCCGCGGAATCCGGTGGCGACGATGTAGGTCTCGGAGGAATCGGCGCGGCTCGCCGGCGGCTTGGCGTGGCGCACGCTGGCGAAGTCACGCTTCAGCCGGTCCAGGAACGAGCGTTCGGCGCCGCCCTGGAACAGCTTGCAGACGAAGGCGCCGCCCGGCTCCAGAACCGCCTCGGCGAAATCGTAGGCGGCTTCGGCCAGGGCCATGATGCGCAGGTGGTCGGTCTGGTGGTGGCCGGTGGTGGGCGCGGCCATGTCGCTCAGCACCAGGTCGGCCGGGCCGCCCAGGGCGTCCTTCAGGCGGTCCGCCGCGCCCTCCTCCAGGAAGTCCGCCTGCAGGGTGGTGGCCTCGGGCAGCGGGTCCATGGGCAGGATGTCCAGCCCGACGACCCGGGCGCCGGTCTGGGCCGGCCGCACCTTCGCCACCGCCACCTGGGTCCATCCGCCCGGCGCGGCGCCGAGGTCGACGACCCGCTTGCCCGGGGCCAGGAGGCGGAACTTCTCGTCGAGCTGAAGCAGCTTGAAGGCGGCGCGGGAGCGGTAGCCGCGTTTGCGCGCCTCGGCCACGTAGGGATCGTTGAGCTGGCGTTCCAGCCACCGCGTCGACGACAGGGAGCGCTTGGCGGCGGTCTTCACGCGAACCGTGGCGCGGCGGCCGCCCGGCCGCGTGTCGTTGGGCTTGTGTGGCATCGTCCTTCGTTCCTTCACGGAGCGGCGCCCGGCCGGCTGCCCGCTCCAACTCCGACTCCAGGTCCCGCTCGACCATCGACCGGGCTCCCGCATGGGGACGGGTCACGCCCCGGACGCGCCGATCAGGTCGACGAGGATGCCCTCGCGCAGGCCGCGGTCGGCGATGCGCAGGCGCGGCACCGGGCAGCAGTCGCAGATCGCCTCGAGCACCGCGCAGCCGGCCACCACGAGGTCGGCGCGATCGGACCCGATGCAGGGATGCCCTGCCCGGCCGGCAAAGTCCAGCGTCAGCAGCTTGGCGATGATGGTGCGGGCGTGGTCGATGCGCAGGAAGCTGCCGTCGACGGCGCGCCGGTCGTAGCGCGGCAGGCCCAGGTGGAGGCCGGCCAGGGTGGTCACCGTGCCCGACGTGCCGAGCAGCTGCGCCTGCCCGGCGGCGTGGCGGGCGGCGACGCCGTTGCGGGCGATGAAGGGTTCGATCAGGCCGGCGACCTCGTCGACCATGGCGCGGTAGTGGGTCATCGGCACGCGGTCGCCGCCGTAGCGCTCGGCGAGGCCGATCACCCCGCGGCTGATGGAGATCTGGTCGAGCAGGCGCGCGGGGCGCCCCGGTTCGACCGCCAGCCACATGAGCTCGGTCGAGCCGCCGCCGATGTCGAAGACCAGCGCGAAGGGCACGGAGGGGTCGAGCAGGGAGGCACAGCCGGCGATCGCCAGGCGGCCCTCCTCCTGGCTGGAGATGATCTCGATGGCGATCCCGGTCTCGCGCTCGACGGCGTCGACGAACACGGCGCGGTTCTCCGCGCGGCGGCACGCCTCGGTGCCGACCGCCCGCGCCGCGGTGACGCCCCGGCGCTCGATCTTGGCGCCGCACACCCGCAGCGCGTCGAGGGTGCGTTCGATGGCCTGGTCCGACAGCCGCTCGCTGCGGCTCAGCCCCTCGCCCAGGCGGACGATGCGGGAGAAGGCGTCGATCACCCGGAAGCCGCCGGGCACGGCGCGGGCGATCAGCAGCCGGCAGTTGTTGGTGCCCAAGTCGAGCGCGGCGAACACCGGACGCGCCACCGCGGTGGGCCGCATCGCCAGTCCCGGCGCCGGCATGGCCATGCGGACGCGTCCAAGCTCCTTGGGTTCCTCTCCCTGCACGATCAACCCCACCACCCCGGCGGCCCCTGCCCGGCGGCCTTCCCGGCCGCGTTCGTTCGTTGCGGAACGATCGTCCGCACTGGAAACATCCCCAGTGTAGCGTCATATGGGGACGGCGCTGAAGTTCTGCATTCGAAAGAGGCGCCCCGCCCGGCCCGGCCGGGCTCGAAAAAAGGGCTTCACAAGCCCCGACCGCGGTGCTAAAAGCCCGCCCACCATCAGGACGCGGCCAATCGCCGCTGCCGACCTCCACCGGTCGGCGACCCGGATTGGGGGATCGTCTAGCGGTAGGACAGCGGACTCTGACTCCGCCAGCCTAGGTTCGAATCCTAGTCCCCCAACCAACTCTCCTGATCTTCCTCGACGATCTCCGCCCGGCCGGGAAGAGGTGGGCCAATGGTCCACAGTCCTGGTCCACATCCCTCTGGTCACGGGGCTGGGGCGTGACGGTGAATCTGAGGCTCAAGGGCCTCCTCGGCTTGGTCGAGCGGATCGGCGAGCTTTGGCGCCTTGGGGCGGACCTGGTCGGCGACCTGGCGCCCCTGGGCCTTGGCCGAGGCGGCGTCGTTGTGTGCGAAGGCGGTGGCAATGAAGGCGGCGACCACCCATCGGCCGCTCTTGCCGACGCGGGTCCGGGCGTTGCCCATGGAAATGGACGCGGCAGCGCTGCCAAGTTGCCTGGAACACCCCGGCGTCGGCCGCCTTGATGCCCTCGTGGGCGTCGGAGATCACCAGCTTGACGCGCCAGCCGGTCGGGCGAGCGCCCGCCGGGAGCTCCCAGGTCAACGCATGAACCTCGATCTCCATCAGCCGCTGGGCGGCGAAGCCAATCATCTCCCGCAGCACGTCGGCATCCGTGCCCTTTTCCAGCATTCCGCGCAGTGCCATCCTCTCGTCGGTCATCGTGGTCACCCTCGGTAAGGGTTTGAGTTGTGGTGACCAGACGTTACCGAAGAACCACGATGACCGACCGCCGGGGCAGGCCCTGCTACACCACTCCCAGGGACGTGACCCCGGAATCCCTTTTATGAGTTTATGACATAGGGAAATCCACAGGCCAGAATTGCGGCGGCGGTCAAAGCACTCTCACTGCTAAGGTTCGGGCCGGTGGCGTATCGTCTTGGTGTAGGATGGACGGCCGATCAACGAGTGGACGCACTGGCAGTGAACTTCGACGACATCAAGGTGGGTGCCCGCCTCAGGGGTCTGGACGCCGCCGGGCCGGCGGAGGTCGTCTCCGTCTCGCGCTTCGGGCCGGATGCCATGAACCTCGTGTTCCGCGTCGACGGACGTGTCGGCGAACGCCTGATCTACCGTGGCGAGGAGTCGGCGTTCGAGATCGTCGAAGGGGGGCGGGCCTACGCGTTCGATGCCGACGGGGGCCTGCTGCGCCTGGCGTCGGAGGCGTACCGGATCCGCCTCGCCCACCTGTTCGATCCCTACCTGGCGGTCAGCACCTCCCAGATCGAAGCCCTGCCCCACCAGATCACGGCGGTCTACGGCGAGATGCTGCCGCGCCAACCCCTGCGCTTCCTGCTGGCCGACGATCCCGGCGCCGGCAAGACGGTCATGGCCGGGCTTCTCATCAAGGAGCTGCTGATCCGCGGCGACCTGGAGCGTTGCCTGATCGTCGCTCCCGGCAGCCTCGTCGAGCAGTGGCAGGACGAGCTGGCGGAGAAGTTCGGCCTGGGGTTCGAGATCCTGACCCGCGACCAGATCGAGGCGTCGATCACCGGCAACCCGTTCATCGAGAAGAACCGCCTGATCCTGCGTCTCGACATGGCGGCCCGGTCGGACCCGCTGAAGGCCAAGCTGGAAGCGGCACCGGACTGGGACCTCGCCATCTGCGACGAAGCCCACCGCATGGCGGCGTCCTATTTCGGCGGCGAGGTCAAGGAGACGCAGCGCCACAAGCTCGGCCGGCTGATCGGCACCCGCGCCCGCAACTTCCTGCTGATGTCGGCGACGCCGCACAATGGCAAGGAGGCGGATTTCCAGCTCTTCATGGGCCTGCTCGATGCCGACCGATTCGAGGGGCGTTTCCGCGAGGGCGTTCACCGGGCCGACGTGTCGGACATGATGCGCCGTCTGACCAAGGAGGAGCTGTACCGGTTCGACGGCACGCCGCTGTTCCCGGAACGGCGCGCCTACACGGCGAGCTACGAGCTCTCGCCGGCGGAAGCCGACCTGTACCAGGCGGTCACGACCTACGTGCGCGAAGAGATGAACCGGGCCGATCGGGTCGGCGACGACAAGCGGCGCATGAACGTCGGGTTCGCGCTGCAGATCCTCCAGCGCCGCCTCGCATCCTCGCCGGCCGCCATTCACCGCTCCCTGGAGCGCCGCCGCAAACGCCTTGAGGAGCGGTTGCGGGAGGAACGGCTGGTCCGCGACGGGGCGGCCCGCCCCTTCGCGCGGGCGCTGCCCGCCCTGTCCTACGATCCCGACGACTTCGAGGAGGCTCCCGGCGAGGAGGCGGAAGCCGCGGAAGAGGCGATCGTCGATCTGGCGACGGCGGCACAGACCCTGGTCGAGCTGGAAGCGGAGATCCTCATCCTCAAGGACCTGGAGGAGCGTGCCCTGGCCCTCAAGCTGTCGGGCCGGGACACCAAGTGGCGCCAGCTCGAGTCCATCCTCGACGAACCGATCATGCTGGACGCGGCCACCGGCCTGCGCCGCAAGATCCTGATCTTCACCGAGCCCAAGGACACGCTGGAATACCTGCAACAGAAGATCGTGTCCCGCACCGGCGACCCCGCCGCCGTGGTCGTCATCCACGGCGGCATCGCCCGCGAGGCGCGCCGGGCCGCCATCGCCGCCTTCAACTCCGACCCGGTGGTGCGGGTGATGATCGCCAACGACGCCGCCGGCGAGGGGGTGAACCTCCAACGCGGCGCCCACCTGATGGTCAACTACGACCTGCCCTGGAATCCCAACCGGCTGGAGCAGCGCTTCGGCCGCATCCACCGCATCGGCCAGACCGAGGTCTGCCACCTCTGGAATCTCTGCGCCACCAACACCCGGGAAGGCGAGGTCTACCGCCGGCTTCTGGAAAAGCTCGAGGAGGCACGCGTCGCCCTGGGTGGCAAGGTCTACGACGTGCTGGGCCAGCTTTTCGAGGGGCAGGCCCTGCGCGACCTCCTGGTCGACGCCATCCGCTACGGCGACAGCCCCGGGACGAAAGCCGACCTGTTCCGCAAGGTCGACGGCGCGGTCGACGTCGCCGCCATCGAGGCGCTCGTCGCCGAGCGCAAGCTCACCTCCGAAGGCATGGACCCGAACGCCGTGGCGGCGATCCGCGAGCAGATGGAGCGCGCGCAGGCCCGCCGTCTGCAGCCGCATTTCATCGGCGCGTTCTTCCGCGAAGCCTTCACCCTGCTGGGCGGGCGCATGGCCGAGCGGGAGAACGGCCGCTTCGAGATCACCCGCGTGCCCTCCCTTCTCAAGGAGCGCGACCGCCTCATCGGCCGCGGCGATCCCGTGCTGGACCGCTACGCCCGCGTGACGTTCGAGAAGACCCTGGTGGCCGGCCAGCCCCAGGCGGAGCTGATGGCGCCCGGTCATCCCCTGCTCGACACTGTGGTGGACATCGTGCTGGAGCGCTTCCAGCCGCTGCTGAGCCAGGGCGGCGTGCTGGTCGACGACGCCGACGACTCCACCGCGCCGCGGCTGCTGGTCTATCTCGAGCACGCGGTCCGCGACGGCCGCACCGCGAAGTCCGGGGAGCCGCGGGTCGTCTCGCAGCGCCTTCAGTTCATCTGGCTGGCCGAGGACGGCGGCGCCGTCGACGGCGGTTCCGCCCCCTACCTCGATTGCCGGCCGGCCACCACCGAGGAAAAGGCGCTCGTCGCCGACGTGATGGCGGCGCCGTGGCTGTCCGGTGGGGTCGAGGACCGGGCCATCGGCTACGCCATCGAGACCCTGGTCCCCGCCCATTTGGCCGAGGTGAAGCGGCGCCGGCTGGCCGAGATCGACAAGGTCGAGCGCGAGGTGCGGCAGCGGCTGACCCGCGAGATCAACCACTGGGACGCCCGTGCCGCGCGCCTGCGCGAGGAGGAACGGGCCGGCAAGGAGCAGCGCATCAACGCCCAGAACGCCGAGGCCACGGCGTCCCGGCTCGTCGAGCGGCTGCACCGCCGGCAGGCGGAACTCGACCGCGAACGCCGGATCATCGCCCTGCCCCCGGTCCTGAAAGGTGCGGCGCTGGTGGTTCCCAGGGGCCTGCTGGCCACACGCGCCGCACCGGCGCACGCCCGACCGACCGGCTTCGCCGAGGACCCGGAGAGCCGCGCCGAGGTCGAACGGCTGGCGATGGACGCCGTGATGGCGGCCGAGCGCGCCCTCGGCCACGCCCCGCGCGACGTGTCGGCCGAGAAGCGGGGCTGGGATATCGAGAGCCGCGACCGGGCGACCGGCAGCCTGCGCTTCATCGAGGTCAAGGGACGCCGCGCCGACGCCCGCGACGTGATCATCACGAAGAACGAGATCCTGGCCTCGCTGAACGCGCCCGACGCCTTCATCCTGGCCCTGGTGCGGGTCGACCGGGGGTACGTCCAACAGCCCGTCTATGTCCGACGCTTCTTTACGCGTGACCTGGGATTCGCCGAGACCGCCGTCGTCTTCGACCTGACGGACCTGAGCCGCAGCGGGGCGCCGCCGGCATGAGACGGCCCGTGAAGCGGTCCGACATCCCGCCCCGGACGTCGGACAACGAGAAGCGGCGGCTTGCCGGCCCGGCGGACGCCGACGCTCAGGCCGAGGGACTCGCCGGCATGGGGTATGAGGGATCGCCCAAGCACAAGCGGCATCCCCATCTGTTCGGTCTGGAGCCATTCCGGGGAGAGCGCGGCGACCGCACCTTGTGCGACGAGCACGCCGGCTTCAGGCCCGCCGACTTAGCCCGCATTCCCATGTTGATCGAGCGGGCGCTGGCGGCGCGTCTGGTCGGAACCCGGGTCTGGACGGTGGACGACACCGGCTGGATCTACGAGCTTTCGGTGACCAACCGCGACACCGCTCTGTTTCACGGTTATCCGGTCCGACCCTCCGAGGCCATCGCCGCGCCCGTCTTGCGCCGTTTCGCCGAGTGGGCGGAGCGGCACGGCACGGCCCGCGACAAGAAGGCTGCGGCGGCCTGCGAAACCCGATATAGGATCGCGTCATGACAGCGCTTCGGATAGAGGTTCGCCGCGACCGGCCCGACGACCCCGACGCACCGCAGGGGATTGCGGTGCGCGCGGACCACGTCGTGCTGACCAGGCTCCGCCGCGGCGACCGCGAGGACGACTGCCTCCAGGCCCCGCCGGCCGCCCTGGCGTTCTGGCTGGTCGACCATTGGTGGCGGCTGCGCTGGGAGTGCATCCCCCCGAACGGCCGGACGCCGGAGTGGCGACTGGCCCATGAGTTGGCCTCCATCGGCGGAGGTTTCGCGTGGCCGCGACTCACGATCTGGGGCGAGGGGCACCGCGTCGGGCTGATCGGCAAGAGCGACAGTGAGGACGATCCGGGGCCGGTCCGCTATCTCACCGATGCCCTGATCTTCGTTCCCGGTACGGACTTCGAGGGCGCGGTCGATGCGTTCCTCGCCGAGGCGGCCGACGACGACGCGGGATACGGATCGGACCGCGCCACGCTGCGCCACGTGATCGAGACCCTGGCCGCCGAGCGCACGGACCCCGACGTCGCCCAATGGCGCCGCATCGAGGCGATGGCGGGTTTCGATGTCGACGATGCGCCGGAATCGCTGATGGAGCGCGCCGCCGGCCTGATCGATCGCTTTGGCGCCGAGGACGTCGAGGAGGCGGTGAGCGCGGCCCCCGGCGCCGACGCGGCGGCGACGTTGGACAGGGTGCTTCGCGAGGTGCGCCCCCAATCCTTCGCCGAGGTCGGCTTTGACGACGCAGTCCGCATCTGCCGCCGCGCCATGAACGACCGGTACAGCGAGCCGTGGCAGATGGCCGAGCGGGTGACGTCGACATTGCGCGACGAGGTCGGCGCGGGATGGCAACCGCTCCGCAATCGCGATCTGTCCGAACTCACGGGAGTGGCGCCAACGGTGCTCCAGCCGCGGTACGCCGACACCTATGTCCACGCGCCCTATGGGGTCCGGCTTCGCGACGACGGCGCCGGGATTCAGCGTGTCTTCCTGCGCAGCCGAAAAGGGCACGACCGGCGTTTCGAGCTGGCCCGCTGCCTCGGTGACGCGGTGTGGACGGACTCGTCCGCCCTCGGGCCCGTGTCGCGATCGGGGACCGAGCGTCAGAAGTTCCAGCGCGCCTTTGCCGCCAGCCTCCTGTGTCCCTACGACGCTTTGTTCGAGTTCCTGGGGACCGACGACCCGACCGACATCGCGCTGGCCCGGGCCGCGCGGCATTTTCACGTCAATGAGCGCATGGTCCGAACCGTTCTCGTGAACAAGAAGGCGATGGACCGCCAACGTCTTGGCCTGCCCTTTCCCGACCTGCGCGACAACAGCCCGATCGAAGACCTGGCGGAAGCCGTATGACCATCACGAAAGCTCGGAAGAAGCTGATCGAAGTCTCGATCCCGCTCGAGGCCATCAACGCGGCGTCGGCCCGCGAGAAGTCGATCCGCCACGGCCACCCCTCGACCCTGCACCTGTGGTGGGCGCGCCGGCCGCTGGCGGCGTGCCGTGCGGTGCTGTTCGCCCAGCTCGTCGACGACCCCTCCTCCTGGCCCGACCGCTTCCGCACCGAGGAGGAGCAGGACACCGAGCGGCGGCGCCTGCACAAGGTGATCGAGGACATGGTGCCGTGGGACGCGGCCAACGACGAGCGCGTCCTCGACGCCGCCCGCTGGGAGATCGCCCGCTCCGTCGCCTGGGGCCTGGGCGAGGAGCCGCCGTCGCGCGACGATCCCAAGGCGGTGCTCGCCTATCTCCAGACCAAGGCGCCGCCGGTCTATGACCCGTTCTCTGGCGGCGGCTCGATCCCGCTGGAGGCGCAGCGCCTGGGCCTGCGCGCCTACGGCTCCGACCTCAACCCGGTGGCCGTGCTGATCGGCAAGGCGCTGGTGGAGATCCCGCCCAAGTTCGCCGGCCGCCCGCCGGTCAACCCCGAGGCGCAGGCCGAACTGGCGCGCGGCGGCCATTGGAACGGCAAGGGCGCGCAGGGCCTCGCCGCCGATGTGCGATATTACGGCAAGTGGATGCGCAACGAGGCGGAGAAGCGCATTGGCCACCTCTACCCCAAGGCGACCCTGCCCGATGGCAGCGAGGCCACCGTCATCGCCTGGCTGTGGGCGCGGACCGTCCGCTCCCCGGATCCCGCCGCCAAGGGAGCCATGGTGCCCCTGGTGTCGTCCTTCATGCTGTCCACCAAAGAGGGGAAAAAGGCATGGGTGGAACCGGTGATCGATCCCTCCGCGCCGGACGGTTGGCGGTTCGAGGTGAAGACGGGCGTGTTGAGCAAGGAGGACGAGGAGCGGCTGAAAGGGGGAACTAAATCTTCGAGGGGAAATTTCACCTGCATCCTAACCGGCACTGCGATTTCCGAGACTTGGAATAGAGCTGAAGGAAAAGCCAAAAATCTTGGCACACGGCTGATGGCCATTGTTGCGGAAAGCAGCAAAGGAAGAATTTACGTTTCTCCCCAGCAAAATCACTCACTCATTGCGGTATCAGAACAGCCCCGCTGGGAGCCTGAAGGGGAGTTGTATGATAAAGCGCTTGGCTTTCGGGTGCCTGCTTACGGGTTGACTCGTTGGGCCGACCTATTCACACAGCGCCAACTCGTTGCACTAACCACATTTTCAGAGTTGGTTGCCGAGATCCATGAGAAGGTTCTCGCCGATGCCCGCGCAGCCGGTCTCGTTGATGATGGAATCGGACTAAATGCAGTTGGCCGAAGTGGAACAGCGTATGCTGACGCTGTTGCCACCTATTTGGCATTCTCTATCGACAAGGCCGCGGACCGCAACACGACGCTTTGCGTGTGGGAGTCAAAAATGGACCGGATGAAAAATACATTTGGTCGACAAGCATTGCCAATGGTATGGGACTACGCGGAAACTAATCCCTTTAGTGGAGCGGGAGGTGACATTGCGGGGACAGCATTTGCGATATACGAAGTTCTGAACAAGCTGGATCTCACCGGAGAAGGTCGCATCCATAACATAAATGCTCCGCAGAACTCGTTTCCTGTACGGCCTATCGTCATTTCCACAGATCCTCCGTACTACGACAACATCGGATATGCCGATCTCTCCGATTTTTTTTACGTTTGGCTGAGGCCTTCTCTCTCCGAAATTTGGCCGGACCTATTCCGGCGTCTGACTGCGCCCAAGAATGAGGAACTCGTCGCAACGCCCTACCGTCACGGCAGCAAGGACAAGGCCGAGGCATTCTTCATGCGTGGAATGGCCGACGCCCTCACGGCCATGCGTAAAGCGGCCACCGATGGTGAGCCCTTGACCATCTACTATGCCTTCAAGCAATCTGAGCTTGCCGAGGAAGGCATCACCTCAGCCGGCTGGGCGTCGTTCCTGCAGGCCGTCGTCGAGGCCGGGTTGGTCGTCGACGGGACTTGGCCGGTCCGCACGGAACTGGCGAACCGCATGCGTGGGCAGGCCTCGAACGCCCTCGCCTCGTCCATCGTCCTGGTTTGCCGCAAGCGGGCCGCAGATGCCAGCGTCACCACGCGCGCCGCCTTCGTCCGCGCTCTGAAGCGTGACCTGCCGGAGGCCATCGACAAGATCCGCAAGGCCGGCGTCGGGCCGGTGGACATGCAGCAGTCAGTCATCGGCCCCGGCATGGGCATCTTCTCCCGCTACGCCAAGGTGCTGGAGGACGACGACAGCGCCATGACCGTCCGCACGGCGCTGGCGCTGATCAACCGCGTCTGGGAGGAGATCGAGTACGAGCTCGACGCCAACTTCGACGCCGAGACGCAGGTGGCGCTGGCCTGGTTCGGCAGCTACGGCTTCGACCCGCGGCCGTCCGGGGAGATGATCGTCCTCGCCACCGCCAAGAACACCTCGGACCGGGCGCTCTTCGCGTCCGGCGTGTTCAAGGACCTCCGCGGCAAGGTGGCGCTCACGCCGCGCGACGACCTGAGGCCGGACTGGACGCCGCTGTCCGACCGCTCGCTGACCGTCTGGGAATGCGTGCAGCACACGGCGCGCGTGCTGCGCTCCGAGGACGGGGGCGGGGCGGCGGCGGCCCGGCTGGTCGCCCAGATGGGGCCGAAGGCGGCGGAAGCCCGGGCGCTGGCCTACCGGCTGTTCGAGATTGCCACGAAAAAGGGTTGGAACCAGGAAGCGCTCGTCTATAACGAGCTGGCGCAGGAATGGCCGCACCTGGAGGACCGGGCGGCGAACCAGCCGGCCGAAGCCGGGGCGGTGCAGGCCAGCCTGTTCTGAGGATTCGGGGAGAGGGATGCGCGTGACCGAGGACAAGGAGAACCTGCGCCGGGTCCAGGAAGGCCTCTACCATCTCCAGCGCGGCCTCACGCCCTTCGTCGATGCGCGGATGAAGGCGGTCCATGGCGCGAAATGGCTGCATTACGCCAGCCGCGCCGCCGGCGGCTCGCCCAACGCCCCGCTCGACGCCTACGGCCTGCTCAAGACCATGGTGGACGCCTGGCGCGAGGTCTTCGACGCGGCGTTTGCCCGCGGCGACAAGCACAAGGTCCGCAACTTCACCTCCATGGCGCTGGAGGCCCGCAACGCCATCTCCCACCTGGCGATCCCGCTCCAGGACGACGAGGCGCTGCGATTCCTCGACGCCATGCACCAACTCCTCCGGCTGGTGAAGGCGGACGAGGACGAGGTCGCCGTGCTCAAGCGGCTCTACACGGAGCAGCGCGCCTCCGGCGTGGTCCCCGCCCCGGCCGGTGTCGAGGCGACCGCGGCCACGGCGCCCCCGGAACCGGAGCCCGACTCCGGCGCCACGGCGGGCAAGGCGCTGCGGCCGTGGATCGAGGTGGCGCTGCCACACCCGGACGTGCTGGCCAACCGTTTCAAGGAGGCGGAGTTCGCCGCCGACCTCTTCGCCGTCGACGCCGGCCATGCCACCGAGGATTACGCGACCCCGGAGAACTTCTTCCGCATCACCTTCCTGACCGAGGGCCTGCGGCGCGTGCTGCTATCCGCCCTGCAGCGCCTCGGCGGCAGCGGCGGCGACCCCGTCATCGGGTTGCAGACCGGCTTCGGCGGCGGCAAGACGCACACCATGCTGGCCGTGCTCCATCTGGCCCGGGCGGGCGACCTGACGGTGCTGCAAGGGATCGGCCCGCTGGCCGAGGGCGCCGGCATCCGGGCCTGGACCCGGCCCAAGGTCGCCGTGTTCGTCGGCTCGTCGAAGGGCACCGACGTGCCGCTGATGCTGCGGGACGGGCCGCGGGTGCACACGCTGTGGGGCTACATCGCCTGGCGGCTGGCCGGCGAGGCGGGGCTGGAGATCGTCCGCGAGGCGGAAGCGGCGCGCACCAACCCCGGCTCCGAGCTGATGGTCGAGGTCTTCCAGCGGGCGGGCCCGAGCGTCATCCTGCTCGACGAGCTGGTCGCCTTCGCGCGCCAGCTCCCCGATGACCGGTTCGAGGCGTTCCTGTCCTTCATCCAGTCGCTCACCGAGGCGGCGAAGATGGTGCCCGGCATCCTGATCGTCGGCTCCCTGCCGGAGAGCGACCTGGAGGCCGGCGGGGACAAGGGCGTCCAGGCGCTGCGCCGCCTGCAGGCGGTGTTCGGCCGGGTGCACTCGACCTGGCTGCCGGCGTCGGGCGACGAGACCTACGAGATCATCCGGCGCCGCCTGTTCCAGCCCTTCGACAGCGACGGCGAGAAGGCGCGTGACGAGACGGTCAAGGCCTTCCACGACCTCTACCGCCGCAACCCCGCCGAGTTCCCGCCGGAGGCCAAGGAGGCGCGCTACCACGAGTTGCTGCGGCTCTCCTACCCGATCCATCCCGAGCTGTTCGACCGGCTCTCCAAGGACTGGGCCAGCCTGGAGAAGTTCCAGCGCACGCGCGGCGTGCTGCGCTTCATGGCGAATGTGGTGGGCGTGCTCTGGCACGCCCAGGTGCGCGATCCGCTGATCATGCCGGCGCGCGTGCCCATCGCGCACGAGCGCATCCGCGCCAGCGTGCTCTACCCGCTCGACCCCGGCTTCGGCGCGGTGGTCGACCGCGAGGTCGACGGCGACAGCGCGCTGCCGACGCGGATGGAGGCGAACCCCAGCCGCCGCATCTCCCAGGCGCGCGCCGCGACGCGCGCCGCCCGCGCCGTCTTCCTGTGCTCGGCACCGACCGTTGGCCAGCCCAACGCCGGTCTCACCGGACCGGGGCTGCGGCTGGCCTGCGCCGAGCCGGGCGACCAGTTGGCGATCTTCGGCGAGGCGCTGCGCGAACTGTCGGAACGCGCGACCTACCTCTATGAGGAGACCGGACGCTACTGGTTCTCGACCCAGCCGACGCTCAACCGGCTGGCCGACGAGCGCGCCCGTGGGGTCCCCGAGCACGAGGTGGACGACGCCATCGCCCAGGTGCTGCGCGACGACGGGACGACCAAGGGTGGTTTCCACCGCGTCTTCGCCGTGCCCGACGATCCCATCGCGGTCGATGAGTGTGCCGCCCTGTCCCTCGTCATCCTCGGCCCGTCGGCGCCCCACGCCGGGCGGGCCGCCGCCCCGTCGGCCGCGACCGAGGCCGTGACCGAGGCGCTGACGCGCTGCCGCGCGTCGCAGCGCCGGCTGCGCAACACCCTGCTCTTCGCGGCGCCGGACGCGGGGCTTCTGGGGACGGCCCGCGATGCCATGCGCAAGGCGCTGGCCTGGACGTCGATCGTCGGGGACGCGCGCCTGCGCCAGCAACTGACCCAGGCCCAGGTCGCCGACGCCCAGGACAAGCAGAAGACCGCCCGCGACGGTGCAGAGAAGGCCGCCCGCCTCGCCTGGAGCCACGTGCTCTACCCGGCCAAGGACCCGAGCACCGCGCCGGGCGCCGCCTTCCACCTGGAGCACCTGTCGGTCACGGCCAAGGACCGCGTCGCCCTGCCGGCGGTCGTCTACGACAAGGCGAAAGGCGACGGCCTCATCAAGGACCGCTACGGCCCGGAGACCCTGTCGCACCACCTGAACCCGCTGTGGCCGGAGGACCGGCCCCATCTCCCGATCGCCGAGATCGCGGAGTGGTTCGCGTCCTACGTCTACCTGCCGAAGCTGCGGGACCGCGTGGTCCTCGAGACGGCCATCCGCGAGGCCGTCGGCCGGCTCGATCCCCTGTTCGGCTACGCCGACGGCGTCGATGAGGCGTCCGGACACTACCGCGGGCTCCGTCTTGGTGCGCCGCCTCCCGAGTTGCTGCCGGACACGGCCCTGCTGGTCCGGACGAGCGCCGCCGCCGCCGCGCTGCGGGCCGCCGCGGACGAGGCCGGCCGAGGGCCGGCCGGCGGGCCGTCGCCGCCGCCACCGGAAGACGGTGTGAAACCGGGCGAGGATGCCGGCGGCGGGAGCGGCGGCGGCGGCGACAGCGGGCCGCGCATGCCGACCCGCTTCTACGGCACCGTCGACCTCGACATGGTGCGGCCGGTCAAGGCGTTCGAGGCCATTCTCAACGCCGTCGTGATGGAGCTCCAGCGCACACCGGGCGCCAAGGTGACGGTGACGCTGGAGATCGAGGCCGAGGCGGCGTCCGGCTTCGACGAGGGGGACGTGGGCGTGGTCCGGGACAACGCCCGCCAGCTCAAGTTCAAGCCGGAGTCGACGGGCTTCGAGTGACCCGGTTGGTCGATGGCGTAGGGCGGGTAACTGCCGGAGCGTCATGGCAACCGGCCGTCGATCCCCGTCCTCATGACGGCGGGACCCATTGCCAGGTAGCCCGATTCCGGAGCCGGTTTTTGCAGACTCGGCTCGCTGTTCAGTCCCTCCGGCTTGGCCATGGCCCGAGCGGGCGCGGCGCTTCCGGTCGGCGCTTGGGATGCCGCGGGCGACCATGGGTTCGGTCGGGTGGCCGGTGATCGCCATGGGGATCGAGCGCGTCCGTGCCCGCCATGGTGGCGGAGACCGGGCGTCCCCCGCGGGCGGCTCGCTCCCGTCCCTTGCGACGCCGGGAGGCACGCCGACGCTCGCCTACCGGCACAGGGCTGCGCGGTCGAGCCGCTCGATGAAGGATCGCTTGCGGGAATGCCGGTCCCGCAGCTCCGCGATGCGGCGACCGAACTCCTCCCGCCGACCATCGCGCTGGGCGACCGCCTCGAGGTCGAGCAGAAGAGCAACGACCTGGTCGTAGTCGGCGGCGCGCTTGGCGTCGATCAGGGTCTCCACCGTCAGCCACGCCCGATCGGTCCGGGTCGCCAAGGCGTCGAGGCGCCGCCGCCGGGCGTCCGCCTCGGCGCGCGTCTGGCGCTCCCGCGCGGCGGCGGCACGGTCCGCCTCGCGCTTCCGCCGCGCCTCGGCGGATGCCGCCGCCGCGCCGAGCAGATCACCGACGCGGCGTGCCGGGAGCGCCGCGCCGGACAGGCCCCCCAGGGACTCCCGGCAGCGCCGGCGCAGCTCGCTGGGCAGCGTCGCGCCGTCGCCGCGGACCAGCCGCGCCAGGATCTCATCCTTCTCGGCGACGGGGAGCGCACCGATGAACGCCGCCAGGGTGTCGTCGGTGAGCGGATCGACGGCCGGCTCGGCACCCTCCGCCGCGGCGGCGAGCAGATCCGGATCCAGCTGGACATAGTCGACGAAGGCGTCCAAGGCCCCGTCGAGCCGCGACAGACCGGGCGGCCGCGGCGCTTCGTCCTCCTCCGCCGCCACCGCACCGCGCTGCACGGCCAGCAGCCACCAGAGATAGAGGCAGCGCAGGTCACCCTCCAGCAGCTGGGCGCGCACCGGGGCGAGAGCCGCCATCCATCCCGAACCGTCGTCGGTGCCGTCGATCGTCAGGTCGTCCGCGTGAAACGCCTGCACGACGCCGTTGCCCGCGCCCTCCACCTCGAGCGTCCCGCCGCGGGCGTAGGGGCGAACCACCTCCGGATCGAACAGGCGCCGCGGCAGCCGCACCATGAAGGACCGGGTGGACCAATGGGCCATGTGGACATGCAGGTCGAACCAGCGCCCCATCATCACGGCCGGATTCGCCTTCAGATCGCCCCATTCGTAGTGGTTGGCGAAGGTGGCGGCGGTGATCCGCGCCCGCGTCGAGATGGCGCGCAACGCCTCCTGGTCCTCGGCGCTCAGCAGCCGATCCACCGCCTGGAATTCGTAGTATCGATACTCGCTCATGCCCGCGCCCGTTGCCGATGGGAGCATCCCGCAGGGGGCCGGCGTGGCACGAGGCTCACCGGGTCCCGAGCCGGTTGCACGGAAAATCATTCTGCGAAAGGAGCCCCATGTCCATCCCAATCACCCGGCGCGAGCCCGCCCGTCGCCGGCGGCGGCGCGATGAGGCGTGTCGACCGGGTCCGCCGCGGCGCCGGAACGGCACGGCACGGCAAGCCGCCGCCTCGCACGCGACCCCGGGGCAGCGACACTGGGGCAGCGACACTGGGGCAGCGACACTGGGGCAGCGCCGCGTTGACTTGGCCCAAACATTTTGATAATGGTCAAATCATGGAACAGAAACAGGCCATAGCCGCGCTCGGCGCGCTCGCGCAGGAATCCCGCCTCACCGTCTTCCGTCTCCTGGTGCGGTCCGGGCCGGACGGGCGCGCCGCCGGGGAGATCGCCGAGCGGCTGGGGGTGCAGCCGGCGACGCTGTCGTTCCACCTGTCGCAGCTCAGCCACGCCGGGCTGGTGACGTCGCGGCGGGAGGGACGCTCGATCATCTACAGCGCCGACCTGTCGGCGATGAAGGAGCTGATGGGGTTCCTCCTGCACGATTGCTGCGACGGCCATCCGGAGCTGTGCGGCATCCTCGGCGAGACCGCGCCGTCTGCGGACGATGTGTGCTGCCCGCCGGGCGGCCGGCGACCGCAGGCCGCGAACTGACCTCCCTGTCGCGGGCAATAGGACAACGGGCATGACGGTGCGCGTCGGCATCAACGGGTTCGGCCGCATGGGACGCCTGGCGTTGCGTGCCGCGCAGGGCCGGACGGACGTCGAGATCGTCCACATCAACGAGGCGACGGGCGGCGCCGCGGTGGCGGCCCACCTGCTGGAATTCGACAGCGTCCACGGCCGCTGGCCGGTGCCGGTCGCCGCCGGGGACGACCACATCGTCGTCGACGGCCGGCGCGTCGGCGTCTCGGCGCACGCCCGCCCCGCCGCCATCCCCTGGCGCGACCTCGGCGTCGCGGTGGTGATCGAAAGCTCCGGCAAATTCGTCACCACCGACGCCAACCGGCCGCACTTCGAGAACGGCGCCCGCAAGGTCGTGGTGGCGGCCCCGGTCAAGACGCCGGGCGCCCTCAACGTCGTCATCGGCATCAACGACCACCTCTACGACCCGGCGCGGCACGATCTGGTCACCGCCGCGTCCTGCACCACCAACTGCCTGGCCCCGGTGGTCCGGGTGGTGCACGAGGCGCTGGGCATCCGCCACGGCGTCGTCACCACCATCCACGACGTCACCAACACCCAGGTGATCGTCGACGCCCCGCACAAGGACCTGCGGCGCGCCCGCTCCGCCCTCGCCTCCCTGATTCCCACCTCGACCGGATCGGCCACCGCCATCGCGCTGATCTACCCCGAGCTGACGGGCAAGCTCAACGGCATGGCGGTGCGTGTGCCGCTGCTCAACGCCTCGATCACCGACGCGGTGTTCGAGGTGGCCCGGCCGACCAGCGCCGAGGAGGTCAACGCCCTGTTCCAGGCGGCCGCCGCCGGCCCGCTCGCCGGCATCCTCGGCTACGAGGAGCGGCCGCTGGTCTCCGTCGACTACCGCTCCGACCCGCGCTCGGCCATCGTCGACGCCCTCTCCACCCTGGTGGTGGACGGCACGCAGGTGAAGGTCATCGCCTGGTACGACAACGAGATGGGCTACGCCCACCGCCTCGCCGAGCTGACCGCCAAGGTCGCCCGGTCGCTGGAGGGTTGAGGCGATGACGCCGATGCGCGACTACGCCATCGTCACCGCCGCCTACTGGGGGTTCACCCTCACCGACGGCGCGCTGCGCATGCTCGTGCTGCTGCACTTCAACACGCTGGGCTACACGCCCTTCCAGCTCGCCTTCCTGTTCGTCCTCTACGAGGCGTTCGGCGTCGTCACCAACCTGGTGGGGGGCTGGATCGGCGCCCGCTTCGGGCTGCGCCCCACCCTGTTCGCCGGGCTCGCCCTGCAGGTGGTGGCGCTGGCCATGCTGTCGGCGGTGGACCCGGCGTGGACCCTGGCGCTCTCCGTCGCCTATGTGGTGGCGGCGCAAGGGCTGGCCGGGATCGCCAAGGACCTCACCAAGATGTCGTCCAAGAGCGCCATCAAGGTGGTGCTGCCCGAGGGCCGGTCGGGCGCGCTGTTCCGCTGGGTGGCGGTGCTCACGGGGTCGAAGAACGCGCTGAAGGGCGTCGGCTTCTTCCTCGGCGGGCTGCTGCTGTCGACCCTGGGCTTCCGGCACGGGCTGTGGGTCATGGCCGGCGGGCTCGTCCTGGTCCTGGTGGCGGCGGCGCTGCTGCTGCGCGGCGACCTCGGCCGGTCGAAGACGACGGTCAGGTTCACCCGGATCCTGTCCAAGACCCGCGCGGTGAACGTGCTGTCGGCGGCGCGCTTCTTCCTGTTCGGCGCGCGCGACGTGTGGTTCGTGGTCGGCGTGCCGATCTTCCTCTACGACCGGCTCGGCTGGAGCTTCGCCGAGGTCGGCGGCTTCCTGGCGGCCTGGGTGATCGGTTACGGTGTCGTCCAGGCGGCGGCGCCCGGCCTGGTGACCCGCTCCCCCGACGGGGTGTCGAGCGAGGTGCGGGCGGCCCGCCTGTGGGCGCTGGCGCTGGCCGTGCTGCCGGCCCTCCTCGCCGCGGCGCTGGCCGCCGGCGCCGACCCGGGCCTGAGCGTCATGGTGGGGCTCGGCCTGTTCGGCGTCGTCTTCGCCGTCAACTCCGCGGTGCACTCCTACCTGATCCTGGCCTACACCGACGCCGACACGGTGGCGCTGAACGTCGGCTTCTACTACATGGCCAACGCCGGCGGCCGGCTGGCCGGCTCGCTGCTGTCCGGCCTGTCCTACCAGGCGGGCGGCATCGTCGGCTGCCTGCTGGTCGCGTCCGCCCTGGTGGCCGCATCCTTCCTGCTGTCGCTCCTCCTGCCCACGGCGCGCGACGGCAGCGCACCCTCCGCGGCGGCCCCGTCCGCCCTGCCCGACGCCCCGTGACGTCCCGAACGGAGTCCCCGCCCATGTCCGAGCACCGCGACACCACCGCCCGCCGGGCGGCCGGTTCCCCGATGGGCGTGTTCGAGCGCTTCCTCAGCCTGTGGGTGGCGCTGGCCATCGCCGGCGGCATCCTGCTGGGGCTGGCGCTGCCCGGCCTGTTCGAGGGGCTGGCCGCGCTGGAGGTCGCCAACGTCAACATGGTCGTCGCCGTGCTGATCTGGGTGATGATCTACCCGATGATGGTCACCGTCGACTTCGCGTCCCTGACCCATGTCGGGGACCGGCCCAAGGGGCTGGTCATCACCCTGGTGGTGAACTGGCTGGTCAAGCCCTTCACCATGGCGGCGCTGGGCCTGCTGTTCTTCGAGGGGCTGTTCCGCGGCCTCGTCGATCCGGCCGACGCCAAGGAGTACATCGCCGGGATGATCCTGCTGGGTGCGGCCCCCTGCACCGCCATGGTCTTCGTGTGGAGCCAGCTGACCCGCGGCGACGCCACCTACACCCTGGTCCAGGTGTCGGTGAACGACCTGATCATGGTGGTCGCCTTCGCCCCCCTCGTCGCCCTGCTGCTGGGCGTCACCGACGTGATCGTGCCATGGGCGACGCTGCTGTGGTCGGTGGTGCTCTACATCGTCATCCCGCTGGCCGCCGGATACCTGACGCGCCGCTCGCTGGTCGCCGCGGGCGGTGCCGCCGCGGTGGAACGCTTCACCGGCCGGCTCAAGCCCTGGACCGTCGTCGGTTTGCTGGCGACCATCGTCCTGCTGTTCGGCTTCCAGGGCGAGACCATCATCGCCCAGCCGCTCCTCATCCTGCTGATCGCCGTGCCCCTGGTGATCCAGAGCTACGGCATCTTCGCCATCGCCTACGCCTGGGCGTGGGCCTGGCGGGTGCCCTTCGCGATCGCCGCCCCGTCGGCGCTGATCGGCACCTCCAACTTCTTCGAGCTGGCGGTGGCGGTCGCCATCAGCCTGTTCGGCCTGCAATCGGGTGCCGCCCTGGCGACCGTGGTCGGCGTGCTGGTGGAGGTGCCGGTCATGCTGTCGCTGGTCGCCCTGTGCAACCGCAGCCGCGACCACTTTCCCGCCGGCGCCGGCGAAACGACCGACCGTCACGCCAGGACCGGCGCCGCCACCCACCCCACGAGCATCGACCCGCCCACTGCCAGCACGAGGTAGAGGAGGAACACCGGCAGGCGGACCAGGGCGAACACGGGAACGGCCGCCCAGGTGCTGACGATGCCGCCGGCGACCAGGAAGGCCAGGGCCGCGCCGGGTGCCATGCCGGCGTCCATCAGGCCGCGGACCAGGGGAAGGGCCGCGTAGCCGTCGAGATAGACCGGCGCGCCGACGACGGCGGCCAGCGGCACCGCCCAGGCGGTGTCGCGCCCGACGAGCGGCGCGATCGCATCGCCGGGCAACAGCCCCCGCAGCGCGAACTCGGCCAGGAGGGCCAGGGCCAGCCACGGCACCAGCGGCCGCGCGGTGGCAAGGAACGTCGCGGCGAAGACGGCGCGCCGTGCCGGCTGCGCCCAGACGCGCCATGCGAAGGTCCGCGGTGCCGCCGGGCCGCACGCGTCGGTGCCGCCGATACCGGCCCACCGGCCACCGCGCAGAGGGGCGCGCAGCGCGCCGCTGCGGGCGAGAAGCCGGGTCACCCCCCCGCCGAGAACGCCGATGCCCACCGCCGCGACCGCCTTCGCCAGGGCGAAAGGGGTCCCGAGGGTCGCCGCCGTGACCACCAGCATGCCGGGATCGGTGACCGGCGAGGACAGCCAGAACGCCATCACCGGCGCCAGAGGCACGCCGCCGGCGAGCAGGCCGGCGACCACCGGCAGGACCGTGAGGCCGCAGACCGGCGTCACCGCACCGGCCGCCGAGGCGGCGACGATCATGCGCCAGGGGCGCCCGCGGAACGCCGCGGCCAGCGCCGGCATCGCTCCCATGGCGGTGACCGCTGCGGTCAGCCCGATGCCGATCAGGACCGCCGGTGCGACCAGGACCAGGTTCCATGCAACGAACCCGGCCGCCTCCCCGGCAGCGCCCGGCGCCGCCACCACCACCAGGCCGACAACCGCCAGCGCCGCCGTCCAGGCCGCCATCCGCCGTCCGCCGGGGCCGCCGTTCCACACCATCGCCCACCCCCGGCCGATTCCGCTTCCCCGACGATAGGCGGGCGAGTGGCATTGCCACAAACGAACAGTTATGATGATTGGCATGAAGAAAAACGAACGCTTGCCCATCGACAGCGACCTCCTGCGGACCTTCCTGGCGGTCGCCGACGCGGGGAACGTGACGCACGCCGCCGCCGCCCTGGGCCGCACCCAGTCGGCCATCAGCGTGCAGGTGCGCAAGCTGGAGACGACGCTGGGGGCGGCCCTGTTCCGGCGCCAGGCCCGCGGCATGGCGCTCACCCCGGGTGGCGAGGCGCTGATCGGGGCGGCCCGTCGCGCGCTCGGCGAGATCGACCGCATCGCGGGCCTCTTCGCCGCGCCGCTTGCCGGTCCCGTCGCCGTCGGCATTCCCGACGACCACGGACCCGGCGTCCTGGCCTCGGTGCTCGCCAGCTTCGCCGCCCGCCATCCCGAGGTGGAGGTGTCGGTGCGCTGCGCGGTCAGCACCGACTTCCCGGGGGCGGTCCGCCGCGGCGAGCTCGACCTCGCCGTCCACGCCGCCCCACCGGAAGCGGCCGGCACCGCCCCGCTGCTGACCGAGGACACGGTGTGGGCCGCCCATCCCCGGCTGCCGCTCGCGCCCGGGCGGCCGGTGCCGCTGGCGCTGTTCGACCGGGCGTGCTGGTGGCGCGACGCCGCGCTCGGGGCCCTGGCCGCGGCAGGGCGGCCCTGTCGCGTCGCCTACAGCAGCGAGAGCGCCGGCGGCGTGACGGCGGCGGTGGCCGCGTGCCTGGCGGTCGGTGTCTTCGCCCGCAGCACCGTCCCGCCCGGCCTGCGGGTGCTGGACGCGCGCGACGGCTTTCCGCCCCTGCCCTCCTCGTCCCTGGTCCTGCTGCGGCGGAGCGGCGGCCCGACGCCGGCCGTCGCCGCGATGGAGGAGGCGATCCGGACGGCCCTGGCGGGCCCGGGGCGGCGATGACGCGGCGCCCGACACGGCGGTGCCGGATGACGGCGCGGCGGTCGTGGCGTGGTCATGCGGATGTTGCTAATGTGCGAGGCGCAGCGCCACGAGAGGCCGGACCCATGACCCGACGGCAGCGCCAGGACCACTGGCAGGGCGTCTACACCCGCACCGCCAGCGACGCGGTGAGCTGGCACCAGGACCATCCCGCCGCCTCCCTGGCGCTCATCCGGGCGTCCGGCGTCGCGCCCGACGCCCGGCTGGTCGACGTCGGCGGCGGGGCGTCGACGCTGGTCGACCATCTCCTCGATCGCGGCCACCGCGCCGTGACGGTGCTCGACATCGCCGGCGCGGCGCTCGCCGCCGCGCGCACCCGCCTCGGGGCGCGCGCCGACGCGGTGAGCTGGGTCGAGGCGGACGTCACCGCGTGGCGGCCGCCGGCCCGCTACGGCCTGTGGCACGACCGCGCCGTGTTCCATTTCCTCACCGAGGCCGCCGACCGCGACGCCTACCGCACCGTGCTGGACGCCGCCCTCGAGCCCGGCGGCACGCTCGTCATCGCGTCCTTCGGTCCCGATGGCCCGGACCGGTGCAGCGGCCTGCCCGTGGTCCGTTACGACCCCGAGGCCCTGGCGGCCGAGCTTGGGGCCGCCTACCGGCTGGAGGAGGTGGCCTACGACGACCACCGCACTCCGGCGGGACGCCGGCAAGCCTTCGTCTGTTGCCGCTTCCGCCGCAGCCCCGCGGACGGTGGGCGCTGACGGCGCGCCGCGGCGTCACCACCAGCACGGGAGAACGCCCATGGTGCAATCGACCCTCGTCCGGCTCGCCGTGGCGGCTCTGCTCGTCGCCGCCGGCCGGCCGGCGGTGGCAGAGGAGCGCCAATTCGTCGAGCTGCCGCCGCCCATGCAGCGGCACATGATGGCCACCATGCGCGACCACCTGCGGGCGCTGCAGGACATCCTGGCCGCGCTGGCCGCGGGCGAGGCCGACGCCGCGGCCCGCATCGCCGAGCAGCGCATCGGCATGACGTCGCTGGTCCTCCATGACGCCGCCCACCTCGGCCGCTTCATGCCGGAGCCGATGCAGCGGATGGGCACGGAGCTGCACCGCGCCGCCAGCCGCTTCGCCGTGGCCGTCCAGGACGCCGACCTCGACCCCGTCGACGGCCCGAAGGCGGTCTTCCGGGCGCTGGCCGACGTCACCGCCACCTGCACCGCCTGCCACGCCGCCTACCGCATCCGCTGAGCGGCGGGAGCGGCCCCGTCCACCGCCCGGCCCCGCTCACCGCCCGGCTCCGTTCACCGACCGGCGGCGCAGCAGCCGGCCGCCGGTGCCGCGGCCGCCACCGCGGCCGGCGCCGGTCCACCGCAGCAGCCGCCCGCAACCTCGTCCTCACCGGTCAGCGCCGCGGTGCTGCACACGCCGGTCTCGGGCAGCACGAGGTGGACGTCGCGGGCGGCGGCGTGGTCGCCGGCCAGCTCGGCGGCGATGGAGCGCACCTGCTCGTAGCCCGTCGCCATCAGGAAGGTGGGGGCACGGCCGTAGCTCTTCATGCCGGCGATGTAGAAGCCGGGCTCGGGGTGGGCCAGCTCGGCGGCGCCGTGGGGCGGCACGGTGCCGCAGGAATGCAGCTCGGGGTCGATCAGCGGCGCCAGCGCCGGCGGCGCCTCCACCGCGGGATCGAGGGCGACCCGCAGCTCCCGCAGCATGGCGAGGTCGGGGCGGAAGCCGGTGGCGACGACGGCACGGTCGACCGCCAGCTCCACCTCCTGTCCGGCCACCGTCGCCACCACCGCGAGGCCGCCTCCGCGGCACGCCACGCGGCTGGCCGCGAAGCCGGTCAGCAGCTCCAGCCGCCCCGCCTCGATCGCCCGCTTGGCGGCGAGGCCGAGGGCGCCGCGCGCCGGCAACTGGTCGTTGGGCCCACCGCCCAGCAGCCGCGCCACGCCGTCGCGGCGCAGCGCCCACAGCACCCGCGTCTCCGGCGCGTCCTCCTGGAGCGCCAGCAGGTCGAGCACGGCGTTGATCGCCGAATGGCCGGAACCGACCACCAGCACCCGCGCCCCGGCATAGGTGTGGCGCGCCGCCCCCAGAACGTCGGGGATGCCGTAGGCGATGCGGTCGCCGGCCGCGCCCTCGCCGGGGACCGGCAGCCCGTCCACGCCCATGGGGTTGGGCGCGAACCAGGTGCCCGAGGCGTCGATGACGGCGCCGGCGGTGGCCGCGTGGTCCGCCCCGTCGGCGTCCTGCCAGCGCACCACGAAGGGGGCGTCGGCGCGGCCGGCGGAGGCCAGCTTGTCCCGCCCGGCGCGGCCGATGGCGGTGACCGTCGCACCGGTGCGGATGCGCGGCGCCAGCGCCGGAAGGGCGGCCAGCGGCTCCAGATAGGCGCGCACGATCTCGGCGCCGGTGGGGATCGCCTCGGGCTCGGGCGCCGTCCAGCCGGCGGCCTCGAGCAGGCGGCCGGCGGCCGCGTCGACGACGTAGCGCCAGGGGGTGAACACCCGCACATGGCCCCAGGCCCGCACCGCGTGCCCGGCCGCCGGGCCGCGCTCCAGCACCAGTGGCGTCAGGCCGCGTTCCAGCAGATGGGCCGCCGCCGCCAGCCCCACCGGGCCGGCGCCCACCACCACGATCGGACGCTCCGTGCTCATCCGTGCTCCCTCCCCGTTGTCGACCGTCGATGCACCAATCGTCGATGCATGCGGCCATGAAAATCGGCCGCCCGATCAGCCGCAGCAGCCCCCGCCGTCCTGCGCCACCCGTTCGCTGTCGATCAGCGCCCGGGTGACCTCCATCCACGCCTCCACGGCGACCCGGAAGGCGTCGCGGCCGCGCGCGGTGAGGGTGTAGACCTTGCGCTCCCGGCCCGAGACCACCTCGGCGTGGGAGGTGACGTAACCGCCCTCCTCGAACTCCCGCAGCACGGGGTAGATCGTCCCTTCGGCGGGCGAGCAGCAGCCGCTGGTCGTCCGCTCCACGGCGCGGGCGATGTCGTAGCCGTGCATCGGCGCGTCGTGGAGGACGCGCAGGATGAAGAACTTGGACAGGCTCATCTTGATGGTGCCGTTCCAGTAGGAGCGGCTGGTGAGGTCGGGCGCCGGCCGGGTCACCGGGCGGATGCGTGCGGTCGGGCGTGCGGTCGGGTGTGCCATGCCCTCATCGTCATCCATCGATGGTCGATGCGTCAAGGGCCGATGCGTCAAGGGCCGACGCGTCAAGGGTCGATGGGTGAAGAGCGGGGGCACGCGATCGTCAGAAAAGCTTCACGAAACGGACAGCGCCCTGGAACCGGATGCCATTATTTTGACATTTGGACAACCATTGAACCAGAATGCGGAACGCCGGAGGATCGGCGGCGACGCCTGGAACGCCGGGATGACGGACGGGAGCGGTTGACATGACCTTGACCATCGCGCGGCGCATCCAGTCCGGGTTCGGCGTCCTGCTCCTTCTGCTGGTGGTGGTGGGCGCCTTCGCCGTGGTGCGCTTCCACGGTGCGCAGGATTCCGGGCGGGCGGTCCGCGCCCAGGCCGCGGTGGCCGCCGCAGCCGACGGCTACGCCCTGTCGCTGGCCGAGCTGTCGCGCGCCGTGGCGACCTACGAGGCCAGCGAGGATCAGCCCGACCTGGCCGCGGCCAAAGCCGCCCGGTCGCGGGCGCAGAGCGCGCTGGAGGCGCTGGCCGCCCTCCTCCCCGCTGCGACCGTGGAGGCGGTGCGGACCGCCGCCGCGGCCTACGAGACCGCCCTGGAGGGCGCGCTCATCCGCGTCGTCTCGCGCCAGGACGGGCGCGCCGTGACCCTGCTGGCGGCGGCCAACCTGCGCGCCAGCCTCGCCGCCCTCGACCGGGCGCTGGCGGAGGACGGCGCCGCGTCCCCGCCGGAGCCCGCGGCGCCGGACCCCGCGGCGCCCGACCCCGCGGCGGCAGCACGGGCGGCGCTGGTGTCCGGCCTCGCCTACGCCCACCGTCTCGACCCCGAGGGGTTCGAGGCGGCGCGGGCCGACGTGCAGGCGTTCCGCGCCGCCCTCGACGCGCTGGACCCGCGGTTCGCCAGCCGGCCGCGCGACGCCCGGGCGCCGCTGCGCTATGCCAAGCGCGACGCCGGCGTCCTCTACGAGGGGCTGGTCCAGTTGAACGGCGCGGCCAGCGCCTACCGGCAGGACATCGCCGCCTACCGCGCCGCGGTGGCGGCGGCGGCGGAACGGGCGGTGGCGCTGCGCGCGGCGATGCGGGAGCGCCAGGACGCGGCGGTCGACGCGATGGACCGCACCACCACGGCGGCGACGCTGCTGACCGGCGCCCTGGCGCTGGGCGGGGTGCTGCTCGGGGTGGGGCTGGCGCTGGTGATCGCCCGCGGCATCGTGCGTCCGCTCGCCCGCATCCAGGACGGCATGGAGGCGCTGGCCGGCGGCGACACCACCCGCCCGGTGGCCGACACCGGGCGCCGCGACGAGATCGGCCGCATGGCCCGCAGCCTGGCCCGCTTCCGCGAGAACGCCCTGGAGGTCGAGCGCCTGACCCGCGAGCGCGAGGCCGGCCGCGCCGAGGCGGAGACCGGCCGCCGCCAGGCGCTGGCCGCCATGGCGGCGACCGTGGAGGCGGAGACCGGCAGCGCGGTCGACGAGGTGGCCGGGCGGACGCGGGAGATGGCCGGCAGCGCCGAGGCGGTGGCGCGCTCGGCCGACCGGGTGGCGACCTACGCCCAGAGCGTGACCGCGGCGGCGGCGCAGACCCTGGCCAACGTCGAGACCGTGTCGGCGGCGACGGAGGAGCTGACCCGCTCCATCGCCGCCATCGGCGCCCGCATCGCCGGTGCCGCCGAGACCAGCGCCGCCACGGTGGAGCACGGCCAGCGGGCCACCGGGACCATCCGCTCGCTGGCGGTGACGGTGGCGCAGATCGGCGACGTCGCCGACCTCATCCGCAGCATCGCCGAGCAGACCAACCTGCTGGCGCTCAACGCCACCATCGAGGCGGCCCGCGCCGGCGAGGCGGGGCGCGGCTTCTCGGTGGTGGCCGCCGAGGTGAAGGGACTGGCCGGCCAGAGCGCCCGGGCCACCGAGGACATCAGCCGCAAGCTCGCCGACATCCGCGCCGCCACCGACTCCTGCGTGGCGGTCATGGAGGAGATCGCCGCCGCGGTCGGCGCCATGGACCGCGTGCACGGCGACATCGCCGGCGCCATGGACCGCCAGTCCGCCGCCACCCGCAGCATCGCCGCGGTGGTGCTGGACACCGCCGGCGCCGCCCGCGAGGTGTCGGACTGCATCGCCCGCGTCTCCGAGGAGGCCGCGGCGACCGGCGACCACGCCGGCCTGGTCCGCACCACGGTGGAGCACCTGGCGACCGGCGTGGCCGAGCTGCGGCACACCCTGGTGCGGGTGGTGCAGGCGAGCACGGCGGAGGAGGTGGGGGTGGGGGTGGGGGTGGGGTGAAAGGGTGGCAGTGCGCGTGTCCGTGCAACGAAGCGCACGATACATGTATTAATTTAATGAAGGTTTGGATACAACAACTCTATCGATAATGCTGGATCGGCCAGTCAAAACTCAAAGCGCGCATTTTGTTGTTTTTTCTATTGATATATCCCAAGGCCAATTGCAACGGGCTCCGATCAACGTCCGGTTCACTGGGCGGCTATGAAGACGCCGGGTGCAATCGTGTGTCCAGCGCGAACCGTTCCTGCATCCGGACACGGTAGGTGCCCGTGGCAACCGTGGCAAGGAACAGCAGATTCCAACTGTGCGACGACACGGCGCTTGGCATGAGGACGAACCGATGCGCATGCACCAGCGCATCTCCGAACTGTTGCTGTCCGGCGCTCGGCGCCCCTGGCCGGAGCCAGTTCGGATTGGGTACGGAGTCGACGTCGACCACGTGAACGTCGGCGGGATCGCTGATGGTCAGCGCCGTCAGCACATGCGGCACGATGTCCAACGCCTTGAAACCCTTGTGGACTGCGACTTCGAGAATGGCTGTCGATGGGTCGATCGAACAATAGACGGCCCGAATGCCTTTGCTGTTCCAACGGCCGCCGAAGCGGTACGCCCCCTCCCCGCTGTCCCACGTCGCGTGGAACGACTCCGGATCGAGACGCCACGCCACGAGGTCCATTCCACCGAGAGCCGCGGGGAGCGGCGTCACGTGTAGACCCCGTAGGCCATCCGCCCGAGGTGTTCTTCGACCATCTCGACGCCGGCGGACGTGTCCAGAAGGTCCAGGGGGCGGTTGTAGTCCAGCCCCATGGCCGGGCACTCAAGCCACTGCTCCGCCGCTTCCTGCGATCCGAAAACCTCGGTCGCTTGGGCGAGGATCTCGGCGAGCTTCCAGGTCCGGCTGCCCTGTTCGGAGCTGAGGGGCTTGTCTGGCGCACCCTTCCGGCGCTGGAAGGTGCGCACGCTCATGCCCACCGCCCGCTCGATGTTCCCCGGCTTCAAAACGCGGAGATTGGTGACAAGGTGGTGAAGAGCCCCGCCCGGCAGCCCGCTCTTTATGGCGTTGTGGGCCTCAAGCGGTGTCGTGACTCGGCGCTTGAACACACGCTCGCCTCCGAGCAGATCCGTGATCCGCTGATAAGCACCCGCGTCGTCTTGGCTCAATTGGCGCCCGGTCGCAGGCATAGCCCATCCCCGTCATGTGTCGCAAAAAATATGACATCGGACGCAGCGGAGTTCAAACACCTTCAGGCGCCTGCGAAAGCCATCAGAGGAATTGCCCCCGCGACGCTCCGTCACATGCGCCCGTCCGCATATCCCATTTCACTCATATGCGGCGCGGCGCATACTCGCCCCATGGACCACGTCAGCGCCGTCTTCGCCGCCCTGTCCGACCCGCTCCGCCTGCGCGCCCTGGCGCTGCTGGTGCGCCAGGGGGAGTTGTGCGTGTGCGAGGTCACCCACGCGCTGGCGATCGCCCAGCCCAAGGCGTCGAAGCATCTGGCGACCCTGCGGGACGCCGGGCTGCTGCGGCTGCGGCGCGACGCCCGGTGGGTGCTCTACGCCGTGGCCGACGACCTCGCGCCGTGGGCGCGCCGCGCCGTCGCGGCGGCGGCCGACGGGCTGGAGGGGGACGCCGCGCACCGCGGCGACCTGGAGCGGCTGGCCGCCATGCCGGGGCGGCCGTCCCGCACCCGCGCGGCGTGACCGGCGCGGCCGGGGCCCGGCACCCGGTCCCGGGCGCAAGGGGGAGGCAAGGCGATGTTCGCGATCTTCACCCGGCTGGCGGACTGGACGGCCTACGGCATGCTCGGCCTCGATCGCGGCGGCAGGCTCGGCGACGCCGTCCATTTCTTCGTCGAGGACACCACCAAGATCGTCGCGCTGCTGGTCGCCATCGTCTTCGTCATGGGGCTGTTCCGCTCCCTGCTGGCGCCGGAGCGGGTGCGGGAGTACCTGGAGGGCCGCTCGCGCGGCCTCGGCTACCTGCTGGCGGTGACCTTGGGGGCGGTGACGCCGTTCTGCTCCTGCTCCTCGGTGCCGCTGTTCATCGGCTTCCTCGAAGGCGGCATCCCCGTCGGCGTCACCATGGCGTTCCTCATCACCTCGCCCATGGTCAACGAGGTCGCGGTGGTCATCCTCGCCTCCATCCTGGGCTGGAAGCTGGCGGCGATCTACGTCGCCGTCGGCATGGGGGTCGGCGCGCTGGGCGGCGTGCTGATCGACCGGCTGGGCCTGGAACGCTACGTCGAGCCCTATGTCTGGACCATCCGCATGGGCCGGGCGGCGCGCATCGCCGCCGACACCTCGCTGCGCGGCCGGGTGCGCGGCGCCTGGGGCGAGGTCCGCGACATCGTCGGGCGCATCTGGCCCTACGTGCTGGGCGGCATCGCCGTCGGCGCGGCCCTGCACGGCTACGTGCCCGAGGCGCTGTTCGCCCGCACCGCCGCCGCCGACAACCCGTTCGCCGTGCCGGCCGCGGTGCTGATGGGGCTGCCCCTCTACGCCAACGCCACCGGCGTCATCCCCATCGCCGAGGCGCTGCTCGCCAAGTCCGTGCCGGTCGGCACGGTGATCGCCTTCATGATGAGCGTGGTCGCCATCTCGCCGCCCGAGTTCATCATCCTGCGCAAGGTGCTGCGGGTGCCCATGCTGGCCTTCTTCGGCGGCTTCCTCGCCGTCGCCTTCACCGCGGTCGGCCTGCTGCTCAACGCCCTCTTCGCCTGATCCCACCATCCCACGCACGGGAGGACACCATGACGTCCGTCACGATTCTCGGGTCCGGCTGCCGCACCTGCCTCGCCACCGCCCGCCTGATCGAGGAGCGCGCCGCCGCGCTCGGCGTGTCCGTCACGGTCGAGAAGGTCACCGACCCCGCCGTCATCCTCGGCCACGGGGTCATCCGCACCCCCGGGGTGGTGGTCGACGGCACCGTCGTCCACGCCGGCGGCGTCCCGGCCGCCGCCGCGGTGGACGGCTGGCTGCGGGCGCAGGGGGCGCCGCTTGACCGGGGCGAATGATTTTGATATTTGGAAAATCATCGAACCATTGACCGCCCCGACGGAGGCACCATGGCGCCCGCGAAGGTCTACAACGTGCTGTTCCTGTGCACCGGCAACTCGGCGCGCAGCATCATGGCGGAGTGCATCCTGCGCCGCTGGTCCAACGGGCGCTTCGCCGCCTTCAGCGCCGGCAGCCGCCCGCGCGGGCTGGTCGATCCCACGGCGCTCGACCTGTTGCAGCGCTTCAACCATTCCGTCGAGGGGCTGCACAGCAAGGACTGGGACGCGTTCGCCCGCCCCGACAGTCCCCAGCTCGACTTCGTCTTCACCGTCTGCGACCAGGCGGCGGGGGAGCCCTGCCCGGTGTGGCCGGGCCAGCCGATGACGGCCCACTGGGGCGTCGAGGACCCGGTCGCCGTCCAGGGGCCGGAGGAGACCCGCGCCAAGGCGTTCCGCCGCGCCTATTTCGAGCTCGACAGCCGCATCAAGATCTTCGCCAGCCTGCGGCTGGAGGGGCTGGACCGCCTGTCGCTCAAGCGCCGCCTCGACGAGATCGGCCGCATCCACCACGCCGACAGCGACGTCGCCTGACCCGCGCCTAGACCATTCGTCCGCCCAACGGACGAGTTCTTGCCTCGCCCCGCCGCGCTCGCTTAGACTGTTGCAAAACAGTGAAAGCCTCCGACGGGGAGGAGCGCATGCCGGACACCGCCGGGCGACCCGCGTGCCGCCGCCGCACCCTGCTTGGCGGTCTCGCCGGCCTGGCCGCCGGCACGGGTGCCATCCTGGCGGCGTCCTCCGCCCGCGGCGGCGACGCCCTGCGCTTCGGCCTGACGCCGGTGTTCCTCGATTCCGACACGGCCCTGCTGGCGGCGCTGGAGCGTTACCTCGGCGCCGCCACGGGGCGGCCGGTGGCGCTGGTGCAGCGCCGCACCTACCAGGAGATCACCACCCTCCTGCTGACCGGCAACCTCGACGCCGCCTGGATCTGCGGCTTCCCCTTCGTGCAGTACCGGCCGCGGCTGGCGCTGGTGGCGGTGCCGCTCTACCGCGGCCGGCCGCTCTACCAGTCCTACCTCATCGTCGGCGCCGGCGGCCCGGTCGCCGCCGTCGACGACCTGCGCGGCACGGTGCACGCCTTTTCCGACCCCGACAGCAACTCCGGCTTCCTGGTCACCCAGCACCTGCTGGCGACCCGCGGCGAGACGCCGGCCAGCGTCTTCCGCCGCAGCTTCTTCACCTACGGGCACCGCAACGTGGTGCGCGCCGTCTCCAGCGGGCTGGCCGAGGGCGGCAGCGTCGACGGCTATGTCTGGGACGTCATGGCCGAGGTGGAGCCGGCGCTGGTCGCCGGCACCCGGGTGCTGCGGCGCTCGCCCTGGCTGGGCTTCCCGCCGGTCGCCTGCCCGGCGGCGCGGCGCGACGGCGCCGACATCGCCGCCCTGCGCCGCGCCCTGGTGTCCATGGCCGACCACCCCGCCGGGCGCGACGTGCTGGCGCTGCTGCGCCTCGACGGCTTCACGGTGGCCGACCCGTCGCTGTTCGACCCGATCGCCGCGATGTACGACGTCGTGCGGGCCCACCCATGACCCGCCTCCCCGCCCCGGCCGCCTGGCCGCTCACCGTCAAGGTGCCGCTGCTGGTGGCGCTGCTGATGGCGGCGGTGGGCAGCGTCCTGTCCTGGTCGGTGCTCACCCGGCTGGCGGCGGACCAGGAGGCGCACCTGCGCGCCCTCGCCTCGGCCCAGCTCGACAGCCTCGCCGTCGCCCTGCAGCCCCACGTCGCCCGCCAGGACGTGTGGGAGACCTTCGACATCCTCGACCGGCTGCGCCGGCGCGATACGGGGGTGGCGACGCGCGTCTTCGTCGTCACCCTGCCCGACGCCACCGTGCTCGCCGCCAGCGACCCGCCGCGCCATCCCGTGGGCACGGCGCTGCCGGCGCCGCTGCGCGGGCACCTCGCCGGTGCCGCGGGTCTCGTCCTCGATCCCGGCCGGCGGACCGCCTGGGCGCACCGCCGCCTCGGCACGGCGGCGGCGCCGTCGGGCCACGTGCTGGCGGAGATGGACATCGCCCCGCTGATGGCGGCACGGCGCGAGGTGCTGACCACGCTCGTCCTGTTCAACGCCCTGCTCACCCTGTCCTTCGCGGCGGTGGGCTACGCCCTGGTGGCGCGGCTGATGCGGCCGCTGGCGATCCTGGAGGAGCACGTCGAGCGCGTCCGCACCGGCACGCCCGCCCCCATCCCGGAGCGCTTCATCGCCCGCCAGGAGACCGGATTCGGCCGCCTGTTCCGCCGCTTCAACGCCATGGCCGAGGCGCTGGCTGAGCGCGAGGCGCTGGCCGGCCGGCTGGCCGACGAGGAAAAGCTGGCGCTGCTCGGCCGGCTCGCCTCGGGCATGGCGCACGAGGTCAACAACCCCCTGGGCGGCATGCTCACCGCGGTCGACACCCTGAAGCGCCATGGCGCCGACGACGCCGTGCGCCAGCGCTCTGCCGCGCTGATCGAGCGGGGCCTGCACGGCATCGCCAGCGTCGTCCGCGCCGCCCTGGTCGTCTACAAGGAGCCGCCCGGCGGGGCGGCGCTGGCGCCCGAGGACCTCGACGACCTGCGCTTCCTGGTCGCCCACGAGGCGCAGCGGCGGCGCCTGGAGCTGGTGTGGCGCAACGGCCTGGCGGGACCGGCCCCGGTCGACGGGGCGGCGGTGCGCCAGATGGCCCTGAACCTGCTGCTCAACGCCTGCCACGCCTCGCCGAACGGCGCCCGGGTCGTGCTGGAGGCGGAGCGCGGCGCGGGCGCGCTGCGGCTGGCGGTGAGCGACCAGGGCCCCGGCCTGCCGCCGGCCATGGGGGCCCTGCTGGCCAGCCGCGGCGCCGCCCCGCTGCCGCGCGGCGGCCGCGGCCTCGGCCTGTGGACGGTGGCACGCCTGCTCGAACGCACGGGGGGCGGTGTCACCGTCGCCGCCGCGCCGGGCGGCACCACGGTGACCCTGACCCTGCCCTGCCCCGCCCTTCGCCACGACGACGGGAGACTGAGCCATGCCGCGGAGTGAGGCCGACGCACCCCCGACCATCGCCGTCATCGAGGACGACGCCATCATGGGCGAATCCCTGGTCGAGCGGCTGCGCCTGGAAGGCTACCGGCCGCTGTGGTGGAGCACCGCCGGCGAGGCGCTGGCCGCCCTCGACCGCGAGCACCCCGACCTGGTGGTCTGCGACATCCGCCTGCCCGACCTCGACGGCGAGGCGCTGTTCCCCGCGCTGGCGCCGCGGCTGGGCGGCACGCCGGTGGTGTTCATGACCGGCTTTGGCGACATCGGCCAGGCGGTGCGCCTGGTCCGCGCCGGCGCCGACGACTACCTGACCAAGCCGTTCGCCGTCGACGACTTCCTGGCGCGGATCGCCGACCTGCTGCGGCGCAGCGGCGCCGGCCGCCCGTCCGGGGCGCTCGGCCGTTCGGCCGCGATGGGCGCGGTCGAGCGCCTGCTGCGCCGCATCGCCGACGTCGACAGCACCGTCCTGATCACCGGCGAGAGCGGGGCCGGCAAGGAGGTGGCGGCGCATTTCCTGCACCAGGGCTCGTCGCGCGCCGCCGCTCCGTTCATGGCGGTCAACTGCGCGGCGATCCCGCCCGAGCTGATCGACAGCGAGCTGTTCGGGCACGAGCGCGGCGCCTTCACCGGGGCGCGGGCGCTGCACCGCGGCCACGCCGAGCGGGCGGCCGGCGGCACCCTGTTCCTGGACGAGATCGGCGACCTGCCGCTCGCCGTCCAGGCCAAGCTGCTGCGCCTGGTGCAGGAGCGGGTGTTCTTCCGGGTCGGCGGCGAGGCGCCGCTGCCCTTCGCCGCCCGGCTGGTCTGCGCCACCAACCGGGATCTGGAGCGGGCGGTGCGCGACGGCGCCTTCCGCCACGACCTCTACTACCGCATCAACGTCATTCCCGTGACCGTGCCGCCACTGCGCGCCCGGCGCGACGACGTGCCCGACCTGCTGCACGCCTATCTGCGGCACTTCGCCGGCCGCTTCGACCGGCCGGCGCACCACCTGACCCCGGCGGCCGAGGCGGCGGCGCTGGCCCACGACTGGCCCGGCAACGTGCGCGAGCTGCGCAACCGCGTGGAGCGGGCGGTGGCCCTGGCCGCCGGCCCGGCGATCGCGGCGCACGCCCTGTTCCCCGAACGGGCGCCCCCCGACCGGGGCGGCGACGGGCCGTGGCCGCCGCTGGCCGCCGTGCGCGACCACGCCGAACGCGGCCACATCCAGGCCACCCTCGACCACGCCGGGGGCCAGCTCGCCCGCGCCGCCGACCTGCTCGGGGTGGGCCGCACCACCTTGTGGGAGAAGATGCGCCGGCTCGGCATCGCCGGCGGACACGGCGCCTGACGGCGTCCGGAAATCCGGACGCGGCGCCGCCTCCCATCCGGATTTCCGAACGGAACCGGCGCCGGCATCCGCGGATCCCGCCGCCCGCCCGCTGGCATGCCGATTGCTCAATTTGGCCTACCAACAATCGGTCCAAGGGAGGAACCGTTCATGCCGGAGTGTCCGAAGCTCGCAGCGCTGGGCCGCCGCCAGTTCCTGCGCAGCGGTGCCGCCGTCACCGCCGGGGCCGCCGCCGCCGCGGTCGCCCCGCCCCCCGCCCGGGCGGCCCTGCCGGCGGCCCGCGTCGACTACCCGCCGGGCCGCCTCGCCAACCTCGAGGAGCTGACGGTCGACCAGCCGCTGCCCATCGCCTGGCCCGACGCCGACTCCCCCGGCGTCCTGGTGAAGCTGGGAACACGGGTGCCGGGCGGCGCCGGGCCCGACGGCGACGTCGTCGCCTACTCCACGCTGTGCCCGCACAAGGGATACCCGCTGGCCTTCGACGCCGCCGACCGGACCTTGAACTGCCCCGGCCATTTCTCGCGCTTCGACTGCGAGGCCGCGGGCCAGCAGGTGTGGGGGCACGCCACCCAGAACCTGCCGATGTTCCGCCTCGCCGTCGACGCCAACGGCGACATCACCGCGCTCGGCGTCGACGAGCTGATCTACGGCCGCACCCGCAACGTGCTGCAAGGCTGACAGGGGGAATGGACCCATGACCTACAAGCGTGGCATCGACCAGCTTCCCATCCCGCCCCGCACCGCCGTGGTGCACAACGTCACCTGCGACTTCTGCATCGTCGGCTGCGGCTACAAGGCCTATTCCTGGCCGATCGACCAGCAGGGCGGCGTCCGGCCGGAGCAGAACGCCTTCAGCGAGGACCTGTCGCGCCAGCAGGGTGCCGAGAGTGCCGCCTGGTACGCGCCCTCCATGTACAACGTGGTGGAGCAGAACGGAAAGCTGGTCCACCTCGTGATCAAGCCGGACAAGGAGTGCGAGGTGAACGCCGGCCTCACCTCGGTGCGCGGCGGCCGCATGGCCGAGACGCGGGTGTCGGAGCAGACCGGGACCATGACGGCGCGCCTGTCCAGCCCGATGGTCTGGCGCTATTCGCAGATGATGCCGACCTCCTGGGAGGACTCCCTGGCGCTGGTCGCCGACGTCACCCGCCGCGTCATCGAGGAGATGGGCGAGGACGGGGTGATCGTCTCGGCCTTCGATCACGGCGGGGCGGCCGGCGGCTACGAGAACACCTGGGGCACCGGCAAGCTCTACTTCGACGCGCTCAAGATCAAGAACATCCGCATCCACAACCGCCCCGCCTACAACAGCGAGGTGCACGCCAGCCGCGACATGGGGGTGGGCGAGCTCAACAACTGTTACGAGGACGCCGAGCTGGCCGACACCATCTTCGTGGTCGGCGCCAACCCGCTGGAAAACCAGACCAACTATTTCCTCGCCCACTGGGTGCCCAATTTGCGCGGGGAGTCCCTGGGAAAGAAGCGGTCGCTGCTGCCAGGCGAGCCGCACGCCGCCGCCCGCATCGTCGTCGTCGACCCGCGCCGCACCGTCACGGTCAACGCCTGCGAGGCGGTCGCCGGGGCGGAGAACGTCCTTCACCTCGCCATCAACCCCGGCACCGACCTGGTGCTGCTGAACGCGCTGCTGACCGAGATCGTCGCCCGGGGCTGGCAGGCCGGGGACTTCATCGCCGCCCACACCAGCGGCTTCGCGGCGGCGGTGGCGGCCAACCGCACCGCGCTGGACGAGGCCGCCACCGCCACCGGGTTGCCGTCCGAGGCCATCGCCAGGGCGGCGCGCTGGATCGCCGAGCCCAAGGAGGGCGGCACGCCACGGCGCACCATGATGGCCTACGAGAAAGGGCTGATCTGGGGCAACGACAACTACCGCACCAACGCGGCCCTGGTGAACCTGGCGCTGGCCACGCACAACGTCGGCCGCGAGGGCACGGGGTGCGTGCGCCTGGGCGGTCACCAGGAGGGCTACGTCCGCCCCTCCGACGCCCATGTCGGGCGGCCCGCGGCCTACGTCGACCAGATGCTGATCGCCGGCCAGGGTGGCGTCCATCACGTGTGGGCGGTCGACCACTTCAAGTCGACCCTCAACGCCGAGGAGTTCCGCCGCGCCTACCGCCGCCGCACCAACCTGGTGAAGGAGGCGATGGACAGCGTGCCCTACGGCGACCGCGCCGCCCAGCTCGACCAGATCGTCGCGGCGATCAAGCGGGGCGGCCTGTTCAGCGTGGTCGTCGACATCCTGCCCACGCAGATCGGCGAGGCCGCCCATGTCTGGCTGCCGGCGGCGACGGCGGGCGAGATGAACCTCACCTCGATGAACGGCGAGCGCCGCCTGCGCCTGAGCGAGCGCTACATGGACCCGCCGGGCACGGCGCTGCCCGACTGCCTGATCGCCGCACGCCTCGGCACCGCGCTGGAGGAGTCGTTCCGGGACGCGGGCGACGACGTCCACGCCGCGCGCTTCAAGGGCAAGTTCGACTGGACAACCGAGGAGGACGCCTTCATGGACGGCTACCACGCCAACGCCGAGGGCGGGGAGCACGTCACCTACGAGCGCCTGCGCGCCATGGGCACCAACGGCGTGCAGGAGCCGGTGACGGCCTTCGAGGGGGCCAGGCTCGTCGGCACCAAGCGCCTCTACACCGACGGCCGGTTCAAGACCGACGACGGCCGCGCCCGCTTCCTGGAGACCGCCTGGCGCGGCCTGCAGGTGGCCGGCCGGCAGGCGCAGAAGGACCGCCATCGCTTCCTCATCAACAACGGCCGCAACAACCTGGTCTGGCAGAACGCATTCTACGACGTGCACACCCCCTTCGTGCGCGAGCGCATGCCGGTGGCCCCCATCGAGATGAACCCGGACGACATGGCGGGGCTGGGGCTGGCCGCCGGCGACCTCGTGGAGGTCTACAACGACGTCGGCTCGACCCAGGCGATGGTCTACCCGACGCCGACCGCCAAACCGGGACAGGCGTTCATGCTGTTCATCGCACCGACCGGACAGGTCGGCAACGTCATCAGCAAGGGCACCAACGAGCTGATGATCCCCAACTACAAGAACGTGTGGGCCGACATCCGCCGCATCGGCCGGGCACCCGGCGCCGACGCCATGAGCTTCAAGAGCATCGCGTATCCCCACGGGCTCTAGCGCGGCACCATCCGCGGTTCGTTGCAGGGGCGCTGCGGCGCCCCTGCAACGCCGCCGCCGGGACCGTGGCCCCGATCGTCACCCCCCCCCGCCTCGGCAGCGCCGTCAGCCCCGCGCCGCCAGCCGCTCCACCACCCGCGCCAGCGCCTCCTGGGCCGTCAGCAACACCGCCTCGTCGTCGGCGGTCTCGGCCACCGCGCTCAGCCAGTCGGCCAGGGCGCCGTCGTCGGTGAACCGCGCCATGCGCTCCGCCAGCGCCGCCGGCGTCAGGCCACGCCCCACCGGCGGGGCCGGGGTCCGGCCCTCGCGGTGATAGGCGATCCGGCGCTCGCGGCGCAGCAGGGCGGCATGGCCCAACTCCTCCGATGCCAGACGCTCGGCCATCGCCCGCAGCTCCGGGGCGGCGGCGTGGGCCGCGACGTAGGCGAAGAAGGCGAAGGCCTGGTCCTCGTTGCGCACCGCGACGGCCAGCGCCTCGTACGGGGTGATCCGCGGCCGCGCCAGCAGGGCCTCCCAGGCCGCGGCGATCTCGGGCGGAATCCGGCCGGCGGCGGCTTCGGCCGCGGGAGCCGGGCGGCCGAGGCGCTGGGCCCACTGCCGGATGCCGCCGGCGTGGTCGCGCTCCTCCTCCACCAGCGCGCGGAAGGTCGCCGCGGTGTCGGCCGCCCCCAGCCGCTCCATCGCCCCGGCAAGCTGGGTGTAGCGGCGCACCGCCTCCAGCTCCAGCGCGAGCGCGGTCCCCAGGAGCGCGTCCGCGGACGGAACGGCACCGTCGGGGGCGCGGCGGCGGAAGGCGCGGGAAAGGCGGGACATGGCGCATCGCTCCTGTCGTCTGGCCTGCCGAAGCTAGCCCGGGAAAGTTCCGGGGCGGCTTGACCGTCATCAAGTCCCCGCCATCGGGAGTGCGGCTTGATGCGTCGGCAACCCGCTCAACGGAACCCGGACAAGGGGAATGACGGCTCTCTGGACGCGCTGCGCCGCCTGTGCCCTCGGGCTGGCGCTGACCCTTCTCGCCGCGGCGACGCCCGCCGCGGCGGCCGACCCGCTGCTTCCCCGCTTCCTGCCGCAGGTGGCGGCCGGCGCGCTGTTTCCCGGCGCCGACCGCATCGGTCCCGTCGGGGCGGCGGTGCCGGTGGCGCCGGTCTACAAGGGCGACACTCTCCTCGGCCACGCCTACCTGACGTCCGACTTCGTCAACACCACCGGCTACTCGGGACGCCCCATCCACGTCGCGGTGGGGCTGACCCCGGACGGCGTGGTCGCCGGGGCGGCGCTGCTCGACCACCACGAACCGATCGTGCTGGTCGGCATTCCGCTGGAGCGGATCACCGCCTTCATCAACGGCTATGTCGGCCGCAACGTCCTGGAACTGGCCTCGCAGAGCGCCGCCGCCCCGCCGGTGGACATCGTCTCCGGCGCCACCGTCACCGTCATGGTGATCGGCGACTCCATCGTGCGCTCCGGCAGGAAGGTCATGCAGGCGCTGGGCGGGACCGCCGCCGACGCCGCGCCCGCGGTGCGCCGCAGCCTGGCGGAGAGGGTGGGCGAGCACCCCGGCGCGGTCGAGGACTGGGCGACCCTGGTGGGGGACGGTTCGGTGCGCCGCCTGGCGCTCAGCGTCGGCGAGGTCAACGCCGCGTTCGAGCGCACCGGCAGGGCGGAGGCGATCGCCCGACCCGAGCCGGGCGCGCCGGAGGAGACCTTCATCGACCTCTACGCCGGCCTCGCCACCGTGCCGACGATCGGTCGCAGCCTGCTCGGCGACGCCGAATACGCGACCTTGCTGCGCCGCCTCAAGCCCGGCCAGCACGCCCTCGTCGTGGCCGGGGATGGCCGCTACTCGTTCAAGGGCTCGGGCTATGTGCGCGGCGGCATCTTCGACCGCATCGAGCTGATCCAGGAGGAGGCGGGCACCCGCTTCCGCGACCGCGGCCACAAGCGCCTCGGCGCCATCGCCGCCGCCGGCGCCCCCGGGCTGTCCGAGGTCGGCCTCTTCCTCCTGCCCGAAACCGCCGATTTCGACCCCGCCGCGCCATGGCGCCTCCAGCTCCTGGTGCAGCGCGCCACCGGCCCGATGGACAAGGCGTTCGTCACCTTCGACCTGGGCTACCAGCTGCCGGAGCGCTTCGTCACGACGGAGCCGGCGGCGGCGGCGGCGACGGTCTCGAGCGCCACGGCGCCGGCCGCCGAAACGCAGCCCGCCGCGGCCGCCGAGGAGCCCGCCGAGACCCCGCTGTGGCAACGGATCTGGCAGAGCCGCCTGGTGGACGTGGCGATCCTTGGCACCGCCATCGCCCTGCTGACCGCGATCTTCTTCTTCCAGAACCTGCTGGTGACGCGGCCCGCCCTCTACAGCCGGGTGAGGCTGGGCTTCCTGGTCTTCACCCTGCTGTGGATCGGCTGGTACACGACGGCCCAGCTCTCGGTCGTGAACGTCTTCACCTTCGCCGGGGCGCTGCGCACGGGGTTCTCCTGGGACTACTTCCTGATGGACCCCCTGGTGTTCATCCTGTGGTCCGCGGTGGCGGCCTCCCTGCTGTTCTGGGGCCGCGGCGCCTTCTGCGGCTGGCTGTGCCCGTTCGGCGCGCTGCAGGAGCTGGCGGCAAAGGCGGCCCGGGCCCTGAAGGTCCCGCAGCTGTCCGTGCCCTTCGCCGTGCACGAGCGGTTGTGGCCGATCAAGTACATGATCTTCCTCGTGCTGTTCGGCCTCTCGCTGTACTCCCTGGCGGCCGCCGAGCAGGCGGCGGAGGTCGAGCCCTTCAAGACGGCGATCATCCTCCACTTCGTGCGGGACTGGTGGTTCGTCGCCTTCGCCGTCGCCCTGATCGCCGCCGGCCTGGTCATCGAGCGGTTCTTCTGCCGCTACCTGTGCCCGCTCGGCGCGGCCCTGGCGATCCCCGGCCGCCTGCGCATGTTCGACTGGCTGAACCGCTACCGCGAGTGCGGCAACCCGTGCCGGCGCTGCGCCAACGAATGCCCGGTCCAGGCCATCCATCCGGACGGCCGGATCAACCCCAACGAGTGCATCCAGTGCCTGCACTGCCAGGTGCTCTATCACCACGACCACAAGTGCCCGGTGGTGATCCAGAAGCGCCTGAAGCGCGAGCGCTCCGGCACCGCCGCGCCGGCGACCCCGGCGCCACGGGCGCCCGTGCTCACCACCGACCCGACCTGCGGGACCGTCACCGCGCGCCCCGCCGGACGATGACCCCGGCATCCCTTTTCGACACCCAAGAGAGGACAACACCGATGTCGAACGAGACTGACAAGACCGCCTCCCTCAACCGCCGCGACCTGCTGGGGGGCACCGCCAAGGCGGCGGCGCTGGCCGGCCTGACCGGCGCGGTGGGCGGCGGGGCCGCCGTGTCGCTCGGCGGCGGTTCGCTGCTGGGCGCGCGCGCGGCCCAGGCGGCGACCGCGGCGGGCGGCCGCTACGAGGTGAAGCCCGGCGACCTCGACGAATACTACGCCTTCCACTCCGGCGGCCATTCCGGCGAGGTGCGCATCCTCGGCATCCCGTCGATGCGCGAGCTGATGCGCATCCCCGTGTTCAACCGCTGCTCCGCCACCGGCTGGGGCCAGACCAACGAGAGCCGAAAGATCCTCACCGAGGGGATGACCGAGGAGACCAAGGCCTTCCTCGCCAGCCGCGGCGGCATCTACCTCAACGGCGACGCCCACCACCCGCACATGTCGTTCACCGACGGCACCTACGACGGCCGCTTCATCTTCATCAACGACAAGGCCAACACCCGCGTCGCCCGCATCCGCTGCGACGTCATGCGCACCGACAAGATCATCGAGATCCCCAACGCCGCGGCGATCCACGGCCTGCGCCCGCAGAAGTTCCCGCGCACCGGCTACGTCTTCGCGAACGGCGAGCAGCGCGTGCCCACTCCCAACGACGGCCGCGACCTCAACGCGCCGAAGAAGTACAAGTCGCACTTCACCGCCGTGGACGGCGACACCATGACCATCGCCTGGCAGGTGTGGGTCGACGGCAACCTCGACAACACCGACTGCGACTACCAGGGCAAATACGCCTTCTCGACCTGCTACGATTCCGAAGAGGGCGTGACCGCGGCGGAGATGACCTCGGGCGAGCAGGACTGGGTCGTCGTCTTCAACATCAAGCGGATCGAAGAGGCGGTGAAGGCCGGCACTGTGGAGGTGGTCAATGGCGTTCCCGTCGTCGACGGCCGCCATGGAACCCCCTACACCCGCTACATCCCGGTGCCGGCCAACCCGCACGGAATCAACACCGCGCCCGACGGCATCCACGTCACCGTCAACGGCAAGCTGTCGCCCACCGTCACCGTGTTCGACGTGCGCCTGCTGGACGACCTGTTCGACGACAAGATCGAACCCCGCGGGGTCGTCGTCGCCGAGCCGAACGTCGGGCTGGGCCCGCTGCACACCGCCTATGACGGGCGCGGCAACGCCTACACCACCCTGTTCCTCGACAGCCAGCTCGCGAAATGGAACATCGACCTGGCCCGGCGCGCCTACGCCGGCGAAGCGGTCGAGCCGGTGCTCCAGAAGCTCGACGTCCACTACCAGCCCGGCCACAACCACACCTCCATGGGCGAGACCCGGGAGGCGGACGGCCAATGGCTGATCTCGCTCAACAAGTTCTCCAAGGACCGCTTCCTCAACGTCGGGCCGCTGAAGCCGGAGAACGACCAGCTCATCGACATCTCCGGCGACGAGATGAAGCTGGTGCACGACGGCCCGACCTTCGCCGAGCCCCACGACACGCTCATCGTCCACCGCTCCAAGGTCAACCCGACGAACGTGTTCGACCGCGCCGACCCGTTGTGGGAGGACGCCCGCCAGCAGGCGGCGACGGACGGCGTGGTGCTGGAGGACGACGCCAAGGTGGTGCGGGACGGCAACAAGGTCCGCGTCTACATGTGGCAGCGCGCCCCGGCCTTCGGCCTCGACGACTTCACGGTCAAGCAGGGCGACGAGGTCACCGTGTACCTGACGAACATGGACGACATCGACGACCTGACCCATGGCTTCGCCCTGACCAACCATGGCGTGAACATGCAGGTCGGGCCCCAGGAGACCGCGTCGGTCACCTTCAGCGCCGACCGGCCCGGCGTGCACTGGTACTACTGCAGCTGGTTCTGCCACGCCCTGCACATGGAGATGGCCGGGCGGATGATCGTCGAACCGCGCGCGGCGTAGCCGGCTCCGCAGCCCTCCCCCGCCCCCCCGGCGGGGGAGTCCCCCCTCACGCAAACCCGGCCCCGACATGAACGGACCCGCCCTCTCCCTCACCGTCCTGCTCGCCGTCCTTCCCGCCGTCCTGACCGCCATCCTTCCGGCCGCCGCGCCCGCCGCCGCGGCCACCCTCACGGCGGCGCCGGGCGACCTGGCGGCGGTCCTGCGCGCGGCCGAACCGGGCGACACGGTGGTGCTGGCGCCCGGCGTCCACCGCGGCCCGGTCGTCGTCGACACGCCGCTGACCCTGACGGCCGAGACCGGCGCCGTCATCGACGGCGCCGGCGTCGCCAGCAGCGTGCGCGTGACGGCCCCCGGCGTCACCCTGCGCGGGCTGGAAATCCGCCACTCCGGAACCAGCCTGATCGACCAGCACGCCGGCATCTTCCTGGACAAGACCGCGCGCGGCGCGGTGGTCGAGGGAAACCGCCTGGTGGACAACCTGATCGGCATCTACGTCTGGGGCGCGGCGGACTCCGTGGTGCGCGGCAACACGGTCGAGGGGCTGACCACCCTGCGGCCCAGCCAGCGCGGCAACGGCATCCAGGTGTGGAACGCCCCGGGTGCGGCGGTGATCGGCAACACCGTCCGCCACGGCCGCGACGGCATCTTCGTCACCACCTCCAAGCGCAACGTCTTCCGTGGCAACCGGCTGGAGACCGTGCGCATCGCCGTGCACTACATGTACACCAACGACAGCGAGCTGTCTGAGAACGTCTCCGTCGGCAACGACGTCGGCTTCGCCGTCATGTTCTCCAACAACCTCACGGTGCGGGACAACCTGTCGCGCGGCGACCGCGATCACGGATTGCTGCTGAACTACGCCAACGGCAGCACCATCACCGGGAACACCGTCCTGGGCCGCTTCGACCCGGGTGCGCATACCGGCCCCGGCCCGCGCTTCGGCACCGGCAAGTGCGTCTTCATCTACAACGCCAACAAGAACCGGCTCAGCGGCAACCGCTTCGAAGGCTGCGAGATCGGCGTCCACTTCACCGCCGGGTCCGAGCGCAACGCCATGACCGGCAACGCCTTCATCGCCAACCGCACCCAGGTGAAGTACGTCGGCACCCGCCACCTCGACTGGTCGGCGCAGGGGCGCGGCAACTACTGGTCCGACAACGCCGCCTTCGACCTGGACGGCGACGGCGTCGCCGACGAGGTCTACCGGCCCAACGACGTGGTCGACCGGGTGCTGTGGACCCACCCCGTCGCCAAGCTGCTGATGAACAGCCCCGGCGTCCAGGTGATCCGCTGGGCCCAGAAGCGGTTCCCGGCGCTGCATCCCGGGGGCGTCATCGACTCCCGCCCGCTGATGGCGCCGCCGCCCCCCACCCCGCCGGCCCGCGGGGCCGACGGCATCGCCCGGAGTGACCAGCCATGACCGAGCCCACCATCCTCGCCGCCGGGGTCACCAAGCGTTACGGCACCCGCGCGGCGGTGCGCGGGGTCGACCTCGCCCTCCACCCCGCCGAATGCGTCGCCCTGGTCGGCCACAACGGCGCCGGCAAGAGCTCCCTGATCAAGCTGATGCTGGGCCTGACGACGCCGAGCGAGGGCCATGTCCGGGTTCTGGGGGAGGACCCCGCCGGCGCCGGCGCCGCCCGCATCCGCCGCCGTGTCGGCTTCCTGCCCGAGAACGTGGCGTTCCAGCCCGCCATGACCGGCCGGGAGTGCCTCGATTTTTACGCCCGCCTCAAGGGCGTGGCGGTTTCCGGCAACGGCCCGCTGCTGGAGCGGGTGGGCCTGGACCCGGAGGCGGCCCGGCGTCGGGTCGCCACCTATTCCAAGGGCATGCGCCAGCGTCTCGGGCTCGCCCAGGCGCTGCTGGGCGGCCCGGCGGTGCTGTTTCTCGACGAACCGACCACCGGCCTCGATCCGGCCTTGCGGCAAAGCTTCTACGAGATCGTGCGCGAGCTCCGCGACGCCGGCACGACGGTCCTGCTGTGCAGCCACGCGCTGACCGAGCTGGAGGGGCAGGCCGACCGGGTCGTCGTGTTGAACCGCGGCCGCAAGGTGGCGGAGGGCTCGCTCGCCACCCTGCGCGCGCTGGCCCAGCTGCCGGTCCGCGTCCGGCTGACCCTGGCGCACGGGACGGCCGACGCGTTCGCCGGCGTCGCCGGGACACCGGTCCGGCTGGCCGGCGGGGTGGTGGAGCTGACCTGCGCCAACGACGACAAGGTGGCCGTGGTCCGCCAGCTCGCCTGCCGTGATCTCGACCTTGCCGACATCGACATCGTCCAGCCCAGTCTGGACGAGATGTACGCCCACTTCTTGCGCCGGGAGGCGGCCGAATGAACGCCCTTGTCCTGATCGCCGCCAAGGAGGTGCGCGACGGCCTGCGAAACCGCTGGGTGGTCGCGACCACGCTGCTGATGGCCGCTCTGGCGCTCACGCTGGCGTTTCTCGGCAGCGCCCCGACCGGCACCGTGTCCGTCGGCCCGCTGGAGGTGACCATCGTCAGCCTGTCCAGCCTGACCATCTTCCTGCTGCCGCTGATCGCGCTCCTGCTGTCCTACGACGCCGTGGTCGGCGAGATCGACCGCGGCACCATGACCCTGCTGCTGTCCTACCCCGTCGCCCGCTGGCAGGTGCTGCTGGGCAAGTTCCTCGGCCACGCCGCCATCGTCGCCGTCGCCACCGCGCTCGGCTACGGGGCGGCCGGGTTGGCGCTGGCGGCCACCGGGCCGGCCATCGCCGCCGAAAGCTGGTGGGCGTTCGCCGCCATGATCGGGTCCAGCGTCCTGCTCGGCGCGGCGTTCACGGCGCTCGGCTATCTCGCCAGCACCGTGGTGCACGACCGCGGCACCGCCGCCGGGGTCGCCGTCGCCCTCTGGCTGGTGTTCGTGTTGCTCTACGACATGGGGCTGCTGGGGCTGGTGGTCGCCGACCAGGGGCGCACCGTGGACTCGACCGTCCTCACCTGGTTGCTGCTGGCCAACCCGGCCGACGCCTACCGCCTGTTCAACCTCGTCGGGTTCCAGTCGGTCAGCCAGTTCGCCGGCACCGCCGGGCTGGCGGACCAGGTGCAGGTGGCCCCCGCCGCCCTTCTCGCCGTGCTCGCCGCCTGGGTCGTCGCCCCGTTGGGCGTGGCCGCCCTCGTCTTCTCACGGAGGCAGATCTGATGCGCAGGATGCTCACCGCCACCCTCCTCGCCGCCACCCTTCTGGGACCGCTCGCGGCCTGCCGGGAGGACCGCGCCGCCGCCGCCCCGCCGCCGCCCCAGGCGATCACCGCCGACGCCGTCGGCCACTACTGCGGCATGGCGCTGTCGGAGCATCCCGGCCCCAAGGGGCAGGTGCTGGTCGCCGGCCGGGAGCAGGCGCTCTGGATGAGCTCGGTGCGCGACCTCTTCGCCTTCACCATGCTGCCGGAGGAGCGCAAGGACGTGGTCGCCCTCTACGTCACCGACGTCGGCCGGGCCGCCGATCCGGCGCACCCCGACCTCGCCGCCTGGGTCGAGGCCCGGCAGGCCTGGTACGTGCTGGGAAGCCGTCTCGCCGGCGGCATGGGGCAGGCCGAACCCTACTCCTTCGCCACCGAGGACGCCGCCCGCGCCTTCGCCGCCGCCCAGGGGGGAACGATCAAACGCTTCACCGACGTGACCGCGGAGGAGATTCTTCAGCCGCCCGAAGACGCCGCCGCCGTCACCCCGGGGCACCGTCTGTGAGCGCCCCCCTCACCCGCCGGCGGGTCATCAGCATCGCCGCCGCCGCCGCCGGCCTCGCCGCCCTGCCCGGCCCGGGCCGGGCCGGGCCGGCCATCCGCCACACCTGGTCCGGCAGCGCCCTGGGCGCCGCCGCCAGCCTCACCCTCTACCACCCGGACCGTGGCACGGCGGATCGGATGATCCGCCGGTGCCTGGCCGAGGTCGCCCGGCTGGAGCGGGCGTTCAGCCTCTACCGCGGCGATTCCGAACTGGTGCGGCTCAACCGGGACGGCGCGCTGGACGCCCCGTCGACCGACTTCGTCCGCCTGATGGGCGACGCCGTCGCCGTCGCCGAAGCCACCGGCGGCGCCTTCGACCCCACGGTGCAGCCGCTGTGGCAGCTCCACGCCGCCGCCGTGCCGCGTGCACCCCAGGCGCTGGCCGCGGCACGCCGGCTGGTCGACCACCGCAGCCTGCGGGTGGAACCGGGGCGCGTCGCCTTCCTCCGGCGGGGCATGGCGGCGACCCTCAACGGGATCGCCCAGGGCTACATCACCGACCGCGTCGCCGACCGGTTGCGGGCGGAGGGGATGGACCACGTCCTGGTCGACATGGGCGAGATCCGGGCGCTCGGCCACCGGCCCGACGGCCGGCCCTGGGTGGTGGGGCTGAAGGACCCAGCGGCGCCACGGCGCCTCGCCGCGACGCTGGAGGTGGCGGACCGGGCCGTCGCGACCTCCGGCGGCTACGGGCTGACGGTCGGCCATCTCTACGATCCGGCGACCGGCGAGGTGGCGCGGCGGTGGCGCGCGGTGACGGTGCTGGCCGGTGACGCGACCACGGCCGACGCCCTGTCGACCGCCCTGTCGGTGGTGTCCGCCGAGCGTGCCGCCGCCATCATCCGCCGCTTCTCCGGCGCGCAGGCACGCCTGACCGCGCCGGATGGACGCGTTCTGGAGGTGTCGGCGGAGGCCTGAGCCCCGGTCCCCGCGCGGCGACCGACCGCCGGTCGATTGACGGTCGATTGACGGTCGTCAATGCGCCGCGCCGCCGTTTTTATTAGCTATTGCTAATTGAAAGACGGCCGCCACCGCGGTGCCGCCAGTGCCGGCCCGGCCGGCGACCGTCGTCGCTCCAGCCATCCAGGAGACCGCGACATGAAGGGACCGCTTCTCGCCCTCACCGTGCTGTGCGCCACCGCGGCCACGGCGCTCGCTCCGGCGCACGCCGCGGACCGGGAGGAGCTGTTCGTGGTGGTCACCAGCGGCGACCCGCAGACCCAGGCGATGGCGATGATCCTGGCGGGCGAGGCGGCCACGTCGGCGGTTCCGGTCAGGGTGCTGCTGTGCGGTCCCGGCGGCGATCTCGCGCTGAAGGGCGCCGCCGCGCCGGCCATCGCCCCGGCGGGGAAGACACCGCAGCAGATGCTGCAGGGGCTCCTGCGGGCGGGTGCGACCGTGGAGGTGTGCGGCATCTACCTCCCCAACAGCCCCGGCACGACGCCGGCCGACCTGATCGACGGCGTCACCCCGGTGCGCCCCCCGACGATCGCCGCCCACATGCGCAAGCCTGGCGTGCGCTACTTCACGTTCTGAACGGAGGACATGCCCCATGCTGCCCCAGATCCGCCGCCTTGCCCTGGCGGGCCTCCTCGCCCTCGCCCCGATCGCCGCCGGGCACGCCGCCGACCCGCCGGCCACCGCCTCGGCGCAGGTGAAGTCCGGCCTCTACGTGACCGCCAAGGAGGCCCGGGCGCTCCTCCAGGACGGGACCCCGGCGGTTCTGGTCGACGTTCGCGACCCGGTCGAGGCGATGTTCACCGGGTTCGCCGAGGGCACCGGCGTCCACGTGCCGTACATGATGGCCGACCGCACCACCCTGAACGCCGAGAAGGGCGTCTACGCCATGGCGGTCAACCCCGCCTTCGCCGACGAGGTGGAGGCCAGGCTGGCCGCCCTCGGCGCCGACCGCGCCACCACGGCGGTGATCGTCATGTGCCGGTCGGGCAGCACGCGCAGCGCCCCCGCGGCCGACCTCCTGCACGATCGGGGCTGGCTGCGCACCTACACGGTGGTCGACGGGTTCGAGGGGAGGACCCGCAAGGACGGGCCGAGCAAAGGCGTCCGCGATGTCGACGGATGGCGCAATTCCGGCCTGCCCTGGTCCTACCGGCTGCCGGCGCCGGTGGCCTACGTCGCGCATCCCTGACGGCGTCGCCGGGCCCGTGCGCGTTGCCAATGCGAATGGATTGCATTATCAGTGGTCCGGACTCCCGGACCCGGGCCGCCACCCCGGCGGGAGCGACGCCATGATCCGTCACAACCCCAGGGGCCGCGGCCATGTTCGACGCTGTCGCCGCCGTGCTGCAGGGTCCTTATGCGCATCTGCGCGGCTTGGTGCTGCCCCTCGACGGGGACGCGGACGGGGCCCTGCCGGTCGCCACGGTGGTGGCGCCGGGCAGCCTCGACGCGGCGCTGGCCCGCTTCTCCCGCCACTGCGGGGACGCCGACCGGCGGGCGGTCCGCTCCTTGTGGTCGCAATGGTATTTCGGACTGGTGATCCCGTCGGTCGCCGCCACGGCGCTGCGGCATGGCGCCCGTCGACCGATGGGCCTGGACGATCTCCGGCTGCGCCTCGCCGATAGCGGTGCTCCGGGCACCCTTCATCTGCCGCCCGCTGAGACCGGCGCCCTGCCGGACGACCCGGTGGCGCGGCTGGAGCCGCTGGTGCGCGAGCACCTCCAACCCTTCATCGCCGCCTTCTCTGCCGGCGCCGGCGTGACGCCGCGCCTGTTGTGGAGCAACGCGGCCATCCGGCTCGCCGGGGCCGTGACGGTGGCATGCCGGGACGCGGCGGAGTCGGACCGGGGGACGGGCCTGCTCGGCCGCCTGTTCGAGGCGCGGGCCTGGCCCGACGGGGCGCGCAACCCTCTCCACGGTTGCGTCCGGCGGGTGGGCGACGGCGCCACCCTTGTGCCCCGGGTGTGCTGCCTCGCCCAGCGCCTGCCGGGGCACGCGTGCTGCTCCGGGTGCCCGACGCCCCGCCCCGTTCCGCGGTGACGCCGCACGCCCCCTGGTCGACATTTGAGTCAAACGTGGTATGAGCGTCCTTAAGAGCGCACCGGACGGCGGCTTGTGCTAGAAGGGGGTATGCCGTTCGAGAATCAGACGGTCCGACGCCTCACGGGGAGCATCCCAGCGCTGGCCGTGGCGGTGGTGGGCGTGGTCCTGTCGCTGCTGGCCCACCACACCGTCGCCCACTTCGAGGAGCGGGAGCACAGCAGCCGTCTCGCCCGAACGGCCGACCTCTACGCCGGCCTGCTGCGCGACCAGTTCGCCCGGCGCGAGGCGGTGACCGGCGCGGTCGCCGGCATGTACAGCGCCAGCACCGTCATCAACCGCGGCAGCCTGCGCAACTACGCCGACCTCATCGCCTCGGACCAGGCGGGGATGGAGGCGCTGGCCTGGCTGCCCCGCACGACCCCGCCCCAGGCCGGGCGGGTGGCCGAGGCGCTGCACGCCTTCGACCCCGCCGTGGCCGGCATCCTGGCGCCGGGCGGCGGCCGCATCGACACCATGGAATTCGACCACGACCTCTACCCCATGGTCGCGGTCGAGCCGGCCACCGCCGCCGCCACGCTGATGGGGCTGGACGCCGCCTCGGTCTACGGGCTGCGGCCGGTGCTGGAGCGCTCCGGCGAGGACGACCACGTGGCGGCCAGCGGCCCGCTGCCCCTGGTCGACGGCAACGGCACGGCCGAGGTGGTCCTGGTGGCCCCCGTGCGCAGCGACCGCGCCGCGCTCCGCGGCTTCATCGCCACCGTCTTCCGCCTCGACGCCGTCGCCGCCGCGGCCTTCGCCCCCTACCCCACGCCCCTGTTCCACATCCGGCTGGCCGATCCGGCAGCCGGGGACGCGCCGGTGCTGTCGGTCGCCGCGGCCGTGCCGATGACCGGTGCTCCGATGACCGGTGCTCCGATGACCGGGGCGCCCGTCACCGCCCCGGCCGGGACACCCGAGGCGGACGCCGCCCCCGTCGCCCCGGCGGTGCGGCGGACCGTGGCGTGGGGCGGCCGTCCGTGGGAGCTGACCTTCGAGCCGACGGCCGCCGCCGTTCCCGACCCGGCCCGCGGCCAGGCCCTGTGGGCGCTGCTGTTCGGTCTGGCCGTGACCGCGTCAGCGGCCGGCTACCTGGTGCTGGTGGCGCGGGCCACCGGCCGGCTCCGGCGTGAGGTGGCGGCGCGGCGGGCGGCCGAGGCCCGGCTGCGCACCGCCAACGAACGCAAGGATCTCCTGCTCAAGGAGATCAACCATCGGGTCAAGAATTCGCTCCAGCTCGTCGCCAGCCTGTTCACCCTGCAGGGCCGCCGCATCGCCGACGCCGAGGCCAAGGAGGCCTTCGCCGAGGCGGTCGGCCGCATCCAGGCCGTGTCCCAGGTCCACGAGCGCCTGTACAAGACCGACGACGTCACCGCGATCGACGCCGCGTCCTACCTGCGCACCCTCTGCGCCGACCTCACGGCCACCAACCCCGACCATTCCTGCCACATCGACGCCCCGGCCCTGCGCCTGCCGACCGACGCCGCGGTATCGCTCGGCCTCATCGCCACCGAACTGGTCACCAACGCGGTGAAGCACGCCCGCGCCGACGCCGCGGCGCAGACCATCGACGTCGCCCTGCGGGCGGTGGCGCCCGGACTGCTGGAGCTCAGCGTGCGCGACTATGGGCAGGGCGTTCCCGACGGCTTCGACCCCCACCGTGCCGGGCGCAGCCTGGGCATGCGGGTGGTGGTGTCGCTGGCCCGCCAGCTGGGCGGCGACGTGGCGGTGGCGAACGTCGGTCCGGGGGCGCGCTGGACCGTGCGATTCCCCGACCCCGACCCGGTGCCCCACCCGCCGGGCACCCTACTGGACGCGGCCCGGGGTTCCGATGTAAGGGAAGGCACGGCCATGGCGACCGGCATGGACAAGGGAGCGACATGAGGATCCACAGCGTTTTCGGTGCGGCGGTGCTGGCGACCCTGGCCGTCGCGCCGGCGGCGGCGGCGGCCGCCCCGGCCACCGAACAGATGATCGAGCGGCCGGTGGCGCGCCTCCAGGGGCTCGACAAGATCACCGCGCGGACCACGACCTTCGACATCGCCGTCGGCGAGACGAAGCAGTTCGGTGGGCTGCGCGTCACCTTGCGCGCCTGCAAGGAGAACGCCCCCATCGACCCGCCGGAAGCGGCGGCCTTCCTGGAGGTCCAGGAAGCCCGTCCGGGCGAGGCGGCGGAAACCGTCTTCAGCGGCTGGATGTTCGCGTCCAGCCCGGCGCTGTCGGCGATGGAGAGCCCGGTCTACGACGTCTGGGTGCTGGCCTGCGGAGGGGCCGAGGACCCGGCCTGACCGTCGTCGCCGCCGCCCAGCAGCGCGGCGATGGCGGCGGCCTGGTCGACGGCGCCGAAGGCGGCCGGCCGGGCCAGCGCAGCGCGCAGGCGCCGCCGGTAGTCCGCGCGCGGGATCTCGATGGCGCCGAACTGGCCGAGGTGGCCGGTGACGAACTGGGTGTCGAGCAGGACGTAGCCGGCGGCGCGCAGGCGGGCCACCAGGTGGACGAGCGCCACCTTGCTGGCATCGGTGGCGCGGGAGAACATGCTCTCGCCGAAGAACGCGCCGCCCAGCGACACCCCGTAGAGGCCGCCGGCCAGCCGGCCGTCCTGCCAGGCCTCGACGCTGTGGGCGAAGCCCGCGGCGTGCAGATCCGCGTAGAGCCGGACGATGTCGGCGTTGATCCAGGTCTTCGGCCGCTCCGCCGTGGCCTCGGCGCAGGCGCGGATCACCGCCACGAAGGCGCTGTCGACGCGCATCTCGAAGACGCCGCGGCGCAGCGTGCGGCGCAGCCGACGCGGCACATGGAACCCGTCCAGCGGAAGGACGCCGCGCAGCTCCGGGTCGAACCAGTGCAGTTCGCTCGACTCCGCGCTCTCCGCCATGGGGAAGATGCCGGCGGCGTAGGCCCGCAGCAGGAGCTCTGCGTTCAGTTCGATCATGGGACGGCCACGGCGGTTGCGGACGCCGGCTCCGCACGGGCCTCCCGTGGAGCCGGTCCCGGGAGCATGGCGCGACAGGGGGCGCTGCCGCAAGCCACGGTTGCCCGGCGGCCGGCCCGGCGCCCCGGCCGGCCGCCGCTCAGGCCGCCCGCACCGTGCCGACGAAGCCCCGCATCTGCTCGCTGAGCTCGGCCGCCGTGCCCGACAGGGCACGCGCGCTCGACAGCACCCGGTCGGCCGCCGTTCCGCCGTCGGCGGCCGCCCGCGACACCTGGAGGATCGCCCCCGACACCTCCGAGGTGCCGGCCGACGCCTGCTGGACGTTGCGCGCGATGGCCTGGGTCGCACCGTTCTGCTCGTCCACCGCCGTGGCGATGGAGCCGGCGATGGTGCTGCTCTCGGCGATCACCCCCGTGATCTCCTTGATGGCCGCCACGGTGCGCCGGATCACCGCCTGGATCTCGTCGATCTGCACGGTGATGTCCTCGGTCGCCTTGGCGGTCTGGTTCGCCAGGTTCTTCACCTCCGACGCGACGACGGCGAAGCCCTTGCCGGCCTCGCCGGCGCGCGCCGCCTCGATCGTCGCGTTCAGCGCCAGAAGGTTGGTCTGCTGGGCGATGTCGTTGATCAGGTTGACCACCTCGCCGATCTTCTGCGCCGAGGTCACCAGACCCTCGGCGGTGCCCTGGGTGTCCTCGGCGCGGGCCACCGCGCGGCCGGAAATCTCGAGCGACTCCCGGACCCTGTCACCGATCTCACGGATCGACCCGGCCAGCGCGTCGCAGGCCCGCGCCACCGTCTCCACGTTGGCGGTGGCCTGGCTGGCCGAGGTGGCCACCGCACTGGCCTGGCCCCGGGTCTCGCCCATGCTGGCGCTGAGCGCCTGGGCCGTCTCCTCCAGCGCCCCCGCCGCCGCCGACACCTGACCGACGATGGCGCCGACGCTGCGCTCGAAGCCGTCGGCCAGCGCGTTCATGACACGCCGCTTCTCCGCCTCGGCGCGGTGCGCCGCGTCGGCCGCGTCGGCCTCCAACTGCCGGGAGCGGACCATGTTGTCCTTGAACACCCGCACCGCCCCGACGATCTCCCCGACCTCGTCGCGCCCCCTCACCGCCGGCAGCTCCGCGTCCAGGTTGCCCTGGGCCAGCGACAGCACCGCCGCGGTGAGCCGGCGCAGCGGCCGCACCGACGACAGCGACCACCATGCCAGCACCCCACCGACCGCCAGAGCCGCGGCGCACACCACGACCATCAGCCATTCGAAGCGCTCTGCCACCGCCCGGGTGTCACCGGCGATGGCTGTGTTCGCGGCCTCCTGGAAATCGATGAACGCGTTGATCCGCTTCAGCCATTCGACGAAGCCCGGGCGTGCCTCGTCGACCAGGAGCGCCTGCGCGGCGGCGGTGTCGCCGGCGCGGCGCAATTCGATCACCCGCGCGACACGGGGCTGGGTGAGCGCCTCGATCTCCTTGATCGCGGCGAGGATGCGGCGCTCCTCCGGCGCGATGTCGGTGCGCGCGGCGAACATGGCGTCCAGCGCCGCCCCGGCCTTGCGGTAGTTGGCCGCCAGCGCCTCGATCAGCGCCAGCTCCGCGGCCAGCGCGTCCGCATCCGACAGCAGGACCACGTCGCGCAGCGCGATCGCCCGGTCGTGAACGCTGCCCCGGAAATCGATGGCGTGGCGTTGCTTGACGGCGTTGACGTCGTTGATGGTGGTCAGGCTGGCGTTGATGCCCGCGACCTGGTTGGTCGCGACCGCCGTCATGGCGACCATCAGTGCCAGTGCTACCGCGAATCCGACCACCAGACGGGTGGCGATCGTCACGCTGCGCAACCGCTCCATTGCCCGCTCTCCTCGCATGGGATCACCCTGATGAACCGGACTGTAGTACGCAATTCAAGCGGCGCAAGGAACAAATTGCTGCCGGAGAAGCAATTCGCCCGGTCCGATAGTGGACCGGGCGAAGATGGCGGCATGCGGTTGGCGGCAGTGAACGAACAATCTATTTGCGCATACCCATAAGATGTTCCAGCCAATGGATGTCGTAGGCGCCGTCGATGAATTCCGGCTCGGCGATGATCCGCTGGTGCAGCGGCAAGGAGGTGTCGATTCCGCCGATCACATACTCGTCGAGGGCACGGCGCAACCGCATCATGCACTCGTTGCGCGACGCGCCGTGGGCCACCAGCTTGGCGATCAGGCTGTCGTAGTGGGACGGCACCCGGTAACCGTCGTACAGTGCCGAGTCCACCCGTATGCCGAGCCCGCCCGGCGCATGGTAGCCGTCGATCCGGCCGGGCGACGGCATGAAGGTCTCGGGGTTCTCCGCGTTCACCCGGCACTCGATCGCGTGCCCCTGAAAGCGGATGTCGGCCTGGGTGTAGCCCAGCGGCGCGCCCGTGGAGACGCGGATCTGCTCGCGCACCAGGTCGATGCCGGTGATCATCTCGCTGATCGTGTGCTCGACCTGCAGGCGGGTGTTCATCTCGATGAAGTAGAACTGCCCGTCCTCGAACAGGAACTCCATCGTGCCGACGCCGCGGTAGCCGATTCCGCGGGTGGTGCGGGCGGCGAGCTCGCCGATGAAATCGCGCTGGGCCGCGTTGAGCGCCGGCGACGGCGCCTCCTCGATGACCTTCTGGTGGCGGCGCTGGACCGAACAGTCACGCTCACCGAAATGGACGGCGTTGCCATGGAGGTCGGCGAGAAGCTGGATCTCGATGTGGCGCGGCCGGCCGAGATACTTCTCGAGGTAGACCTCGTCGTTGCCGAAGGCCGCCCGCGCCTCGCCACGCGCCAGCTGGTAGGCCTCTTGGAGCTGCTCGGGGTTGCGCGCGACCTTCATGCCCTTGCCGCCGCCGCCGGCCGCCGCCTTGATGAGCACGGGGTAGCCGACATCGCGGGCGATCGCCTGCGCGTCCTCCAGCGACACCACCGGCCCGTCGGACCCGGGGACCACCGGCAGGCCGAGGTCGCTCACCGTCCGCTTGGCCGTGACCTTGTCGCCCATGATGCGGATGTGCTCGGGCGTCGGGCCGATGAAGCAGAAACCGTGCTCCTCCACCATCTCGGCAAACTGGGCGTTCTCGGACAGGAAGCCGATCCCGGGATGGATGGCGTCCGCCCCCGTGATGGTCGCCGCCGACAGGATGGCGGGGATGTTGAGATAGCTGTCGCGGGCCGACGGGGGGCCGATGCACACGCTCTCGTCGGCGAGGCGCACGTGCATGGCGTCGGCGTCGGCGGTGGAATGCACCGCCACGGTCTGGATGCCCATCTCGCGGCAGGCGCGGTGGATGCGCAGCGCGATCTCACCACGGTTCGCGATCAGGACCTTTTCGAACATCGCCAACGGGCTGCCCCTCTCACTCGACGATCATCAGGACTTCGCCGAACTCGACCGGCTGCGCATCGGCGACGTGGATCTCCGTCACCGTACCGGCGCGCGGCGCCTTGATCGGGTTCATCACCTTCATCGCCTCGATGATCAGAAGGGTCTGGCCCGCCTTGACGGTGTCGCCGACCCGCACGAACGGCGGGGTTCCCGGCTCGGCCGCCACATAGGCGGTGCCGACCATCGGCGAGGTCACGGCACCGGGGTTGGGAGCCGCCGCCGCCTTGGGTGCCGCCGCGACCGCGGGCGGCGCAGGGAGCGGAGCCGCGGGGGCCGCCATCGCGGTCACCGCACCGGCGCGGGTGACGCGGATGCGCTTTTCGCCCTCGGCGAACTCGATCTCGCTGAGGCCCGTCTCGCGCAACAGGTCCGCGAGTTTGCGAATCAGGTCGCCGTCGATGTCGAAGCTCGCCATGTGTCCTGGAATCCTGTCGTTTCTCAGTTGCGGTCGAGGATCTGCGCCATGGCGTCGAGCGCCATGCGGTATCCGTGCGGACCGAACCCACAGAGCACACCGACCGCCACCCCCGAAATGTAGGAATGATGGCGGAAGGCTTCCCGCTTGAAGATGTTCGAGAGATGCACCTCGATCACCGGCCGCTCCGCCGCGGTCAGCGCGTCGAGGATGGCGACGGAGGTGTGGGTGTACGCCCCGGCGTTCAGGATGATGCCGTCATGATCGGTGCGCGCCGCCTGGATCCAGGAGACGAGCTCGCCCTCGTGATTCGACTGCCGGAAATCCACCGAAAGGCCCAGCGTCTCGGCGTGTTCCTGGCACAGCGCCTCCAGGTCGTCCAGCGTCGTCGCGCCGTAGATGTGCGGTTCACGCACGCCCAGCATGTTGAGATTCGGTCCGTTGAGGACCAGGATCGACGCATCGGTCGCCACGGGCCGGCACCCTCGCATTTCCGGGATCAAGTCGCGCGTTTATAGCACGCTGCGGTGGGAGGGCAAGGCCGCGGGCGGGCGCTTTCCACTTTCATTCGCACCACCGCGGCGCCTCCCGGCCGGGGCGGGGCGTACGCCCCGCCGGCCGGGAAACACCGCCGCTCCGGTGGTCACGGCTCGGCCTTCGCCAGGCGCTCCAGCGCCGCGTCGCTGAGCGCCCGCAGGGCGCGCTCGGCGTCGACCCGCACCTGGGCCAGCCGAATCCAGGGCTCGGCCGCCTCGGCACCGGGGCCGGCAATGGTCTTCAGGGTCCGCACCGCGTCGTCGATCCGGCCGAGGGTGAAGCTCTTCGCCGCCTCGGTGACGACGGCGCGCGCCTCCTCGCCGGGGGCGGGCATCGACGGCTGGACCCAGCCGAACCAGGAGGTGACCTGCGAGCTCATGGAGGACACGGTCCGCATGTACCAGGCCGGCCCCGATGCTTCCTCCGCGTCGATGATCTTCTGGGCCGCCAGGTTGAACTCGCGCCGCAGCAGGGTGAGGGTGGGGCCGCCGCGCGACGCCAGCTGCTGCAGCGTGTCGATCGCCCCGGTGAGCTCCGTGTTGTTGCCGGCCAGGGCCCGGACCGCCGCGACCTCGCCGGTGAAGCTCTCGCCGTCCTCCAGGGCCTGGCGGATGCGGCTCGACAGGGCCAGCAGCGCCGATGCCGTGCCGCCGTTGACGCGGGCGAGGTGGTCCTCGATGGCGCCGGTGCGAGTCGCCAGGGCGACCAGGTCCCCGGCCGTGGTCCGCACCGCACCGCCGGTCGTCTCCAGCTCGCCGCGCGCGGCCACGAGGTCCTTTTCGGCCGCCTCCAGCCGGCCGGCGAGGTCGCCGGCCCCCGTCTCGAGCGCGGCGAGTCGAACGGCCAGCGCCTCGTCGGCCGCCCGCCCCTCCTCGGCCGCGGCCTGGATCGCCGCACCGTTGGCGTCCGCCGCCGCGACGGTGCCCTGCAGCGCCGCGGCCATGTCGGTGAGCTGGCTTTCCACCGCGGCGATGCGGCTGCCGATGTCGCCGGCGGTGGCGCTCAGCATCTCCACCACCCCGGACAGGCTCACCGCCTGTGTGGCGGCCTCGTCGGCCTTGGCGGCGGCGGCGGCGGCAAGCCCGGCCGCGGCATCGGACGACGCCGACGACGCGCCCGCCGTCGTCGTCGCCGCGGCGGCGGCGACGACCGCCGCATCCGCCTTCGCGGCGGCGGCGTCCGCGCGCCCCCCGGCGTCGGACGCGGTGGCCGCCGCGGCGATGGCGGCGTCCTGCGCCGCGGTGACCCGCGGCGTCAAATCGCCCACCGCCCCCTCCGTGGCGGTCAACCGCTCGCCGATCGCGCCGTCGGCAGCCTCCAGGCGCTCCGAGCGCCCGTCGACCTGGGCCAGCCGGGATTCGAGCGCCCCCAGCGCCTGGGACAGCGTGGCCACCTGGCCCTCGGCCTCCCGCAGGGCCGCCTCCAGGGTGCCGAAGCGCTCGTTGTCGCCGGCCGCCGTGACGAATCGCTCCAGCGTCTCGGGCGGCACGGGCTGCCCTCCCGGGGCGGCCTCCAGCACCTGGGCAAGCGCACCCAGGCGCTGGTCGAAGGTGTCGAGATCCAGTTGCACCTGGCCCGGCGGCCGGGTGTCGGCGGTGCCGGTGATCACGGCGATGAACGCATGGTCGCCGAACTGCTGGCGGAGCGTCTCGGCCAGCAGCGGGCGCAGGCTCGGCGCGGCGATGGAGGCCCCCGCCGCCAGCATGGCCACCAGCGCCGCCAGCAGCGCCAGACCGCCGCCCCGCGCCTTCGGCGGCGGCGCGGCCGGTGGCGCCGGCCGGGCGATCGCGGGCGGGTCGGCGGCCACCCCGTGGGGGGGCCGCGGGGCGCCCATGCCGCCCGGCGCGTCCGACGCGAAGGGCGATGGCACCGGACCGCCCGGCCCGGTGCCGCCCGGCCCGGTGCCGCCCGGACCGCCGGGAGGGGCGATGATGAAGTCCGGGAACCCCTTGGCGGGTTCCTCGGGCCGGCCCACGGATCCGCCCTCGCTGTCTTTCCGGTTCGGATCAGTCATCGTTCCTGCCTCCTCGCGCGTCGCCGGCGTACCGCCCACCATCGTTCACTTTGTAACCGAAGCGGCGCCGCGGTTCACTCCGCCGCCGGTGCACCCGTGCCCGCCGCCGAGTCCAGCGGTCCGTCGGCCGGCCGACGCCGCCCGGCGGGATCCGTGTACAGGTCGTTCAGCCGCTGCACGTGCGCGGCCACCGCCTGGCGGATGCCGAAGACACGCTTGCGGGCCCGCGCGCCCCATCCCGCCGGGGTCTTGCGGAACAGCGGCCGGAACAGGCCGGTGTTCTTCAAGAAGGCGTTGCGCGGGTTGAGGTCGGCCTCGCCCATGCGATCGGGCAGCCCAGCGGCGATGCGCCGGGCCACGGCCCGGCGCAACCACACGTGACCGGCCAGGAAGATCCCGGCCACCGCCAGCACCGCGACCAGCAACCGCACCGGCAGCCCGGAGGCCCAGTCCGGCTGCTCCTCGACCAGCCAGGTTCCGAGCGCCGGAAGCGCCTCCGCACCGGCGAGGTAGACGACGCCCCCCGCCAGCAGGGCCAGCACCGCCGCCCACACCGCGTCGCCGATCAGCACGCCGCGGCGCCAGCGGGCCATCGCCGCCTGGATGAACGGCACCAGCTCCCCCTCGACCTCCTTGGTCAGCGCGTCGAGGATGCCGACGATGCGGTAGCCACGACCGATCTCGACCTCGGAGATGCGGCCATAGATCTCCGCGAGGTCGGCGTCCGCCTTGGCTTCGTAGCGGGCCCGGCGCGCCTCGTCCTCGATCGTCCCCGCCGACGCGCGGTCGTAGGTGCCGTAGAAGCGGCCGCTCACCAGCCCGGCCTGGGCGACGGCACGCTGCCACGCCCCGAACACGGCCTCGGCGTTGTCCTCCTTGGCCGTCGTGTCGATCTGGTTAAGGATGTAGAGGAACTTGCGGGCGTCGGCACGCCGCACCGTCTTGGACACCAGCAGGCGCAGCGTGTCCTGCATGGCCCCCGGCTCGGGGTGCCGGGCGTCGAAGAACACCAGCACGAGGTCGGACAGGTCGATGATGTGATCGACCAGCCGCAGCACCGACCGGCGCTGGTCGTCGGCATCGAAGCCGGGTGAGTCGATGATGATCTTGCCGCGGACCCGCTCGCTCATCAGCGTTTTGAGCTGGAGGTAGCTGTCGATCCGCTTGCCCTCGCCGGCCGCCACCTTCTCCACCTCGTCGGAGATCCGGTAGAAGGGGAAGCGCGGATCGGCGTTCAGGGCGGTTCCGGGCAGCGCCTCGTGCTTGGTGTCGGCGCCGTAGCAGATGACGGTGAACTTGTCGTCGACCGCCTGGTTGCCGGTGCCTTGCAGGGGATGGCGCAGGTAGCTGTTGATGAACGTCGACTTGCCAGCCGAAAAGGTGCCGAGGATGGCGATCATCGGCCACCACGGAATGCGCGTCGCCAGCGATTCCTCGCGCGTCAGGAGACCCAAGCCATGGAGCAGCCGGTCGAACTCCCGATAGGTCGGAATGACCGGCAGGAGGTTCGGGTTTTCCGTCTTGAGATGCGCTTCCAGGCCGGATAGGCGGTGCTGCAGTGCTTGCCTCGGGGTCATACGGACCTACGCGTCCTCTTGGTTGCGCCCTTGCGTGCGACCGGCCGCGCGGCCGGGCCTACGATTTAGCACGGCCGGCCTGCCCGCGCCGGGGAAATCTGCTGTGACGACGGCGCCGCCGCGGTGTGCGGACGGTGGCCCCGCCACGCCCGGCGGCGCCGGAGGACACCCGTTCCCCCGGCGCCCCGGGCAATGCCGCCCCCCGGCCGGCCCGGGCACAAAGCCCGCCGGCCGGCGAGGAGCGCGCCCGACCGGGGTGGCGCGAACGGGAGGCGTGGGTGGTGGCGTGTCAGTTGGTGGCGGGCGGCAGCACCGCGGCGACGCGGCGTCCCACCTGGGCGGTGGCCTCGTCGGCCGCGAGACGGGCCCGCGCATCGGCCAGCCAGGGCGCCGCGGCCTCCGCGGCCGGCCCCGTCAGCAGCGACACGAGGTCCGCGGCGGCGGCCAGTTCCCCGCGGTCCAGCATGGTGCCGGCGCGCGCCACCAGGGCCGGTGTGCTCTGGGCGTCCGCCGGGGTCTGGGCCACCGGCAGGCGCAGCACTCCGGCCACCCCGGTCATCCAGCCCATCATGCGGCGGCCGAGGCCGCTGGTCCCGCCGTCGGCGAGGTCGGCGCCGACGATGTCGGGCACCATCCAGGCGAATCGCTCGGACAGATCGGACCGTGTCGGGATGCCCGACGCGGCGTGCGACGCCAGCGGCTCGAGCGCCTTCGCGGTCGCCTCGTCGGCGATTCCGGACACCTTGACCGCGGCCAGCTCCGCGGCGAACGGACCCGACCCGGCCAGCGCGCTGCGCAACTGGTTGGCGGCCACCGCCCCTGCCACCTGGGCGGCCGGCAGCGCGGCGAACTTCTCGTCGATCGCGCCCACCGAGGCCTCGATCTTGGCGATGCGGTCGCTGAGAGAGGCGTCGGCCGACGCGGTCACACCCAGAGACTTCTCCAGAGCGCCCACCCGGGCCTGGATCACGTCCACCTGAACCGATTTGGCCAGGAAGTCCGGCGACCACAGCGGCGCGGTGACCGCGACCCCGGCCCCCAGGATCGCCAGGAGCGCCGCCGCCACGGCGACCGCCCCGGCGCCGCCGCCGGACGACGGGGCGGCGGGGGGAACGGGGGCCGCACCAACGGGCATGGCGGCGGGCATGGCGGCAGGGCGCGCGTCGGGTTCGGCCGCGGAGCTGGCCATCGAGATCTCGGAGGAGGTCATGTCGGGCTGGGCCTTCTGTTCGATGGGCGGTTGGACCGCCGCCGCCACCGCGTCCGGGACGGCCGGGGTGGCCGCCGCCGCGCCGGAATCCGGCGAGTCGGAGGGGGAGGCGGTGGTCGGTGTGTCGGTGGAGACGGCCGCGGGCTCGACCGCAGCGTCGACCGCGGGGTCCTCGGCCGGGAGGTCGGCCGGATCCAGGGCGGGCGCGCCGGTCGCGGCCGCGGGGGGCTCGGCACCGTCGGTTTCGAGGGGCGCCGGGGGGGGCGCCGGGGGGGCCGCCTCGACCGGCGCCGTGGCGGCCTCGTCCGACACCGGCGCCGCGGCGGCGTCGGTGGCCGGCGGGAAGGCGGCGTCGAGATCGGCGCCGTCGACGGCCAGGCCCAGGCGATCCGCCGCCGCCCGCACCTCGGCCTCCCGCGAGGCCGGGATCGAGGCTCGCTTCTTCCATCCCTGCACGGTGCTGACCGGAACGCCGAGCTTGTCGGCCATCGGGCGGATGCCGCCGAAGCGCTCGATCACCCGCTCCACCGCGGCGGCGGCCGGGCTGGCGGCGCCGGCGGTGCCGTCCGTCTGATCCTGATCGGTATGGGCGGTCATGGGTCACCTGTTCGGTCTGTTTGCACAAGGGCCGTATGATGACGAGCACGACCCGACCGCCGCTCCGCCACCCGGCGTGCTCCAGCGACGCCCCGCGCCGCAGGGCGCGACGGGGGTGTCACCGGCGCTCGCCGCGCCGTACCGACCGCGTCGGTCGCCATGGCGATCCGGGCGCGGGCATCGGATGGGGACAGGTGTACCGTACGGGCATGAAGTGTAACAGCGCACCCGTCCCTAGGGGAGAGGAAAATACATGCAAACACCGATGTTTCGGCCCGACATTCCAATACACGTGACGGTCCGCGATGACGGGGCCTGAGATCAATATCACAGGGAGCAACCGCCTCCGGCCTCGCGCATACACCCCTGTTCACGTATCCTCGGCACCATGGGTGCGGAGGGGCCGGGGATCGCCACGCCGTGGTTGAGTTCGCGCCGTTGCCTCTGTATTTGTCGCGCCGAGGCCAGAGGCGCTGTTCACACCTCACTACGGAGCGGACCGATGAGCGAGACCGAGAATCTGACCACCACCGGCCCGACGGACACCTCCGCCACCGCGGCCAGCCCGGCGGCCACCCCGGCGCCCGCGCCGCAGCCCGCACCGCGCAGCGGCGGCGGCGCCGGCACCGTGGTGGTGTCGCTGCTGTTCGCCGTGGTGGTGAGCGCCGCGACCGTCGCCACCGCGCCGCAGTGGTCGCCGGAGGTGTTCCGAGCGCTGGGCGTGCCCGACCCCATCGCCGCCCCGTTCCAGCGGCTCGACGCCGCCGACGCCAAGTTGGCGGAGTCGTTGGGCGCACTGGAGGCCCGGGTTGCCGCCATGGGCAGCAAGCTCGACGGTCTGGCCGGTGCCACCGACGGCGAGGTGACCGCGGGCGCCGACCTCCGCTCGGCCGCCCTGGCGCTGGCGGTGGGCGAACTGCGCACGGCGCTGCGCCGTCCCGCCCCCTTCGACGTCGAGCTGGCGACCCTGCGCGCCATCGCCGGCGGTGACGCCGAGGTCGAGGCGATCGTCGCCGGCTTCGCCGACCGGGCCACCGGGGGAATTCCCGTGCACAGCCAGCTCCGTGAGCAATTCCCCCAGGCCGCCGCGGCCATCGTCGCGCCGTCACCGGCGGCCGGCGATGTCGCCCGCGAGGCGAACTGGTACGCGCCGTGGCAATCGGTGGTCAGCCAGCTCCGCTACCTCGTGCGCCTCGACACGCCGCCGGTCGACAGCGCCTTCGCGACGGTGCAGCGGGCCCGCGCCCGGCTGATCGCCGACGACCTCCCCGGCGCCGTCGACGAGCTGTCGTTGCTGCCGGTGGCCGACGGACCGGCCAAGGAGTGGTTCGAGGCCGCCACCGCCCGCGTCGCCGCCGACCGCGGCGCCAACGCGCTGACGACCCTCGCCCTCGCCCGGATGACGGCGAAGTAAGCAAGCCGCCCGATCGCGCAACGGCAAAAGAGCCGCCGGACGCCCCGGCGGCTCTTTTGTCCGTGTCTTCTCTTGCTGGTCTTGCTGCGATCTCCCGGGCGGGACCGCCCGTCAGTCGGCGTCGACCCGGGTGAACCAGCGCCGGCTGCGCAGCCAGCCGCTGCGGCGGGGCTTCCAGCCATTGGCCAGCATGATCTTCTTCACGCGTTTGCGGGCCTCGTCCTCGCTCAAGCCGTTGGCACAGAACTTTCGCAGGAACGCGACGCTGTCGGTGAACTCCCGCTTGTCGATCTTGCCGTCTTCGGCGAATCCATCAAGAATGTCGCGGATGCGCTTCTCGGCTTCGGTTTCAAAGACGTAGCCGGAATCCTGAGCCACGCCCAGCATGATCTGCCGGCCGTCGTCGAGACCGATCTCAAACCGCATCACGCCGTCTTCGAGGATCTTCTTTTCGGTGTCTCGGGCGATGAATCGGTTGTCGAGCGCCTGCACCTTCACGTACTCGGCGAACCGTTTCCTCACCTCGTCAGGAACCGCCATAACTGCCCTCGATCGAATTACCGCAACCGCGGTCTTGCTATACCCCGAAAGCCTGCTGCGTCGCGAGCGATAAGTTTGGGGCCGTGGCGCAGGCTTTGCCGTGATAGGCACGCATCCCGGCGGTGTCAAGGCACGGCGTATGCCCCGTCGTACGCAGCCGGCGTATGCACGCCGGCCCATGGTTGTCTCCGCACATACACCCCCCCCCTTTGCTCCCGCCACGGAGCAACCGGCGGAGACGCCTTCTCCCAATGCGCGTTGGCGCGGCGGCGCCCGCGGACGCATCTGCAAGGGCAGGCATGCACCAAGGCAAGGGGAACGGCATGGCCCATCGGCTCTGCGCAGCTTTCGTCATCGCGACCGGCGTGGCCCTGGCGGCGCCCCCGGCCCGCGCCGCGGCGTCGGAGGACCGCTTCGAGGCGTTCAATCGGACGATGTTCGCCTTCAACGGCGCCGTCCAGGACGCGCTCCTCGTTCCCGCCGCCGATGCCTACCGGAGCCTGGTGCCGGCGGCGGTGCGGCGGTCCGTGGCCAACGCCTTCGCCAACCTGCGCGAGCCGGTCACCGCCGTGAACAGCGGCTTCCAGGGCGACGGCGCCAACGCCGCGGCGGCGGCGGCCCGCTTCGTCATCAACAGCACCGTCGGGGTGCTCGGCCTGTTCGACGCGGCGACCGGGATGGGCGTGACCAGCCGCCCGGAGGATCTCGGCCAGACCCTGTGCGCCCACGGCGTTCCCGAGGGCGGCTATCTGGTGCTGCCGCTCGCCGGCCCGACGACCCTGCGCGATCTCGCGGGATCGGCGATCACCCTGGCCGCCGGGGCGTCGCTGTTCGGCGACGGCTATCTCGGATTCGTGGCCGCCGACCGCTCCCTGGAGTCGGCGGACGCCATCGCCGCCGTGCGCCGCGAGGAGCAGTTCGCCCTCGACCCCTACGTGTGGCAGAGGAGCGCCTACCGGCAGCTTCGCCATGCACGCTGCCAGGCCGGAGCCGAGGCGCCGTTCGCCATCGCCGGGGACGGCGACGTCGGCGCGCCGGTGATGCCCTGACGCCGCTCCCCGGCGCGGCCCCCCCCCGAGGGGCCGCCCCCCGCCCTGCGCCGGCGGTGCCGCCCGCTCAGATCGCCGGATCGTAGGTGATGCGGCTGACCCGGGAGCTGCCGGGCCCGACCTCGTGGGTGCCGAACCACCAGCTGCCGATCAGCCCGCCGGCGATGGCACCGATCACCGTTCCGCGCCCGGCCAGGACGTCCATGGCCAGCGCGCCGGCAATGATGCCGACGCCGACCGCCAGCGCATGGTCCGGCGACAGGCCGAAGATGCTGGGCGGGTCGGCCTCGATCGGGGCCTGGACCGGAGCGGGCGCCTGCTGCGCCTGGACGGCGACGGGGGCGATGGCCAGGGCGCCGGCGACGGCAAGGGCAAGAACGCTGCGCATGATTGGGTCTCCCGTGTTCGTTGGCGCGTCCGATCCTAGCACGTGCACGTGAAACCGCCATGTCCTCACCGCCATGCCCTCGCTGGCGCTCGCGGAGTCGCCGGGCGCCCGCCGCCGCTCACAGGCGGGTGGCGCCATCGGGCGCGGGCGGCGCTCCGGGTGGCGCTCCGGGGGACGCGCCGGGAGGGGGCGGCGGGGCGGGCTTGTCGAGGCGCCGGATGATGATGTCGCCGTCGGGCGTCACTTCAGGCGGGGCATAGGAGGGGAGCTGGTTGATCCATCCTTGCAGGGCCTGAAGCAGCAGGTCGAGGGCCCGCCGCGCCTTATCGCCGGGGGAGTCGTCGCCGGGCGGCGCGCCGACGGGGGGCCCGCCGTGCCCGTCGGTCCCGGGCGCCACGGCGGGCGGTGCCGGCGGCGGCCCCCCGGGTTCCACGGCGCCGGTCGGCGCCGCCGTCGTCAGCAGGATGCCGATGGTCAGGATGGACAGCGTGCGCATGGTCGCCTCCTTCTCGCGATTCCCTTGCAACAGCCGGTGAAACAGCCGGGCACGGCGTCCGATCCCCACCCACGCCGCCCCCGGCACCGGCCACCGGCGCGAGCCCCCCGTCCACCGACCCTACATCAAAGTAGAACCGGCGCGCAGCTTTGGGCGCGCGGCGGCTCTGCTTGCGTTCCCTTGACCGGTGCTTGCGCCCGGCCCCGGCCACGGGACGATCGCGGCGCGTTCTCCACGGAAACCTTGACGGCCCGGCGCCTGGCGCGGCGCCGGTTGCCCGCCCCCGCGCCCCTGGCCGTCCGGCCCCAGGCAAGAGCCCGCCGACCGTTTCCCTTTGGTTGGTCAATGAATTGTTATAGATTTTCCTTGCTTGCGCGCAAAGGCTGTGCCAATAATCATCGGGATAAATGATAATCGTCCTGATTGTGGTTCAAGCATTGGGGATGCGCAGTCGATGAGCGACTCATCCGTGCGGAAGCGGGGACGGCGCGGATCGCCGGAATCTTGGTCTGTCGATGCCCATGTGGGGCAGCGGGTCCGCATGCGCCGCACGCTCCAGGGCATGAGTCAGGAGAAACTCGGCGAAGCCATCGGCCTGACCTTTCAGCAGGTGCAGAAGTACGAGCGCGGCTCCAACCGGATTTCAGCCGGAACTCTCTATCGCCTGAGCCAGGTTCTGGACGTCCCCGTCAGCTTCTTCTTCGACTGCTACGACGATCCCCGCGCCCCCGCCACCGGCGGCGCGGTCGAGCCGGCGGTCACCGCGCACAACGGAGAGATCAGCCGGCGCGAGGCCCGTCTGCTGCGCCTGTGGCGGTCGGCGCCGCCGGCCGTGGCCGACGAGATGCTGGCCCTTCTCTCCGCCCTCTCGCCGGATGGCCGCGAGGGCGCCGAAGGCGCGGGCGGCGGCGGCGAGGTCGCCGACGATCTGGTTCCCACCTTCCCCACCCGCGCCTCCGGCCGCCGCGCCGACGGGTCCGGCAAGCCCGCCGCCAAGAGTCAGCGCGACGCCGGCAAGCCACGCCGCCGCCATGGCGCCGTCTGGGACCCGGCCGACATCTACCGCGCGTCGAAGTCCCCCGCCGCCAGCGAGTGACGCCGCGGCGGCCGGGCGCCGGCCGGGCCGGTCAGGAGCGGGCCGGTCAGTAGCGCAGGATGGCCGCCACCGTGGCCTCGGGCGGGAGGTCCGCCTTGGCCACCGCGTGCACCGTCCCACCATGCAGCAGCGTGTCCGCGGTCGCCTTCTCCAGCAGATCGACGACGTCGCCGTCCGGCGCCCCGACCGCCGTGACGACCCGCCCCGCGGCCTCGTCGTAGCGCCCCCACATCCGGCTCCCCTCCTTCGCCAGCAGAAGCGTGGCGACGCGCCCTTCCACGCCGACCCGCACCACCTCCTCCGGCCGTGTGACGGCGCGGCCGCGCTCCCCGGCATCGGCCGCCACCGCGCGGTACCGCTCGAGCGCATCCTGCCGGTCGCGGTCGAACAACGGCTCGACCAGGCGGTACGCGCGGCGGTGGATCTCGCCGAGGTCCAGGGCATCGGGGTTCACCTCGATCCCCCCCTCCAGCAGGGCCGGACCGCTCATCGCCTTGCGGACGTGGCCCTGGACCTCGGCGTCGCCCACCAGCACCAGGGGCCCCTTGAAGCCGGTGGCGTCGAGGTGGCGCTGCACGGCGCCGGCCAGCCGGCGCAGATACTCCACCTGGTGGGCCTGCCGCAGCGCCTCGGGCGATTCGCCGAAATTGTGGGTCTTGACGGAGTTGACGGCGACGTTGCGGCGGTCGTGGTGGCGCATGTGGCCGGGGGAGTTGACGATGTTCTTGTCGTAGTCGGACTCCGCGTCGACGGCGGCGGCACCGGCGGGCAGGTCCGCCGCCTCCTCGCACACACCGTGGCGGGTCGCCGTGTAGAGGCGCGCACCGTCGGCGGTGGCGGCCAGGATCATGAAGCTGCCATCGGCCGCCAGCAGAGGCAGCAGCGGCCGGACCGACAACGCGGTCGAGACCACCACCTCCTCCGGCAGGCCCATGGGGACGCGGTGCGCCTCGAACAGGTCGCGGGCCACGAACAGGGCCAGCCCGTCGTTCTGGTGGCGCCAGAAGGCGGCGTCGTCCAGCAGCCGGGCGGCCGGGGCGAGCAACGCCTCCGCATCGGGCCGCCGCACGCCCCGCTCGATCAGGCGTTGCACGGCATCCCCCAGCAGGTTCTTCAGGCGGATCGTGTCCTGGCGCGTCTCACGGCCCGCCGCGTGGGTGGGAAGGAACACCGACACCGCCGGGGCGGCGTCGACGGCGACCAGGCGGCCGAGGTCGTTCTTGGTGAACATGGGCATTCCCGTTGATCTGCGTGGGACCTGCCGCCTGCAACCGGCCGGCTTTCCTTTTGGTTCCGCCACCCAGACCGACGCGGTACGCCGATCGGCGGAGCGCTCGGGAGATTCCCGTTGCCCCACGCCCCCCGGCGCGGCAGGATCGAGCCCCGGGTGCATCCAGCGCCTTCCGGAGAACGACGGCTTGAGCCCGCGATGACCGACCGCCTCGACCTGCGCCTCTCCAACGACTTGGCGGAGATCCCGCGCCTCGCCGACGCGCTCGACGCGTTCTTCGAGGCGAACGCCCTGCCCGCGGCGCTGGCGTTCAATTTCAATCTGGCGTTGGACGAGCTGCTGACGAACGTGATTTCCTACGCGTTCCCGGCCGGCGGTCCGCACGAGATCATGGTCCGCGTGGCGCTCGACGGCGGCGTCGTCACCGCCGAGCTCAGCGACGACGGCCGGGCCTTCGATCCGCTCACCGAGGCCCGGCCGCCGGTGCTCGAGGGCGACATCGACGACCGCCCGATCGGCGGCCTCGGCATCCATTTCGTGAAAACCATGATGGACAGCGTGCGCTACGAGCGCCGCGGCGGGCGCAACCACCTGACCCTGACCAAGCGGGCGCACCAGGACCAGGCGGTGCCGGACTAGCCGGCGCCCGGGGGGGCCGCCCGCGGCTGGGGGCGGCCCGTGAGCGGTGACGAACCTACCAGGTCCGCACGGGGCCCACGTCGACGTGGACGAAACCGGAGCGCGGGTAGACCCCGACGCCGCCCGCCTTCATGGCCTTGGCCTCCTTGGCCAGCCCGCTGAGGCTGCGCCCGGGAAGCGCCAGGTCAACGGCCATCGCCTTGGTGTGGTAGCTTTCCTTCGCCACCCCGCGGGAGCGGCGGCGCGCCAGCGCGTTGGTGCGGCGCGACCGGTAGCCGCAGATCACCTTGAACGGCTCGTCGGTCCCCATGCGGCGGTGCAGGTCGGACATCACGGTGAGCAGCCGCGGGTCCATCCGGGTGACCAGGCCGGCCCGATGGTCCCGCAGGAAATGGTCGAGGCGCCGCAGGACGTCCTGCCGATAGGCCCCGTCGGCCCAGAACACGCCGTCAAAGTGTTCGCCGGTGTTGATGTTGTGCAACACCAGCCGCCGCTTCGACGGCACGGCCATTGCGGCGTCCGCCGGACTGGCCGAGAATAGCACCGGTGACGCCACGGCCCCCGCCGCGGCAAGGCCAACCATCAGGAATCGGCGACGCCCCATGGCCGGATCGACAAGATCCCCCCCCGCAAAGCTCATTCCCTTTCCCCTCTTTGTCCGATTGACCGAAGGATTTCCAAGAAAAGGCCTTTTGCCTTGCGTCCCTTCGCCGGGACGTCTTATGACCGTCGATCATGCGCATGGGAAGACACACTCTGACCGAACACCTATCCGTATAGGCGAGGGCATAGGCGGCGATCAACCCATTTTTGTCAAAAATGAAACCGAAGCGGAGGCAGGGCATAGGCCCGGACCGAAAGGGGTGGGGCATGCCGTGCAATGGTGCGAAGTGACGCCTGTCACATCGCAACCGCCATCTTCGACGTATATGTTTGAGAGAGCACGCCCCCGTGCCCAGTGCCGAGTGAGGACCCGATCATGACGCCGACTTCGTCGACGACCCGCTGGAGCCGCATCGCCAAGGCCTGCCTTGTGGTGCTTGCGCTGTCGGCCGCGGCCGCCACCCGGCCGGCGGCCGCCGAGACCTTCCGCGACGCCCTGGACGCCGCGGCGACGCGCCTCGAGCAGCGCGCCGCGGAACTGGAGGTCCTGGCCGTGCCGGCGTCCGTCCATGTCGGCCCCGGGCCGCTGCTGCGCAAGGGCGTGGTCGGCGAACGGGTGGCCCGCCTGTCGGGCCGGCTGGCGGATCTCGGCTATCTGCCGCCCGGCACCGCGACCGACGTCTTCGACGACACCCTGGACCTCGCGGTGCGGACCTTCCAGCTCGCCCAGGGCCTGAAGGCCGACGGGCTGGTCGGTGGGGCGACCCGGGCGGTGCTGGACCGCACCCCGCGCGAGGCGGCGCTGATGATGCGCCAGAGCGCGTCGGGCATGCGCGCCTTCCGCCAGACGGCGCCCGACAGCGTGCTGATCGTCAACCTGCCGAGCCAGACCGTGACCCTGGTGCGCAACGGCCGGTTCGAGCTGACCATGCGCGCCGTCGTCGGCCGTCCCTCGCGCGAGACGCCGCTGCTGGAGGACCGCATCACCCACGTCGTGGTGAACCCGACCTGGACCGTGCCGCCGACCATCCTCAAGCAGGACAAGCTGCCGAACCTGCGCCGCACCGGCAGCACCGGCATCACCGACGCCACCGTCTATCTGGACGGCGAGGCCGTGGTGCCGGAGACGGTGGACTGGACCGAGGTGTCGCCGCGCCGCGTGCGCATCGTCCAGGCGCCGGGCGACCACAACGCCCTGGGCCGCTTCCGCTTCAACCTGACGAACCCGCTCAACATCTATCTGCACGGCACCAACGAGCCGCGGCTGTTCGACCGCGACGTGCGCACCGTCAGTTCGGGCTGCGTGCGGCTGGAGGACGCCCGGCTGCTGGCCGAGCTGCTGCTGGCCGAGGTCGACGTGACGCCGGCGCGCATCGACCGCTACATGGCGCGCGGCGAGCCGATCTGGCTCAAGGTCAACCCGATCGACGTCCGCTTCGTCTATTGGACCGCGACGGTGGACGCCGCCGGCGAGGTGCGCCTGCACCCCGACGTCTACGACATGGTGGATGAGATCGCGGCCGCCACGCCGACGGTCGATCTGGCTCCGCCGCCGGCGTCCTTCCCGTCCACGCTGCCCGGCCCGGCCGGCGCCGGCATCCCCGATCACACGCCGGCGCCCGCGCTGCCAGCCGCCCTGCCGGAACCGGCGTCGCTGACCGCCCCGCCGGCCCCTCTGGACACCGCGCAGCGCCCGTCCTGACTCACGCCTCTCCCTGACTCACGCCTCTCGCGGGCGACGAGCGGCCCGCCCCCCCCTCCTCCGTGAGGGGGAGGCGGCCCTTTTTCAGGGGGCCGGCGGCTTGATCCGCCAGATCGCCGCCGGGTTCACCTGCGGGTCGAGCCAGACCTGCTGGTTCTTGCCGATCCAGGTGAAACGCTGGCCGGTGAACAGGTCCTCCACGTCGACGTGGGCGCCGTCCGGCAGCCCCAGTTCCCACAGCGGGACCTCGAAGGTGCAGCCGTGCCCGTTGTGCGGGTCCAGGTTCACCGCCACCAGCACCACGTTGTCCTTCGCCTCCGTCATCTTCCCGTAGTACAGCACGTTGTCGTCCCAGGCGTTGTAGAATTGCAGGTTCGACAGGAAGTGCAGCGCCGGATTTTCCTTCCGGATCGTGTTCAGGCGGGTGACGTAGTCCTTGATGTTGCCGGGGCGGTCCCAATCCCAGTGGCGGATCTCGTACTTTTCGGAGTGATTGTATTCCTGCTTGCCGGGATAGGGCTCGGCCTCGCAGACGATGTAGGGGCCGTAGAGGCCGTAGGCCGGTGACAGGGTGGCGGCCAGCACGGCGCGCGACATGTGGGCCGGCCGGCCGCCCTCGGTGAGGATCGGCGGCAGGATGTCCGGCGTGTTGGGGAAGAAGTTCGGCCGCATGTAGTCCTTGGCCTCGCCGTGGGCCAGCTCGTTCAGGTAGTCGGTCAGCTCCGGCTTCGTGTTGCGCCAGGTGAAGTAGGTGTAGGACTGGCTGTAGCCGACCTTGGCGAGGCGGCGCATGAGCTTGGGCCGGGTGAAGGCCTCGGACAGGAAGATCGCGTCGGGGAAGCGGTCCTGCACCTCGCGGATCATCCATTCCCAGAACGGGAAGGGCTTGGTGTGCGGGTTGTCGACGCGGAAGATCCGGCAGCCCTCGTTGCACCAGAACAGCACGACGTCGCGCAGCGCGTACCACAGGTCGGGGTAGGAGTCGCGGTAGAAGCTGACGTTGACGATGTCCTGGTACTTCTTCGGCGGGTTTTCGGCGTAGCGGATGGTGCCGTCGGGGCGCCAGTAGAACCATTGCGGGCTCTGCTGGATCCACGGGTGGTCGGGGGCGCACTGGATGGCGAAGTCGAGCGCGATCTCCAGGCCGTGGCCACGGGCCTCCGTCACCAGCCGGCGGAAGTCGTCCAGCGTGCCGATGGTCGGGTCGATGGCGGTGTGGCCGCCCTCGCGCGAGCCGATGGCGTAGGGCACGCCGGGATCGTCCGGCCCGGCGTTGAGGGTGTTGTTGCGGCCCTTGCGGTTGACCTTGCCGATCGGGTGGATGGGCGGGAAGTACAGCACGTCGAAGCCCATGTCCCGCACCATCGGCAGCTGGGCGATGACGTCGTCGAAGGTGCCGGGGCGCGACGGGTCGGGCGAGGCCGAGCGCGGGAAGATCTCGAACCACGCCGAACAGCGCGCCGCCGTGCGGTCGACGAACACCTCGAGCTGGCGGACGTAGCGCGAGAAGTACTGCCGCTCGCCATAGCGGGCCATGGCCTGGCGCGGCTCGTCGGACAGCACGTAGTCGATCACCTCCTGGCCGCGCAGGTCGTTCATGCGCTCGACCACCCGCTCCAGCGCCGCCCGGCCCTCGCCCTCCTGGAGGGTGGCGGAGTGCTCGATGAAGCGGCGGCCCTCGACGATCTCCAGGCCGATGTCGACGCCGGCGTCGTGCTTCTTCTTGAAGTCGGCGCGCCAGCTCTCCCACACGTCGCGCCAGGCGGCGACCGTGTAATAGTAGCGGATGTTGCGGGTCAGCGGCACGCGGCCGACCCAGCGGTCGTTCTCGAACAGGGCCATCGGCGTCTCGCGCCAGTCCGCCTCGTCCGCGGCGCGGTACTGGACGCACGTCCCCAGCACGAAGGTGCCGTCGGTGAAGACGTCGGCCCACACCTCCATGACGTCGCCGACCACGCGCTTGATGGCGAAGCGGCCACCGTCCAGCTCCGGCCACACGTCCTCGATGGCGATGCGGTCGGCCGCCACCTCGTCCATCCAGGCCTTGGCCTGGGGGTCCGGGGCGGCGCTGCCGGGGCCGCGCAGCTCCACTGCGGGGTGATCGACGCCGCGGGCGCGGAACACCCGCAGCTCCAGCGGCTTCAGCTCCAGCGGCCGGCCCGGCTCGAAGGGCTGGGCGGCGCTGTCCGGCGTCACGTCCTCGACCTCCCCGAACAGGCCGCCGGTCTCGGCCAGCAGCGGGCCGGGGTCGATCGGGTGGCTGCGCGACTCGTCGGGGTTGATCAGCACGATGGAGCAGCCGCCGGCGGCCCCGTCGGGCCGCCGCACCAGCCCCAGCACCGGGCTGTGCGGCGCCGTCGCCCGCCACTGCGGCCCCTCGGCGTTGAACGCCGGGGTGTCGCGCTTCATGGCGTTGACCTTGCCGATGAAGTCGCAGAGGTCGACCTTCGGCTCCTCCCAGTGCTCCGGCCGCGTCGTCACCACGTCGAGCTTGCGGGTGAACCCGTACTCGAAGCCCACCGGCATCATGACGCCGGTGGAGAAGCAGGCGGAGAACAGGTAGCTCATCTTCAGGTGGCGGGCCAGGCGCTCGCGGTCCTGGCTGCCCACCTCCGCCGCCAGACGGTCGGTGTCGTGGCTTTCCGGGAAGGCCACGGTGGGGGCGATGCGGCGGTAGGTCTCGTACTGGTCGAGCAGCCAGTCCGCCTTGAAATCCCACCACTTGGCCGAGTTGAAGAGGAAGTCGAAGCCGGCGCCGCAGAGGTCCTCGACCTGCGCCACGGTGCAGCCCAGGGTCTCGGCGAAGAAGGCGATCTCCGGATCAACCTCGTGGGCGGCCTCGATCAGCGCCCGCCACACCTCGGCCGGGACCTGGTAGGCGGCGTCGCAGCGGAAGCCCTTCACCCCCAGCCCGGCGTAATGGCGGACGTAGCGGCTCCAGTAGCCGACCAGCCCGGCGCGGGCCTGCGGCTCGTCGAAGTCCAGCTCCGCCAGGTCGCCCCAGATGGTGACGTGGCTGGGGTCGACGGGGTCGACGGCGCGCGGGCTGTAGAGCTCGCCGGCGGCGTCGCGGCGGTACCAGTCGGGATGCTCACCGGCCAGCGGGGCGTCCTTGGAGGTGTGGTTGACCACCAGGTCCAGCATCACCTTCTGGCCGTGGCGCCCGGCCTCGGCGACGAAGCCGCGGATCAGCGCGTCGGGCGGCGCGGAGTCGCCGCCCTGGAACAGATCGTTCAGCCGGTAGGGGTCCTTGATGGCGTAGAGGCTGCCGGAGAATCCGGGATAGTGGATCGGGTTGAGATAGACCCAGTCGAACCCCATCGCCTGGATGCGCGGCAGATGCCCGGCCCAATCGCGCACAGGCCCGATCAGCGGCGGAAACAGGTTGTAGATGCGCGGTCCGGCGCTGGCCATCGTCGGCGTCCTCCTGGTCCGTTGTCCCTCGTGAGGCTGAACCGCGTTCAGCCGTCGCTCGTGCAGGCGTGGCGCGTCCCGGCTGGGCCCGTCAGGTCGTGGCGGTGCTTAACGCCCCGGTAAGGGCGCGCCGCGATAGTCACGAAAGTGACGCAGAACAGCCCCGCTCGAGGCCCCCCGGTCAAACCCCCGCGACGCGGAGAAGTTCCCCGACCGGCCTCCCCCCGACCCCTCACCGGGAGCAGCCCCCATGGCAGATCGCAGCGACGGCCGCACCAAGGCCGACAGGATAAGGCTCAACGCCCTCGATATGAAGTCGGCTCATCTGCAGAATCGGACGGAGTACGAAAAGCGGCTGGCCTCCCTGCAGAAGGAGCTGCTGAGAATCCAGCAGACCTATTGGCACGAGAAGCGCCGTGCCATTGTGGTTTTCGAGGGCTGGGACGCCGGCGGCAAGGGCGGATGCATACGCCGTCTGACCGAGCCCTTGGACCCCCGGGGCTTTCATGTCTGGCCGATTTCAGCGCCGACTCCGGAGGAGCAGGGCAAGCACTACCTCTACCGGTTCTGGAACAAGCTGCCGGCGCCGGGCACCTTCGCGGTGTTCGACCGCTCCTGGTACGGGCGCGTCCTGGTGGAGCGGGTCGAGGGCTACGCCACCAAGGCGGAGTGGACGCGCGCCTACGACGAGATCGCCGCCTTCGAGCGCATGCTGACCGACGACGGGGTGCGCATCGTCAAGCTGTTCCTGCACATCACCCCGGAGGAGCAGCTCAACCGCTTCCGCGAGCGCCTGGTCAACCCCTACAAGCGCTGGAAGCTGACCGAGGAGGACCTGCGCAACCGCGCCCGCTGGGACGACTACGTCAAGGCCGCGCAGCGGATGTTCGAGCGCACCGCGGCCCCCAAGGCGCCATGGCACGCGGTGCCCGCCAACTCCAAATGGTACGCCCGGGTGCGGGTGCTGGAGCTGGTCACCGCGGCCCTGCGCAAGGGCGTGGACGTCGCCCCGCCGCCCATCGACCCGGCCCTGGCCGAGGCGGCGGCCGCGGTGCTGGGGGTGCGGCTCACGCCCGCGGGCAGCGCCGACGAGGGATGAGGCCTATCCCCCCGCCCCCGCCTCCCACAGGGTGCGGCCCAGCAGGGCCAGGCCGGTGGCGGCCATCACCACGGCGGCCAGCCCGTTGAGGAGGCCCGCCGCCCGCGGCCCCAGCGCCACCCGCGAGCGCGCGGCGGCCACGGCGTAGGCCGCCTTCACACCCCCCACCCCCAGCACGATGGCCACCACCACCAGGGCGACGTCGGCGGCGTCCAGCGAGTCCAGCTCCACGAAGGCCGGCAGGAAGCCCAGGTAGAACAGCACCGCCTTCTGGTCGGCCAGGGTCACCAGCAGCCCGGCCAGGAAGCTGCCGCCGGGGGAGCCCGCCGCCGCCGGGCCGCCCGCCGCGCCCCCGCCGCCCCGCCGCACCCACACCAGCGCCCCCAGCGCCAGCAGGTAGAGCCCGCCGGCGAGTCCCACCAGCGGCGACGCGCCGCCCAGCGCACGGGTCACGGCGCCAAGGCCGAGAATGGCCAGCAGGGCGAAGGCGGTGTCGGCGACGACGATGCCGGCCGCCGCGGCGAGGCCATGGCCCACCCCGCCGGCGGCGGCGCGCGCGGTCACCGTCAGCACGCTGACGCTGGGGGTCAGCGCCAGCACGGCCATGGCGCCGACCAGGGACAGGAAGACCAGCGGGCCCATCGCCGGGGCGGCGCGCTCAGCCCCCGGTGTTGACCACGCCGCCGCCGCGCCCGCCCGGGGCGACGCCGCGGCCGACGCCGTAGCGGCGCAGATGGTCCAGCATCGCCGGCGAGTCCCAGGCGGCCGCCCCCTCCAGCCGGGCGACCTCGCGCCCCTGCTCGTCGATCAAGAGCGTGGTCGGCAGGCCGCGCGGGCGCAGCGCCCCCATGCTGGCGTTGCCGGGGTCGAGGTAGAGGGGAAGGCTGCGCACGCCCAGCCTGTCGAGGAAGGGGGCCACGGTCTCGCGCCCGCCGCGGTCGACCGACAGGGCCACCACCTGGAAGCGCTCGCCGCCCATCATGGCCTGGAGGCGGTCGAGCGCCGGCATCTCCTTGACGCAGGGGGCGCACCAGGTGGCCCACAGGTTCAGCAGCACCACCCGGCCGGCGAAATCGGCGATGGTGACCTTGCGGCCCTGGCCGTCGACGAAGGCGAAGGCCGGCAGCGGCTGCGGCGCCGCCTCCTCCACGAAGGCCTCCGGCCCCTTGTCGCGCTGGGCCACCGGCTGCACGCCGGAGTCGCCGCCCAGGCGCACCACCGGCGGCGCGTCGGGCACGGCCGTCCAGGCGCCGACCGCCATCCAGGCCGCGGCTCCCACCGCCACCGAAAGGGCCACCGAAAGGATTGCGGAGACCGCCAAAGTCCGCATACTCACCGTCCTTGCTCCCTTCCCGACGTGTCCGGTCACCCCATGAGCGCCGAAAGCACCAAGCCGTCCGCCACCCCCTCGGCCGCCACCCCCTCGGCCACCGCCACTTCGGCGGCACCCGCGGCCAGCCAGATGTGGGGCGGCCGCTTCGCCCGCGGCCCGGCCGCCATCATGGAGCGCATCAACGCCTCCATCGGCTTCGACCGGCGCCTGGCCGACCAGGACATCGCCGGGTCGAAGGCCCACGCCGCCATGCTGGCCCAGCAGGGCATCATCACGCAAGCCGATGCCGCCGCCATCCGCGACGGGCTGGACCGCGTGCACCAGGAGATCTTGTCGGGGGCCTTCGTCTTCAAGACGGAGCTGGAGGACATCCACATGAACGTGGAGTCCCGCCTGGCCGAGCTGGTGGGGGAGCCGGCCAAGCGCCTGCACACCGCGCGCTCGCGCAACGACCAGGTGGCGACCGGCTTCCGCCTGTGGGTGCGCGACGCCATCGACCGCACCGACGCCGGGCTGACGGCCCTGCAGGCCGCCCTGATCGACCTTGCCGAGCGCCACGCCGACACGGTGATGCCCGGCTTCACCCACCTGCAGGCGGCCCAGCCCGTCACCTTCGGCCACCACCTGCTGGCCTATGTGGAGATGGTGGGGCGCGACCGCGGCCGCTTCCGCGACGCCCGCGCCCGGCTGAACGAGTGCCCGCTGGGCTCCGCGGCGCTGGCCGGCACCCCCTTCCCCATCGACCGCGCCGCCACCGCCGCGGCGCTGGGCTTCGACCGGCCCACCGCCAACTCGCTGGACGCCGTGTCCGACCGCGACTTCGCCCTGGAGTACCTGGCGGCGGCGTCGCTCTGCGCCATGCACCTCTCGCGCTTCGCCGAGGAGATCGTGCTGTGGTGCTCCGACCAGTTCCGCTTCATCCGGCTGTCGGACGCCTTCACCACCGGCTCCTCGATCATGCCGCAGAAGAAGAACCCCGACGCGGCGGAGCTGGTGCGGGCCAAGGCGGGCCGGGTGATCGGCGCGCTGGCCGGCCTGCTGGTCGTCATGAAGGGCCTGCCGCTGGCCTATTCCAAGGACATGCAGGAGGACAAGGAGCCGGTGTTCGAGACCGACGACACCCTGGCCCTGTGCATCGCCGCCATGGAGGGGATGGTGCGCGACATGACCCCCCAGCCCGCCGCCATGCGCCAGGCGGCCGAGCGCGGCTTCCTCACCGCCACCGACCTGGCCGACTGGCTGGTGCGGGTGCTGGGCATGCCGTTCCGCGAGGCGCACCATGTCACCGGCCGTGCCGTCAAACTGGCGGAGGATGCCGCCAAGGGCCTGTCCGATCTCACCCTGGAGGAGATGCAGAGCGTGGAACCCCGGATCACCGCCGACGTCTTCCAGGTCCTGACCGTGGAGGCCTCCGTCGCCAGCCGCCGCAGCCAGGGCGGCACCGCGCCCGAACGGGTGCGCGAGGCGGCCCGCGCCGCGCGGGAGCGCTTCCTGTGAGGCGCCCCGCCCCCCTGGCGCTGGCCACCGCCACCCTGGCCCTCGCCCTGGCGCTGACGGCCTGCGGCAAGAAGCCGGACTTCGTCGATCCCCCCCAGGGCACGGCGAACGACACCTTCCCGCGCACCTACCCGGCCCCCGCCACCCTCGACCCCAAGCCCGGCGAAGTCGCCCCCGGAGTGAGGTTTCCATGAGCCTGGACGCCTCTGGCGTGAGCCTGGACGCGGCCGGTGCCTTCGTCTACCGGGACGGCGTGCTGCACGCCGAGGGGGTGGCCCTGCCCGCGCTCGCCGCCGCCGTGGGCACGCCCTTCTACTGCTATTCCAGCGCGGCGCTGACCGCCAACTACCAGGCCTACGCCGGGGCGTTCGAGGGCCAGGCGGCCAGCGTGTGCTACGCCGTCAAGGCCAACTCCAACCAGGCGGTGATCCGCACCTTCGCGGCCCTGGGGGCCGGGGCCGACGTGGTGTCGGAGGGCGAGATGCGCCGGGCGCTGGCGGCCGGCGTGCCGGCCGGGCGCATCGTCTTCTCCGGCGTCGGCAAGACGCGGGGCGAGATGCGCGCCGCCCTGGAGGCCGGCATCCACCAGATCAACGTGGAATCGATCCCCGAGCTGGACGCGCTGAACGAGGTGGCGGTGTCGCTGGGGGTGACCGCCCCCATCGCCATCCGCGTCAACCCCGACGTGGACGCCAAGACCCACGCCAAGATCGCGACCGGCAAGAAGGAGAACAAGTTCGGCATCGACTGGGACCACGCGCGGGAGATCTACGGCCGGGCCGCCGCCCTGCCCGGCATCGACCCCGTGGGCATCGCCGTGCACATCGGCTCCCAGCTCACCGACCTCGCCCCGTTCCGCGCCGCGTACGAGCGGGTGGTGGAGCTGCTCCACGCCCTGCGCGCCGACGGCATCGACATCCGCCGCCTCGACCTGGGCGGCGGGCTGGGCATCCGCTACCGCGACGAGACGCCGCCGGCCCTGCCGGCCTACGCCGGCATGGTCCGCTCGATCACCGGCAACCTCGGCTGCCACGTGACGGTGGAGCCCGGCCGCTCCCTGGTCGGCGACGCCGGCATCCTGGTCGCCAGCGTGATCTATGTGAAGCAGGGGCTGCACCGCCGCTTCCTGATCGTCGACGCGGCGATGAACGACCTGATCCGCCCCACCCTCTACGACGCCCACCACGCCATCGTCCCGGTGGCCGAACCCGCCCCGGGGGCGGAGACCGCCCCCATCGACGTGGTCGGCCCGGTGTGCGAGAGCGGCGACACCTTCGCCCTGCAGCGCCCCTTGCCGGCGCTGCCCGCCGACGCCCTGGTCGCCTTCGGCTGCGCCGGCGCCTATGGCGCGGTGATGGCGTCGACCTACAACACCCGCCCCCTGGTGCCCGAGGTGCTGGTCAAGGGCGACCAGTTCGCCGTGGTGCGCCCGCGGCCCAGCATCGCGGAGATGCTGGCGGGGGAGCGGGTGCCGGAGTGGGTGGGGTGAGGGGGAAGGGGCAATCTCGGAGCACCACTTCAAAAAAGCTGGCGGCTTGGTTGTCATCAATGTCGCTACTGAGGCACGCCATCACTGACCTCACAGAAACTGTTTAAGTTCGCGGAGGAAAGACCGATGATTAAGCAAGCAGCTCGCGATATATTCTTCGATAAGCATCCAAGGCAAGCCCAATTAGCAGAGGCTTTGAACGAAGCATTTGACATTACCCACGGTAACATTTCGTTTGGACAATTTTTTTGGCTGTGCTCAGCAAACAATCATACCGCGGAACGATTTGGGTTTGTTCTCGAAGTACTTACTCTGTACTCTCCACACCAGCGGCCAGACGCTCGCTTGCTCACAGCTCTTGGGGAGATTCTGAGTAGTGATGATTTGCGTGACCGGACGGAGAAGGTGGTTGTTCTTATAGTTTATGAAGGTGACCAAGAGTATATGGACGCCCTTGTTGCCAATGAGACAGACCGAATTCTCGTTCCAATCTCTAGCAACGAGCTGTTGGATAAACAACGCGGCCCTTTTTTTGTTCGAAGCCGCATCGCCAAACGAGTTGGTCAATTTGACCTTTTTGGAATGTCTTCCCCAATCAAACATGACCGTTATTTTTACGGTCGTCAGCCGCTTGTTCAGGAACTCATGACTCGCGCGCTCGCGCGCCAGGAACAATCTGGACTTTTTGGACTGCGAAAAACCGGAAAAACATCTGTTCTTTTTGCTATTCAGCGACGTCTTGAAGCCACAAAATCAATATGTGAATATATAGATTGCCAAAATCCTGGCATTTATGGTGGACGTTGGTGGCAAGTTCTGGAGGAAATAACGCGACGCATCGTAGCGGCGGCCAAACGCCGAGCGTCAAATAGCGAATTTTCCTGGAATCCGTATTCATCAACAAATGCGGCAACCGAATTTTCTCGCGTTGCTAAACTGCTTTTGCAAAGCGACGACACGAATCAAATCGTTTTATTGCTTGATGAAGTGGAATTCATTACTCCAGGAATATCTAACAATCTAGGGCAGCACTGGGACTCTGATTTTCAACCACTATGGCAAACTATACGTTCTGTTTCACAGGAAACGGGAGGAAAGCTAACCTTCATTGTCGCCGGGGTAAATCCCTCGAGCGTTGAACAACCGAACTTTGGAGATGTCCCAAACCCGATATTCCAGCTCGCGGTGCCCTATTACCTCGAACCATTAGGAACAAGCAGCGTACGTGATATGGTTCGTTCGATTGGAAAATACTCCGGCGTCGCGTTCGAAGAGTCGTGCTTTAAATACTTGCAATCGGCATATGGTGGCCATCCATACCTAATCCGACTCGCATGCAGCGAAGCCGTCCGGTCGCACAATACTGCTCAAATCAAAACAAGACCGATACTTGACAAAAAGGTATTTGAGTCGAATGCAGCAAATATAAAGTCTAGACTTTCGCAGCCGATAAAAGATATTTTACTTTCTCTAATATGGTGGTATCCAGATGAATATGAGCTTTTGCGAGTTTTGGCTGAAGATCAGAATTTTGCCTCTGATTTTCTTAAAGAACATGAAGACATGAAGATTCGCTTTACAAAGTATGGGATTATTGATGAAAGCACATTAGATTTTTCTATGCTCGATATGCGTGATTTCCTTATTGAACATGGGACGGCATATAAAACGGCAATTTCGCCGTTTAAGAGAGGTGATCTGCCTCCCGAAGTTCTGCCGTCGGTTCCGAATCTTGATGATCTAGCCGCACTGTTCGAGCGACGCACTACTGTTGAAATGGGGCTGCGCACTTTACTTATCACAATTTTTGGATATGCTACGGCCTTCAATGACCATTCAATTACGAAATTAATTACCTCAGGACTGGGTGGCGGGCAAAAATCTAATGATCGGAGGCAATTGTTTGTTGGACGACGGCCACAGGATGCAATCAGTGAACTTTTCTTGTCAGATCTTAAGCCTATTTTCGTCAAAAACTGGAAAATGTTTCAACCATATTTCGGCCAAGATCCTAGCCGATTCGAAATGAATCTGGATACCATAAATATTGCCAGGAGAATTGACGCGCACACAAAACCGCTGACAGATACAGATAAGAGAAACTTCATGAATAGCTTCGAGTGGTTTTTGAATATACTGAGCAATGTTCCTGGCATTATTACAAATTCGACGTAGAGCTCGAATCTTTTCACGCAACTTCGCTGTGTTCTGGACACAGAGTTCGTTGCCATTTGCCGCAACCGGACTCCGGGGCTCCGAATTCAGGTTAACGGATTTTAATGTTGAGGATGGCTTGGAGGTAATCGGTGTCCCAGCCAGCCATCTTGCGGCGGAGTTTTATGCTGGTGGGTCTGGGTGTGGCGGCGGGCTTTTCGTTGGCACGTCGTAACCCGGAGCGTGGCCGGGCGGGTTCGGTGGCCTTGCGGACGAGGTCGGCGACAAAGTGGCGGACGACGGACCTTTTCAGGGCGCTGTGGCGTTTGAGCAGGCGGAACCGGTCTTCGTTGAATACGATGTCGAGCACCCAGTGCAGTTGGTTCTCGATGCCCCAGTGGCCACACACGGCCTCGGCCGCCACCCGGGCGGCAAGCGGGGCAGAAGTGATGTAATAGCGCGTGTCGGTGCGGCAGCGATCCTTCATTTCGGCCTTGCTGACCACCCGAACGATGGCGGCGACGGCGGGCAGGTGGACGTCCTTTCTCGGGCGTCGGTGGAGTCAGCTTCGCGGGCTAGTCTCCATCGAACAGGCTTGAAGGATGTGCTCCCACAAGACACGCAGCTTGCTCAGATTGTAGTCTGCCTTGGTGGCATTCTCAAAAAAGGCGGTAGCGTAACGCTCCTTGCCGACGAGTTCACCCTGATAGGCTTGGCGGCGCGGATTGAAGCCGGTCCAGCGGATTGCACAGGGTTCGCGCGGCCCGAACGCGAGGTCAAGAAAGCACTCGATGGCGACGGCACGCCCATTCACGTCCTCGAAGACCTCGCCGGATGGCCCGAGCGTCGGAAAGCGACTGAACGCGTCGAGATATGGCAGTGACACCGTCCGCATGTTGCGCGGCAGCTTCAGGCTTTGCAGACCTAATAAGGCCTCCTGACCTGCAGTGTCATTATCCAAGACGACGATAATCTTATTTTGTGCGTTTATAGCGGCGAGTCCCTTGCAAAAATTCACTAAGTTGCCGGTGCCAGTGAAGGGATAATTGTCCTTCATGTCCACGAAATTAAAGAAGTCCGCGACGTCAGGTGCGACGAGAGGCAGCGCGATTTTAAGGATATTAGAGTCCGACGAGCCCTCGGTAACAATCAAGAATTTGCTCTCATCGGGCAGTGGCTCGAACACTTCGTCATTCTCGACCCATCCGCCCGCAATGACATCGTGAACTCCCCAAATGAGTTCACGCTCCAAATTAGCGGGATTCTCGCCCAACAACCGAAGGGTCAGGTAAGGATCGAGGTTTTCGAAAAAGATACCGTTGTCACGTGTCGCGCCGCCCGAGAGGGTGGCCCCGATCCGTCTGAATTCTGGGTCGTTCAAGACGTATTGTGCAAATTCACCGAAGTCGAAGTCGCCGTCATATCCGTCGTTGCGGACCCGGTCGAGATCAACGGCGCAGAGCACCTGACGAAATGCATCAAAGTCGATATTCACCTTCGGATAATAGTGCGGTACATGCCGGAGCGCTTCAGCGTAGGCCGTCCGGCAGCCGTCGATGCTGAACCCGAGCAATTCAAGCCGAGGGATGACACGGCTCAGTTTCCGAGCATAAGCCGGAAGCACGACAACTTCGTTTTCCGCGTAGAAATATTCGGCTTCGGCAAGGTCGGCCTTTTCGAACAGCGGGGAGTGATTGCGAAAGAACGTGTTCTTTCCCCAGTCTAGTTCAAGATTCCCAAGGCGCAGTGCAATCATCGACCCCATAGACATTCCTTCGAACGTGGCTTCGAACTTCGGACTGAGTATTTTAACATATGCCACTGCAATACCGACAAGATCCGTTTCCCTCGCTGGGCACCCGATAGTGACGGGCCGCTTTCGGCAGCATCAATGATGCTGCTGAATGTCCGTTCCTAACGAATAGTGTTGAAAAAGTATCCATCAAGAACTTCATAGCCGGCTTGGCGTAACGATGCGTCGCTCCGTCAGGACTATAGGCAGTCTTTTTGCGTGATATGGCCACGGCAAGACGGAAAACTTGTCTTTCCGTCAGGCTCCGGAGCTTTTTCAACACTATCGACGAACAGCCGCCGACCTGTCCAGGCGATTCTGTTCATCCCTTGAAGTAAGGTTGTGATCGCCTCACTTTTGGGTGTGATCTGCCTGAGGGAGAGCACACCATGAGAGTGGAACTAACGGTCACCGCAAAGGGCCAAGTCACCCTCCGCCAAGCCGTGCTCGACCACCTCGGCGTCAAACCCGGGGGGCGGATCGACGTGGAACTGTTGCCGGACGGCCGGGCCGAGTTGCGGCCGGCCGGCGCCCGCGCCAACTTGGCAGAGCTGCGCGGCGCCTTGCGGCGCCCCGGCCAGACGCCGGTGTCGCTGGACGCCATGCAGGACGCCGTCGAGAGGGGCGACGACGCGTGAGGATCGCGGCCGACACCAACGTCCTGGTGCGCTTCCTTACCTGGGACGATCCCGCACAGGCGGCCGAGGCCGCCCGTGTGATCGGAGGCGCCGGGGCGGTGGTCATCCCGACGGTGGTGTTGTGCGAGGTGGTGCGTGGCCTGAAGCGGGCCTACCACACTTCTGCCGCGGACATCGTCCGCGTCCTGCGCCCCCTGGTCGCCAGCCGGACCGTTGAGACGAACCGCGCCGCCGCCGAGGCGGGATTGCGCATGCTCGACTCCGGTGGCGACTTCGCCGACGGCGTCAGTCTTTTCGAGGCGCGCAAGGCCAAGGCCAATCGTCTCGTCACCGTCGACCGCGCACTGGCGGTTCGGGGCGGGACCGACGCGGTGACCGTGCCGGGCGCCGCGTCGAGCTGACGGCCGGACGGGCCGGGCGAAACCTTCCCACGGGCAAACCCTGCCGGGCCAAACACCCTGGAAACCGGCGTCCGGCGCGCCCGACCCCTTGTCCTTCCGCGTCTGCCGCTGGCACACACCTTGCTTCCTTCGCCCACGAACGGCAAGCGCCGCGCGGCGGCAGGGGAGGATGGCCATGCACGTCTCTGATCGCGTTGCCCCCGTGGGCGACACCCGGGTCCCGGATCGGGCCAAGGCGCCAGGGGCGCCCGGGGCGGCGGCGGCCGGCGTGGCCAGCTTCGCCGATGTCCTGTCGGACGGGACCGGGGCCGCCGAGGCCCCGTCCCCGGCGGAGCTGGCGGCGCAGCGGGAGGCCGAGGAGATCGCCCGGATGCAGGGCGAGCTGGCCGCCTACAAGCGCGAGCGCGACGCGGTCGTGCAGGGCCGCACCACGGACCCGCCGGCGTACCAGGTGGCCCTGCCCGTCAACGCCCAGGGATACATGCCCTACGTGACGGTCGACCAGCAGAAGCTGATCGACCGCATCACCGACAGCTACCTCGGCCGGCCCGAACACGAGATGGACGAAATGTGGGAGGAGCTGAAGGCCAACAACGTGGCGCCGGACCAGTTGGCGCGCACGGCCCGCCACTTCATCAATCTCGACGGCGAGGTCGTCAACCGGGCGGTGGCGACGACGCCGCCCCGCCCCGCCCCGGCCCTCGCCGGCACCGCCTGGACGGCGTCCAGCGTCTGACGCCCCCCTTCACCCCGTCCCGCCGGCCCGCGCGAACACCGTGGGCGGCACGCCGACGTGGCGGGAGAAGGCGATGCTGAACGCGCTCGCCGAGCCGTAGCCGACCCGCTCGGCGACCTCGGCGACGCCGGCCCCGTGCCGGCCCAACAGGTCCTTGGCCAGGGCCATGCGCCAGTGCAGCAGGTAGGCCATGGGCGCCAGCCCCACGGCGCGGCGGAAGCGGTCGAAGAACACCGAGCGGGAGAGCCCCGCCTCGCGGGCCAGTTGCGGCACCGTCCAGGGGGCGGTGGGGCGCTCGTGCAGGCGCCGCAGGGCCACGGCCAGGCGCGCGTCGCCCAGCCCGCGCAGCAGGCCGGGCGGACCGGCGTCGCCCGCCCCGGACCGCAGTGCCCCGGAACGCAGCGCCCCGGACCGCAATGCCCCGGACCGCAGCGCCTCGATCAGCAGCACCTCCAGGAGGCGGGCCAGGATGACGTCGCGGCCGGGGCGCCGCTGCCGCGCCTCCTCGTCCACCAGCTGGACCAGGGTGGTGAGCCGCCGGTCGCCGCGCACGTGCACCAGCCGCGGCAGCAGCGACACCAACAGCGCCGCGTCCGGCGCGCCGAAGGCGCAGTAGCCGACCTGCATCCGCACCCCGGCCGGCTCCCCGTCGCCATCGGCGCGGTCCCCGTCGGCGGCCCCCAGGTGGAAGACGCCGGGGGCGACCTCGACCGGCACGCTCACCAGGGGTTCGGGCGGCGGCGCGAGGCTCGACGTCGCGAAGTCCTGGGCGGCGGGGATCAGGACGAAGTCGCCCGCCTCCAGGACGACCGGCGGGTGCCCGTCGGCGGCCAGCCGGCAGGCGCCCTCCAGCACCGCGCAGTAGAAGGGGCGGCCCGCCTCGGCCCGGCGCACCCGCCAGGCGCCGCGGGCCGACACCAGCTTGGAGAAGGCGGCGGCGGGCTGCAGCAGCTCGACCACCTGGGCCAGCGGATCGGTCACTTCCGGACTTTCGCTCATGAAACTCGGATTGTCGATGATAGCGCGTCCGGCCGGCGGCGCCTATCCTTCCTGTCACACGGGGCCGGGATGCCGGCCCCCCTCATTCCGACAGGAAGCGTCATGCCCACCGTCCTCATCACCGGCTGCTCCTCCGGCTTCGGCCTGGAGACCGCACGCCACTTCCTCGACCACGGCTGGTCGGTCGTGGCCACCATGCGCACGCCCCACGACGGCCTGCTGCCGCCGTCGGAGCGGCTGCGCATGCTCCCCCTCGACGTCACCGACGCCGACAGCATCGCCCGCGCCGTGGCGGCGGCCGGGCCGCTCGACGCGCTGGTCAACAACGCCGGCATCGGCGTGCTGAACGCCCTGGAAGGCCTGCCGATGGCGACGGCCCGCGCCGTGTTCGAGACCAACACGCTGGGCACCATCGCCATGACCCGCGCCGTGCTGCCGCAGTTCCGGGAGCGCCGCGGCGGCGTGGTGGTCAACGTCACCTCCAGCGTGACCCTGAAGCCCCTGCACCTGCTGTCGGTCTACACCGCCAGCAAGGCGGCGGTGAACGCCTTCACCGAAAGCCTGGCCCTGGAACTGGAGCCGTTCGGCGTGCGCGTGCGCCTGGTGCTGCCGGGCCGGGCGCCGGAGACCCGCTTCGGCGAGAGCGCCCGCACCCGCATGGCCGAGGGCATCCCCGAGGCCTACGCCGCCCTGGCCCAGAGCGTCTTCGCCGGCTGGCAGCAGGACACCACGGTCACCACGGCGCGCGACGTGGCCCAGGCGGTGTGGCGCGCGGCCACCGACCCCGCCTGCCCCCTGCGCCTGCCCGCCGGGGCCGACGCCGAGGCGCTGGCGGCCTAGGCCGGGAGGGGCGCCGGCCGGGGGGCGCCGGTCAGGGGATGCGGGTCAGCTCGCCTGGCGGACCAGCGCGCCCCAAATGACCAGCAGCATCAGCGCCGCGCCAACCGCCACCGCCGCGGCGAAGGCCGGGCGGGAGACCACCCGCCCGGCCAGCGCCGCCCAGCCCACCGCCACGGACACCGGCAGGTACAGCACCACCGCCGTCACCAGCCCCGGGGAATAGCGGTCGTAGAGCACCGTGGTGGCGAGGTGGAACACGGCGTTCCAGAACAGGTTGCCGCTGGCCCAGCACAGCAGGGCGAAGGCCGACAGGGCCGAGGGCCGCCAGGCCGCCCAGGCGGTGAGGCCCAGCAGGATCGCCATGAACGCGCCGTTGTTGGCCAGGAACTGCCCGCCCGTCATGGCGCTGCCCAGCACATGGGTGACCCAGTCGGGGAAGCCCGCGGCGTACTCCTCGGCGATGTGCGGCGCGAAGGCCGCCGGCATCAACCAGACCAGCCGGTGGAAGCGGGGCGTGGCAACCGGCGCGGACGACACGGACATGACGGCTCCCGACGGGCGGCGCGGATGGCGACGGGGACATGGCTACCGCCGCACCGCCGGACACGCAAGGGGGCCGATCCAGCCGCCGCCGCCCGGCTGGAGGTGCCGTTGCCTCTCACACCCTCTCCCGGGGCGGGAGAGGGCATGCCCTCATGCGATCGCCCTGCCCCTTCCCGAGGCCCCCCTACCCCAGCGCCAGCCGGGCCAGGGCGGCGGCGAGGCGGGCGGAGTCGGCCGGCGTGGCGGGCAGGCCGAGACGCAGGCGGTCGGGGCGGTCGGCGAAGCGGCGCACCAGGATGCCGCGGCGGCCCAGACCGGCGTGGATCTCCGCCGCGCGGGCGTCGCGCACCAGGCGGTACAGCGGCGTGCCGCCCTCCACCGCCAGGCCGGCGGCGGCCAGCTCGCCGTCCAGGGCGTCGGCCGCCGCGGCCAGCCGGGCGCGGGCGGCGTCGGCCCACGCCGCGTCGGCCAGCGCCGCCGTGCCCACCGCCAGGGCCGGGCCGGCCACCGCCCACGGCCCCAGCGCCGCGGCGATGGCCGCCGCCAGGGGCGGGGCCGCGAGCGCGAAGCCCAGGCGCAGCCCGGCCAGCCCGTAGAACTTGCCGAAGGAGCGCAGCACCACCAGACCCGGCCGGCCGGCCGCGGCGGCGACGCTGGCCGCGGGCACCACGTCGGCGAAGGCCTCGTCCACCACCAGCCAGCCGCCGCGCGCCGCCTGCGCCGCCGCGCGGGCCAGCAGCGCGCCGGCGGGCAGCACCCGGCCGTCGGGGTTGTTGGGGTTGACCACCACCACCACGTTGGCGTTCCCGCCGTCCCCGTCGAGCGATCCCACCATGGTCACCGTGTGCCCGGCGGCGGCCCAGCCGCGGGCGTGCTCGGCGTAGGTCGGCCCCAGCACCGCCACCCGGCCCGGCGGGCGCAGCCGCGGCAGGGCCTGGATCAGCGCCTGGGTGCCGGGGGCGGCGGCCACATGGTCGGCGCCCGGGGCGCCGTAGGCGGCGGCCGCGGCGGCGCTGAGCGCGTCCGCCGCGGCGCGGCCGGGCAGCCGGGTCCAGGCCGCGGCCGGCAGGGGCGGCAGGGGGTAGGGCCAGGGGCTGATGCCGGTGGACAGGTCCAGCCACGGTTCCGGCGCGCCGGGAAAGGCGGCACGGGCCGCGTCCAGGTCGCCGCCGTGCGCCACCACTCCCCCCGGCGCCATCTCCTCGGCCGCGCTCATGGCGGGCTTGGTCCCCTCGTCGGTTTGCGCCATCATCCCCCGCTCCTGTCCCCCCTGCCCGTCGCCCGCCCTGCCCCCGTCGCCCTGCCGGAGATCCCGTGGACGCCCACCTGTCCGTGCTCGCCGCCGCCCTCGTCCTGGAGGCGGCGGCGGGCTACCCCGAGCCGGTCCTCGCCCGCATCGGCCATCCCGTCATGTGGATCGGTGCCCTCATAGACCGCCTGGACCGCGCGCTCAACCACGACGGTGCCGCGCCGTGGCGGCGGCGCCTCGCCGGGGTGCTGGCGCTGGGGGTGCTGCTGGCGGTGGTGTGGGCCGCCGCCACCGCCCTGGCCGGGGCGGTCCGCCCCCTGCCCTTCGGCTGGCTGCTGGAGGCGGCGCTGGCCTCCACCCTGCTGGCCCAGCGCAGCCTGCACGACCACGTGTTCGAGGTCGCCCACGCCCTGCGCCTGGGCGGGCTGGAGGCCGGGCGCACGGCGGTGGGGCGGATCGTCGGCCGCGACCCGGCCAGCCTGGACGAGCCGGCGGTGTGCCGGGCGGCGGTGGAGAGCCTGGCCGAGAACTTCTCCGACGGGGTGGTGGCGCCGGCGGTGTGGCTGGCGCTGGGCGGGCTGCCGGGCATCGCGCTTTACAAGGCCATCAACACCGCCGACAGCATGATCGGCCACCGCACGCCGCGCCACGAGGCCTTCGGCTGGGCGGCGGCGCGGCTCGACGACCTGGTGAACCTGCCGGGCTCGCGGCTGGCGGCGCTGCTGATCGCCGCCGGGGCCTGGCTGGCGCCGGGGGCCGACCCCGGCGCGGCGCTGGCCGCGGTGCGCCGCGACGCCCGCCACCACCGCTCGCCCAACGCCGGCTGGCCGGAGGCGGCGATGGCCGGGGCGCTGGACCTGCGCCTGGGCGGCCCGCGCACCTACGGCGCCACCCGGATCGTCGACGCCTGGATGGGGCCGGGCCGCACGGCGGCGACGGCCGAGGACATCGACCGCGCGCTGGCCGTCTACCGGCGCGCCTGCGTGGTCCTGCTGGGGGCGTGCGCGCTGACGGCGCTGGCCGTGTGAACGGTCAGTCCTGGCGGTAGTTGGGCGATTCGTTGGTGATGGTGATGTCGTGGACGTGGCTCTCGCGCAGCCCGGCGTTGGTGATGCGCACGAAGGTGGCGCGCGTCTTCATGTCGGGGATGGTGGCGTTGCCGGTGTAGCCCATGGCCGCGCGCAGGCCGCCGACCAGCTGGTGGATGACCGCCGACACCGGGCCCTTGTAGGGCACCCGGCCCTCGACGCCCTCCGGCACCAGCTTCATGGTCGACACCTCCTGCTGGAAGTAGCGGTCGGCCGAGCCGCGCGCCATCGCCCCCACCGAGCCCATGCCGCGGTAGCTCTTGTAGGAGCGGCCCTGGTAGAGGATGACCTCGCCCGGGCTCTCGTCGGTGCCGGCGAACAGGCTGCCCAGCATGGCGCAGTCGGCGCCGGCGGCGATCGCCTTGGCGAGGTCGCCGGAGAACTTGATGCCGCCGTCGGCGATCACCGGCACCCCGGACGCGCGGCAGGCCTCCACCACGTCCATGATGGCGGTGAGCTGGGGTACGCCCACCCCGGCGATGATGCGGGTGGTGCAGATCGAGCCGGGGCCGATGCCCACCTTGACGCCGTCGGCGCCGGCGTCGATCAGCGCCCGGGCGGCGTCGCCGGTGGCGACGTTGCCGGCGATCACCTGGGTGTAGTTGGACATGTTGCGCGCCGCCCGGACCTGCTCCAGCACCTTGGTCGAGTGGCCGTGGGCGGTGTCGACCACCAGCACGTCGACCCCGGCGTCGAACAGCGCCTCGGCGCGCCGCAGGCCGTCCGTCCCGGTGCCGGTGGCGGCGGCGACGCGCAGGCGGCCCTTCTCGTCCTTGCAGGCGTTGGGGAAGGCCTGGGCCTTCTCGATGTCCTTCACCGTGACCAGGCCGATGCAACGGTAGTCCTCGTCGACCACCAGCAGCTTCTCGATGCGGTGCTGGTGGAGCAGGCGCTTGGCCTCCTCCTGGCTGACCCCCTCGCGCACGGCGACCAGCTCCTTGGTCATCAACTCGCTGACCGGCTGCTTGGGGTCGGTGGCGAAGCGCACGTCGCGGTTGGTGAGGATGCCCACCAGCGTGCCGGTGCCGCGGGCGTCCATGCTGTCGACCACGGGAATGCCGGAGATGCGGTAGGCCGCCATCAGCTGCAGGGCGTCGGCCAGGGTGGCCCCCGGCGTGATGGTGATCGGGTTGACCACCATGCCGCTCTCGTACCGCTTGACCTTGCGGACCTCCTCGGCCTGGCGCTCGACGTCGAGGTTGCGGTGGATGGTGCCGATGCCGCCGGCCTGGGCGAGCGCGATGGCCAGGGCGCTCTCGGTCACCGTGTCCATGGCCGAGGAGATCAGGGGGATGGCCAGTTCGATCGACCGGGTCAGCCGGGTGCGCGTGTCCACGTCACCCGGCAGGACCGAGGATTCCGCCGGAACCAGAAGGACGTCATCGAACGTCAACGCCTCGCGGATCGCCATATCGCGCGCCATTGCCCGTCTCCCCGCTAAATGTTGCGGCACTATACACAAGGAGGTCGGCTTGTGAAGGGCCAAGCCCCGGCCCGCCGCCGCCACCGGCCCGCCGCCGCCGCAGTCCTGCCATGCCGCGGCCCGTCCCCTTATCCTTGGGGCGCATCCCCTTGGGTCAACACCAGCAGCGTCTTTTCCTCCAGCTGTTCCGGCGTGAACGGCTTGGCGATGTAGGCGGACACGTTGCTGGCCAGGGCGCGCTCCACCGCCTTGCGGGTGGCCAGCGCGGTGACCATCAGGAACGGCAGGTCGGGGCGGGTCGCACGCACCTGTTCCAGCACCTCCAGCCCGCTGACCTGGGGCATCATCCAGTCGCAGACGATGAGGTGGTAGCGGTCCGGGTCGGCGGCGAAGCGGTCCAGGGCGTCGCGCCCGTCCACCGCCGTCTCCACGGTGCCGATGCCCAGCTCGCGAAGCACCGACTCCCCGTAGGCGCGCAGCCCCTCCTCGTCGTCGACCAGCAGGACGGTGACCGCGGCGAGGTCCAGGAACGGCAGCCCCAGGGCGGCCAAGACGCCGCGCAGCCAGGCGGCGCGGGGCGCCCGGTCCTTGGCGCCGCCCGCCGACAGCAGGAAGGGCCGCAGGAAGCGCGGCCGGTGGACCTGGCGGTACAGCACCCGGGCCACGGCGACACGGCTCCGGCCCTGGCAGAAGGCGTTGTCGGCGGCCAGCTTCAGCAGATCGAGGACGCGGTCGGGGGGCGGGTCGGCCTTCGCGGCGAAGGGGGCCAGCAGGCGCTGGGTGCGGATGAACGCGCTCTGGATCTCGTCGAGCTGGTCGGCCAGGGCGGCGCGCTCGTCCTCGGGAAAGGGGGAGGCCAGGACCAGCCGCTGCACCCCGGCCAGGCCCTTCAGCTTGCCCACCCGGTCCTTCCAGCAGTCGAGCAGGCGGCCGGCGAAGTCGCGGCTCTCGAAATACTGCTTCAGGTAGGCGTCGACCGCCCGCGCCGAGGTCGCGGCCAGGGGCATCGCCTTGACCATGAACAGGATCTCCAACCTCTCCACATAGCTGCGGCCCTTAACCAGCTCCGGCAGGGTGTCCTCGTTGATCAGCAGGGACATCCGCCGCTCGATCGAGGCCGCGGTGCGCGGCCCGCCCAGAAAGCCATCCGGGCCGCGCAGCCGGTCCGCCAACGCCCCCAGCGCCAGGGCCTCGCGCTGCACCGTCTCCACCACCAGGAGGTCGCCGCGGCTGGTCGTGGTCAGGCGGTCGGGGCGGCCGAGCGTGCGGCGCAGCGCCACCAGCAAGCCGTCGGTCAGGGCGGGCGTCGCCGTCCGGCGCATCAGCCGCTCCAGATCGCGCAGCAGCGCCGGCGCGTCCTCCTCCAGGGCGCGGTCGCCGGTGACCAGGGCGGTGATCGCGTCGACCAGGATGTCGAAGGGCAGGTCGCCGGCGACCGACGCCATGCCGGCCTCGCAGCGCACGATCTCCCCCAGCAGGCGGTCGATCGGGGCGAGGGCGTCGGCGTCTCCGGTGCCGGCGGCCAGTTCGACCAGCAGCGCCGCCTTCTCGGCGAAGGTCCGGCTGGCCTGGAGGTGCTGGGTCAGCGCGGCGTCGGCGACGAAGCGGGCCTGGAACGCCTGCGCCGTCGCCAGAACCCGGCCGATGGTCTCGCCGTAGGACGCCGGGGTCAGCGTCGGCACACTCCACTCCTTGACCCGCTCGCGGGTCAGCCGGGCGACGTCGTTGACCAGGTGGTCGATGGACCCCATGGCGCGCTGCATGGTCCGGTCGACCTGCTGCAGGATGCCGACGAACAGCGGCTGGTTGGACAGGGTGGTCTGGTGGCGCGGCCCGTGCAGCACCTCGGTCGGGGTCAGCGCGTTCTCGTTGAGCAGGCGCTCGCAGAACCGGCCGATGCTCTCCCGGGCCTGGGGCGTGTAGAGGTCGTCCGCCGCGCGGCACTCCAGGGGCTCGCCCGGGCCGTCGGCATCGCGGTCGCCATCGGGCGCCTGGGGCAGGTCGCTGTCCGACGCCATGGTCAGCCTCCACTCGGCGGGTCGAAACGGATCATTGGGCGATCAGGGCTCGGACCGCGGCCACCAGCGCGTCGGGACCGACGGGTTTCATCAGCAGGCGGCGCGACGGCCCGGCGGTGAGCCCGCGGGCGGCGGCGCGCGAGGCGTAGCCGGTGAGGAAGAGGATGGGCAGGTCCGGGTTCCGCTCCGCCAACGCCCGGGCGAGGTCGGCGCCGTTCATCCGCGGCATGGCGACGTCGCTGACCACCAGGTCGAACAGCCCGCCGCCCTCGTCGAAGCGCTCCAGCGCCTCGACCCCGTCGCCCGCCATGGTCACGACACAGCCCGCCTCTTCCAGCACCAGGCGCAGATAGGACCGCACCGACTCCTCGTCGTCGACCAGCAGCACCGCCGCGGTCTCGCCCTCCGCCAGGGTGGCGGTGGTGGCGGCGGCGTCCGCCGCCGGGGCGGGGGCGGCGGCCGGCAGGTACACCGAGAAGGCGGCGCCGCGGCCGGGCTCGCTCTCCAGCTCCACCGCGCCGCCGGCCTGGCGCGCGGTGCCGTAGACCATCCACAGGCCGAGGCCCGTGCCCTTGCCCGGTCCCTTGGTGGTGAAGAACGGCTCCCAGATGCGGTCGCGCAGGTCGGCGGGCACGCCGCCGCCGGTGTCGCTGACGCGGAGCACGGCGTAGCGGCCCGGCCGCACCGCCTCGTGGCGGGCCAGGAAGGCGGCGTCGGGAACGACGCTGTCCAGGGTGACCGTCAGGGTGCCGCCCTCCCCCATGGCGTCGCGGGCGTTGATGGCGAGGTTCAGCAGGGCCTGGTTGAGGGTCACCGGGTTGGCGACGGTGCAGACCGCGGGGTCGCGGATGTCCAGCACGATGTCGATGCCGGCGCCCAGCAGGGGTTTCAGGAAGACCCTGAGGTCGCCGAGCAGCGCCGACAGCCGGACCACCTCGGTTTCCTCGGCCGGCCGGCGCCGGCTGAAGTCCAGCAATTGGCCGGTCAGCGCGGCGGCGCGGTCGGACGCCTTGGCGATCTCGCGTGCGCAGGTCAGCACCCGGACCGGCTCGTCGGGGTGGCGCTCGGCCAGCCGGGCGAAGCCGCCGATCGCGGTCAGCAGGTTGTTGAACTCGTGGGCGACGCCGCCGGCCATCCGGCCCACCGCTTCCATCTTCTGCGCGCGCTGCATCTCCCGCTCGGCGTGCAGGCGGTCGGTGACGTCGGTGAGGGTGGCGACGAATCCGCCCTCCGGGATGGGCGAGCGCCGGACCTCCAGGAAACGGTCCCCCACCGCCAGCGGGGCGCGGCGCCCCGCTTCGGCGCCGGTGTCGGGGTTCGGGCCGGGGTCCAGCGCCGCCGCCACCGCCGGACTTCCGGTGTGGGCCAGGAGGTCGGCCAGCGGCGTGCCGAACACGACCAGCACCTCGGGCACGCCGAGCAGCCGGGCGAAGTCGTCGTTCCAGGCGGCGAGCCGGCCGCCGGCGTCGACCATGCAGATCCCCTGGCTGATGCTGCGCAGGGTCGCCCGCAGCCGTCCCGTCTGCCCCGCCAGCTCCTCCTCGCGCAGCTTCAGCTCGGTGATGTCCATGAGGATCTTGACGATGCCGCCGCTGCCGGTGGCGTGCTCGCTGATGCGGTACCAGCGGCCGTCCGACAGGCGCCGGTCGACCGGCCCGCCCGGGGCGAGGTGGCGGCGCATGCGATCCTCGATCCACGATCCCATGTCCTGGCGCGCGTCCTCGTAGCCGCCGCGCTCCGCCGCCACACGAAGGATCTCCTCGAACGACACGCCCGGCACCAGGACGTCGGCGATGGTCGGGTAGGCCTGGCGGTAGCGCGCGTTGCACAGCAGAAGCCGGCCCTCCGGGTTGAACAGGACGAAACCTTCGGAGACGCTGTCCAGCGCATCGCGCAGCAGGGTCTGCAGGAAGCGCGCCTCGATCTGCGCCAGGGTCTCCGCCGTGACGTCGACCCCGGTCCCGCGGTAGCCGAGAAACCGCCCCTCGGCGTCGTGCACGGGACGCCCGCTGAGGCGCAGGATGCGCGTGCCCGCCGCCCCGCCGGGCAGCGTCACCTCGAGGTCGCGGAAGGGGCGGCGGGCGGCGATGTCGGCGGCGGTCTCCCGCCACGACCGGGCGTCCTCGACCAGCCGGCCGAGGTCCCCCAGCGACCGCCCGAACGCCGCGGCGGGGTCGCCCTCCAGAAGCGCCGCCAGGCGCTCCGACACATAGGTGTAGAGGTGGTCGGGCCCGGTCTCCCAGAACCAGTCGGAGGCGGCCTCGGCGAAGTCGCGCAGGCGCTGCCGGCTCTCCTCCAGATCGCGGCCGGCGGCGGCGACCAGGCCGGCGGCGCGGTCCACCGCAGCCGCCGCCCCCAGCGCCCGGCGGATGATGACGAAGGCCAGCACCGCCATCGCCGCCATGACCAGCAGCACCGACGGCACCATGCGCTCCATCATCAGCGCTCCCGGCTGCGACGGCTCCCACCGGACATGGCCGATCACCGCGCCGTCCGGGCCCGCCAGGGCCACCCCGCCGCGGCTCTCGTCGCCGCTGCCACCGGCCGCCCCGGCCACGAACCGCAGGCCGTCGAATCCGAACGCGGCGCCGACCCCGGCCAGCGCGGCGCCGTCGAGCCGGCGCGCGAGCACCAGGACGGCACCCGGTGCGTGGCCGTCCGACGCGTCCACGGCGGCCAGCAGGACGAGGTCGTCGGCGCCCGCCACCGCCCCGGCCGCACCGGCCGGCGCCGCCACCGTACCGGACACCGCCCCCTGGCCGCCCCGGGCGCGGCCGACCAGCCGCCGCGCCCCGGGGCCGAGTCGCGCGAAGCGGTCGGGGCCGACCGGCCGGCCCAGCCGGGTGGCGGTCAGCACGGCACCGTCATCGCCGATCAGGAAGGTGTCGGTGGCGGCGCGCTCGTGGCCGCCCAGCGGCTCCGTGACGCCGCCGGGCCAACCGGCGTGGTCCGCCGCGGCGACCTCCAGAATCCGGCGCTCGCCGGCGAGGACCGAGCGGACGACCCGCGCCGCGGTCTCCGCGGCGATGCGGTCCTGGCGCTCGGCGGCGAAGGCCAACAGGCCGAGGATGGCCGTCATGCCCAGCACCAGCAGCAACAACCCGGGCAGGACGATGGTCCGGGCGCGCACCCGGCGCGGCGCGGCCGAGCCGGTGCCGAGCCGGTCGCCCTGCCCAAGGGATGAAGTCACGTCCACCGTCCGCTCCGCGTCCGCCGCGTCCTCCCGCCGACTCGCGGGTGTCGCCCGTCTGTAGGGCCCCACCCGTTAACATCGTGTTGCCCGGGCGGACCGGCGCGGCGGTCGGGCGGCGGTGGCGGCGGTGGCGGCGGTCAGGCGGTCAGGCGGTCAGGCGGTCGCCAGCATCGCCGCGGCGGCCTCGACGGCGGCGGCGGCGTAGGGGCGCACCCGCGGCGCGATCTGCGAGGGATGGATGCCCGGGCCGAGGATGCCGACGCCGACCGGTTTCATGAACTCCAGCTGCAGGCCGATCAGGCTGCCGACCACCGCGTGGCCCATCACCAGGCCGTGATCGGTCTCGCCCCGTTCGATGATGCCCAGAGCGACCACCGCGTCGATGTCGTCGCGCATCAGCAGGCGCTTGACCGCCAGTGGCTTTTCCATCGACCCGGGGACCCACACCTCGGCCCCCACCGACAGGCCCAGGCGCCCGGCCACGCCGCGCGCCTCGTCCAGCATTTCCTCACCCTGCGCACGGTGAAACCGGCCGAGCACGATCCCGATGGTCGCCACGTCGTCACTCCCTCTCCAGCCGCGGGCCCGGCGGCCCCCGTCGCCGGGCACTCTAGTCGCCGCACCGGGGCGCGGCAATCGCCCGGACACCGCGCCAGGCGCGGCAATCGCCCGGACACCGCGCCCGCTGTGTTACCGCGCCGACACGCGGCCGGCGGTCGCATTTGCATTCTGCAACGGGCGCTGGACCGAACGTGGACGAAGGACTATGCTCCGCGCCCGGGGAACACCGGACGGGGGGGCGAGCCATGCCGCTGGAGATCGAGCGGAGGTTCCTGGTCGCGCGCGACATCACCCATCTCTGCCACGGGGGCGAACGCATTCTGCAGGGCTATCTGCCCTGCGTCAGCACCCAGACAGTGCGCGTCCGGGTGGTCGGCGCCAAGGCGTTCCTCACCATGAAGACACGCCCGGCCGGGGGCGTCCGCACCGAACTGGAGTGGGAGATCGGCGCGGCGTTCGCGACCGAGGTCCTGCGCCACAGCTGCGCCGAGGCCCGGCTCGAGAAGACCCGCTACCGCATCCCCCACCAGGGGCTGGTGTGGGAGGTCGATGTCTTCCACGGTGCCAACAGCGGCCTGGTGATCGCCGAGGTGGAGCTGGACCGGCCGGACCAGCCGCTGCCCCTGCCCGACTGGGTGGGCCGCGAGATCACCGCCGACCGGCGCTTCGGCAACTCGGCGCTGAGCCGGCGCCCCGTCGACGCCGCCCTGCTGGCGGCCTGATCCTCACGCCGGCGGTGACCCGCGCCGCGCCGCCGCCCACAGGCGGGCGGCGATGGCCACCGCCACCAGCAGCAGCGCGGCGACGAAGCCGGCCACGCCGGTCCATCCCCACGCGCTCCAGAACAGGCCCCCGGCGTAGCCGGCCAGGGTCGATCCCATGTAGTAGCTGAAGAGATAAAGGGCCGTGGCCTGGGCCCGCGCGGTGCGGGCGCGCTGACCGATCCAGCCGCTGGCGATGGCGTGGGCACCGAAGAAGGCGAAGGTGAAGAGCGCCAGCCCGGCGACGACGGCGATGACCGACGGCGGCTCCATCACCACCAGCCCGGCCAGGGTCAGCACGACCGCCGCCAGCAGCACCCGTCCGGTGCCATGGCGGCCGGCCAACGCGCCGAACCAGGGCGAGCCGACCACGCCGGCGACATAGACCAGGAAGATCGCCCCCACCGCCGCCGGGCGCAGGTCGAACGGCGCCGCCATCAGCCGGAACCCGGTGTAATTGTAGATGGTGACGAAGCCGCCCATCATCAGGAAGGCCAGGGCGAACAGGCCGAGCAGGCCGGGGTCGCCGAGATGGGCGCGCCAGCCCGCCGCCAGCTCGCCCAGCCCCGGCGGGCGCCGCACGAATCGGCGCGACGCCGGCAGGCCCCGCCACAGCACGAGCCCCGCCGCCAGCCCCAGCAGACCGACCGCCGCCATCGCCATGCGCCAGTCCGCGAGATCCGCGACGGTGGCGGTGAGCACGCGGCCGGACATCCCGCCCAGCGCCGTCCCGCCGATGTAGAGCCCCATGGTCACCCCGGCAGCCTTGGGGTCGACCTCCTCGCTGACATAGGCCATCGCCACCGCCGGCAGCCCGCTCAACGCCACCCCCTCCAGGGTGCGCACCACCAGCAGCCAGTGCCAGTCCGGGGCCGCCGCCGCGGCCAGCCCCAGCACGCCCGACGCCAGCAGCGAGGCCAGCATCACCGGCTTGCGGCCCCAGGCGTCGGACAGCGCCCCGGCCACGAGCATGGCGAAGGCGAGCGCGCCGGTGGAGAGCGACAGGGCGAGGCTGCTGTCCGCCGGGCTGACCGCGAACTCCTCGGCGAAGGAGGGCATCAGCGGCTGCACGCAGTAGAGCGTGGCGAAGGTCGAGAACCCGGCGACGAACAGGCTGAAGCGGGCGCGGCGGAAGGCCGGGGTGCCAACCGTCAGGTACCCGCCGTCGCGCTCCTCGGCCTCGACGTGATGGCCTCCGTCCACCGGCGCTCTCCCCGCGTGTCGCGATTGTGAGACAGCGATACTGACCATCCGTTCCACGATGCGGAAGCGCCGGCCCTGCAGGGCAGCCATCCCGGCCGGCCATGCCGCACCGGCCTACCCGACGATCATCCGCTCCAAGGTCTCCAGCCGGTCGGCCTCGGCGGCCGGCTTGTCCCAGCGGATGCGGTGGACGCGCGGGAATCGCATGGCCACCCCGCTCTTGTGGCGGCCGGAGCGGTGGACGCTGTCGAAGGCGACCTCCAGGACCAGGCCCGGCGCGACCTCCCGCACCGGACCGAAGCGGCGCACCGTGTTGGCGCGCACCCAGCGGTCCAGTTCCACCAGTTCGGCGTCGGTGAAGCCGAAATAGGCCTTGCCGACGGGCACCAGCGAGTCGCCGCGCCACGCCCCGAAGGTGAAGTCGGAGTAGAAGCTGGAGCGCTTGCCGTGGCCGCGCTGGGCGTACATCAGCACCGCGTCGAGGGTCAGGGCGCCGCGCTTCCACTTGAACCACGGCCCTTTCGGCCGTCCCGCCACGTACGGGCTGTCGCGGCGCTTCAGCATCAACCCCTCGATGCCGGCCTCCCGCGCCCCGTCGCGCAGGGCCGCCAATTCCTCCCACCGCGCGAACGGCACCAGGGGCGACAGGTCCATCCGCCGCGGCCCGGTCGCCACCGCCCAGCGCTCCAGCCGCGCCCGGCGCTCCACGAAGGGCAGCGGCCTCAGGTCGTCGGCACCGTCGAACAGGATGTCGTACAGGCGGACGAAGGCCGGGTACTCGCGCAGGGTCCGGGCCGTGACGGCCTTGCGGTTGAGGCGCTGCTGCAGGTCGTTGAAGGGCGCCACCACCCCGTCGCGGACCACCAGCAGCTCGCCGTCCAGCACGGCGTCGAAGCTCATGTGGTCGGTCACGTCGGGGAACGCGCCGGAGATGTCGTCGCCGGTGCGGCTGTAGATCCGCCGCTCGCCGCCGCGCGCCACCAGTTGCACGCGGATGCCGTCCCACTTCCACTCCGCGCAGTAGGCGGCAGGGTCAACGCCGGCGGTGGCGTCCTCCTCCAGCGGCGTGGCCAGCATCAGCGGCCGGAAGCCGGCGCCACCGGCCGGCACCGGCGGCCCGGCCCGCCCCTCCAGCCAGGCGAACAGGTCCTCGTAGGGCGGGCTCAGGCCATGCCAGCACTCGTCGATGGCGTGGGGCTCCACCCCGCCCCAGCCGGCCAGTGCGGTCTTGGCGAGGCGGGTCGAGACGCCCACCCGCAGGGCCCCGGTGATCAGCTTGAGCAGCGCGAAGCGCCCCGACGCGTCGAGGCGGTCCAGCCAGCCCTCGAGCAGACCGATCACATCGCCGCGGCGGGCCTCGCGCAGCGCCCGCACCACGGTGTCCAGGCTGGGCGGATCGCCGGGCAGGCCATCGGGGTGCCCGTGCTCCGGCCCGCCGGGCCAGATCAACGCCACCGTCTCGGCGAGGTCGCCGACGTAGTCGTAGGACCAGGCGAACAGCTCCGGATCGACCCGCGACAGCACCAGCGCCCGGATCGCCGCCGGCTTCGCCTCGCGGAACACCAGCGTCTCGGTGAGGGCGGCCAGCGCCCAGCCGCGGTCCGGGTCCGGGGTGTGGGCGAAGTGGTCGGCCAGCAGGCGGATCTTGCCGTTGCGCGAGGGCATGAAGACCAGCGCGTCGATCAGCGCGGCGAACCGCTTCACGCCCCCTCCTCCTCGAAGCCGATCAGGGCCAGGGCGCGGGCGCGGATGCCCATGCGGCCGGCCTGGTGGACCAGCGCCTCCTCCCGCCCGTGGGTGACCCACACCTCCGGCGCGCCGACGTCCTCCAGGGTGCGCACCAGCTCGTCCCAGTCGGCGTGGTCGGAGATCACCAGCGGAAGCTCCACGCCGCGCTGGCGCGCCCGCTGGCGCACCCGCATCCAGCCCGACGCCATGGCCACCACCGGATCGCTGAGCCGGCGCGCCCAGCGGTCGGCGATGGCGCCCGGCGGGGCCAGCACCAGGGCGCCGCGCAGCTCGTCCCTGGCGGCGACGGTGGCCGGCCGCAGCTCGCCCAGCGCCACCCCGAACCCGGCGTAGATCTCGCACATGGGCGGCAGCGCGCCGTGCAGGTAGACCGGGCGGTCGTAGCCGGCGGCCCGCAGCAGGCTCAGCACGCGCTGGCATTTCCCGAGCGCGTAGACGCCCACCACGTGGGTGCGCTCCGGGAACACCGTCAGGGAATGCAGCAGGCGCGCGATCTCCCCGGTGTCGGGGGGATGACGGAACACCGGCAGCGCGAAGGTCGCCTCGGTGACGAAGACATCGCAGGGCACCGGCTCGAACGGGGCGCAGGTGCGGTCGGCCACCCGCTTGTAGTCGCCGGACACGACGACCCGCGCGCCGGCGTGCTCGATCACCACCTGGGCGCTGCCCAGCACGTGGCCGGCCGGCATCAGCCGCACCGTGGTGTCGCCGACCCGCAGCGGCACGCCACAGTCCAGCGCCTGCAGGCTGCTCCCCGCCCCCTCGCCCAGGCGCTGGCGCATGATGGCCAGCGTCGGCGGCGTGGCGAGCACATGGCGGTGTCCCGGCCGGGCGTGGTCGGAATGACCGTGGGTGATCACCGCCCGCTCCACCGGCCGCAGCGGGTCCACGTGGAATCCGCCGGGCACCACGAAAAGCCCTTCGGGGGTCACCCGGACCCAGCGCTCGGGATGCGAGTCGGCCGGCCGGACAGTGGACACGACGGGTCGTGCGGCGCTCATGCCGCCACTATGTCACGTGGCGCCCATGGCGCCAACACGGCGCCTCCTAGCGGCCGCTGCCGGCACGGCTGGCCCGCAGATCGCCGGGACGGAACCGGCGGGCGGGCGACCCGGGGGAGTCCCGCCGATCGGCCGCGGCCGCGCCGCCGCCATCGCGGTCGCCGTCGCCGTCGCCGTCGCCGTCGTCGGGGACGTGCCCGAGCAGCCGCAGAACCGCCTCCCATTCCCGGGACTGCGGTCCGGAATAGAACGCCACCATGTCGCGGTACGTCAGCATGGCTTCCTCCCTGGTTGCGTCTGCCGTTGTCGCCCCCACCCGCGCCGCGCCCGCACGCGGGCGCCCGTGCCCCGGCCCTGCACAGGCCACCGTCGCCCCGCCCCCCGCTGACACCGGATCATAGCAAAAACCGCCGGTCCCGGTAAACCGGCGGGGCGTCCGCTCGTCTTGTGGCGTGCCACCCAGTATTTGGACCGCACCGACGGGTATTGTTTGTTGCCCCATATTTCAGATCGCGACGGTGGCGGGCTCTTGCGCAAGGGCGCGGCGACCCGCATTCTGCGCGCGGTGGCACCGCGCCACCCCGCCGACGGGAAGGGACCATGCACGACTATCTGTCCATCGCGCCCGAGGTTGCCGACGCCCTGGCCCGCCGGGCACCGGTGGTCGCCCTGGAATCCACGGTGATCGCCCACGGCATGCCCCACCCCCGCAACCTGGACACCGCACGCGCGCTGGAAGCGGCGGTGCGCGCCGAAGGGGCGGTGCCGGCGACCGTCGCCGTGCTCGACGGCCGCATCCGCATCGGCCTGGACGGCGATGACCTGGAACGGCTCGCCACCGGCGGGCGGGCGGTGCGCAAGCTGAGCCGGCGCGACCTTCCCGTGGCCCTGGCGACGCGGGCCGACGGGGCGACCACGGTGGCGGCGACGATGATCGCGGCCGGGCTCGCCGGCATCGCGGTGTTCGCCACCGGCGGCATCGGCGGCGTGCACCGCGGCGCCGAAACCAGTTTCGACATCTCCGCCGACCTGGAGGAACTGGCGCGCACCGACGTCTGCGTCGTCTGCGCCGGCGCCAAAGCCATCCTCGACCTGCCCAAGACGCTGGAATATCTGGAAACCCGCGGCGTGCCGGTGCTGGGGTTCGGCACCGACACCCTCCCCGCCTTCTACGCCCGCTCCTCCGGCCTGGCGGTGGCGCAGCGCTGCGACAGCGCGGACGAGGTGGCGCGCGTGCTGCACGCCAAGTGGCGCCTCGGCCTCGACGGCGGCGTGCTCGTGGCGGTGCCGGTCCCGGAGGACGCCGCCATCGCCGCCGAGGAGGCGGAACGCGCGATCACCCTGGCACTGGAAGCCGCGGCAGCGGACGGGATCGGCGGCGCCGCGCTCACCCCTTTCCTGCTGGCCCGGGTGACGGACCTCACCGATGGCCGCAGCCTCGACGCCAACGCCGCCCTGATCGCCAACAACGCCCGTGTCGCCGCCCGCATCGCCGCGGCCCACGCCGAGCTTGCGACGCGCGACGGCGCCCTGCCCCCGAGGGCCCCCGCGGCCCGGTTCCGCTATTGACCGCCTCGGTGCTTTGTCATATGCCTTAACTCCGAGGTGGTAAGCCTCCTGCCACCATCCGTCTTAAGCCTGCATTAACGGGCCTTGGACGAATGTGGGGCCGCCCACAACGGAGGTCCCGATGCGCCTGTCGAACTCGTCCAACCTGGTCTCCCGGATGATTGCTCTCGCCACTGCCCCGGAAACCGGCGAGTCCGAGGACGCGCGCCCGGCGACGCCCGTCAAGCGTGTCCTCTGGGCCGCCCAGGCCGCCGACCTGCGGGCCGGCCTGCCCGCCGTGATCGCCCACCAGATCGAGTGCCGCGTGGCCATGGAGCTGGAAGCCATGGCGCTGCCCGAGGTCTTCTTCACCTCGGTGGAGGCCTTCGGCCGCGTCGTCGCCTGCGACCTCGACGCCGAGGGCACCGCCTCCATCTTCGCGCTGATCGACCCCCAGGAATACGACGACCTGGTCGAAGAGGCCGGTGACGACGCCCTGTTCGGGGTCGTCGGTGACGGCGTCTACGTCAACGCGGCCCGCACCCGCCACTGACGCCCGGCACGGCGCCCACGGGACGAGGGCGGACGGGCGCGCATGACGGACGGGCGCGCATGTCGGCGGGCGCCCGTGACGATGACGGGCGCCGTCACAGCGGCGGCGCCCGGTCCGGTCAGCGGAGCACGCGCCCGGCCACCGCGTCGAGTTTCCTCACGAGATCGGCATCCCGTTTGTCGGGCGCCGTCATGACCGCGTTGTCGAGCGCGGTGTGGCAGCCCTTGTCGCAGCACGCGGTGCGCCCGCGCAGGGCCGGCGCCAGCGCCGTCACCAGCGCCCGGGCCCGTTCGGCGTTTGCCACCAGCACCTTGATGACGGCGTCCACGGTCACGTGGTCGTGGTCGGGATGCCAGCAGTCGTAATCGGTGACCATGGCCACCGTCGCGTAGCACATCTCCGCTTCGCGGGCGAGCTTGGCCTCGGGCATGTTGGTCATGCCGATCACGTCGCAGCCCCAGCTCCGGTACAGCTCGGACTCCGCCATGGTCGAGAACTGCGGGCCCTCCATCACCATGTAGGTGCCGCCCCGCTGGTACTTGATGTCGAGGGTCTTCAACGCCCCCTCGATGGCGTCGCCGAGGCGGCCGCAGACCGGGTGGCCGAGCGCCACATGGGCCACGAGGCCGGTGCCGAAGAACGACTTGGGGCGCGCGAAGGTGCGGTCGATGAACTGGTCGACCACCACGAAGGTGCCCGGCGGCAGGTGCTCCTTCAGCGAGCCGACCGCCGACACCGACAGGATCTCGGTCACGCCGGCGCGCTTGAGGACGTCGATGTTGGCCCGCGAGTTCAGTTCCGACGGCGGCACGCGGTGCCCGCGGCCGTGGCGTGGCAGGAAGACCAGCGGCTGGCCGTCCAACTCGCCCATCAGCAGCTCGTCCGACGGCTCGCCGAAGGGGCTGTCGACGCGGACCCAGCGCGTGTTCTCCAGCCCGTCGATGTCGTAGACACCGCTGCCGCCGATCACGCCCAGCACCGGTGGGATCGCCGCATGCACCATGGCCGCCCTCTCTCGTTCCCTCGTGTCGCGGACCGCTGCCGCACGGCGCGCAGTGTCGCCCCTGGCGGCGGACATGGCAACTACAGCGTCCACAGCAGCACGGCGACGACGCCGAAGTAGACCACCGCCTTCGCCGCCGCGGCGGTCCGCCCGGCGATGCCGAATCCCGCGGGAGGGACGTGCGGCCCGGGGAACAGGTCGACGATGACCGTCTGCAGGCGTGGAAAGGGGACGGCCGGGTAGGCCTCGGCCGGCAGGAACAATGGCACGCCGCGCCGCTTGAAGGGCGCCAGCAGAACCATCCCCGCCGCGAATCCGCCGAGATGGGCGCCCCAGGCGACGCCGTCGGCGTCGACGCCCGGCAGCGGCGGCAACAGCACCATCGCCAGGTTCGCGGCGAGGTCGCCGCCGACCACCACGGAGGCCGGCAGCAGCAGCGGAATGCGGAAGAACAGCAGCAGCAGGATCTTGGCGTTGGGGTGCAGCAGGAGGTAGGCGCCCATGACGCCGGAGATCGCGCCGCTGGCCCCCACCACGGGGCGCAGCGGCTCGGCCGCCATCCACCCCTCGGTGAGCGCCCCCACCGCGGCGCAGGCGAAGAAGAACACGAGGTAGCGGAGGTGCCCCAGCGCGTCCTCCACGCTGTCGCCGAACACCCACAGCGCCACCATGTTGGTCAGGAGGTGCAGGAGGTCGCCGTGCACCAGGACATGCCCGAACAGCCCGCGCCAGGCGTCGACCGTCGGCAGCGGCCCCGCCAGCTCGCCGACGCCGTAGACATAGGCCGGCACGAAGGCGAACGGCTCCGGCCGCACCCCCGTCACGAAGAACAGGACGCAGGCCAGGATGAGCGCCCGGTTGACATAGGCGACGGCGATGTGCCGCAGCGGGTTTCCACCCCCCAGAACCAACCCCACGCATGTTCTCCCGAAGCCGCCGCCCTGGATCGGATATGGTAGCGCTTTGGCCGCCGCCCAGCCGGACGGCACCGTCACCGCCAGACCGTACGCCGAATGAACATCGTCCTCGTATCCGTCGGCCGCGACTGGGTCAGTGCCGCCCGCCTCCCCCGGGCGCTGAAGGCGACCGGGGCCACCGTGACCGTGTGCAGCCCGGGCGACAGCCTGGTCGCCCAGAGCCGCTTCGTCGACCGCCGTGCCGACCTGGCCCCTCCGGTGACCACCATCGCACTGTGGGCCGCCCTGCGCGCGATTCACGGGCGCTGGGGACTGGACTTCGTCGTGCCGTGCGACGAGGCGGCGGTCCAGCAACTCCACCACCTCGCCGTCGAGTGCGCGGCCGCACCCGACGAGGAGGCGCGGGCGGTGGGTCAGGCGCTGATGGCGTCGCTGGGCGATCCGCGCCATTACCGCGACACCCGGCGACGGTCCTACTTCGCCGACGCCCCCGCCCTTCCCGGCTGCCTCATCCCCGCGCAACGCGCGGTGCGGCGCGGGGCCGACCTGTGCACGGCGGCCGCCCAGATCGGCTATCCGGTGGCGGTGAAGCGCGACGGCACCGCCGGCGGCGCCGGCGTGCGCCGGGCCGATGATGCCCGCGCCCTGGCGGCGCTGGCCGAGGTGGAGAACGCCTTCGAGCCGCTCGCGCCGGCCGGCGTGACGCTCCGCGGCGAAGGGGTCGCCGTCGTCCAGGCATGGATCGAGGGCGACCCCGCCTCCGTCAGCCTGGTCGCGCAGCGCGGCCGGATGCTGGCCGCGTTCGCGTACGCAAAGCGCGAAGGGCGACCCAACGGGCCGACCACCGTCGCCGAGCCCGTGGACCGCCCCGACCTCCTCGCCGCGGCGCAGGTGGTCGTGGCGCGCTTCGGATTCAGCGGGTTCGGCGGAGTCGACTTCATGCTGGAGCGCGGCACCGCACGGGCCCACCTGCTCGAGTTCAACGCCCGGCCCACGGTCACCACGCATCTCGGCCCGCTGCTGGGTGCGGATCTCTGCGCCGCCCTGCTCGCCGCCCTGGCGGGCACCCCGGCGCCGGCGGGACCACCGCCCCGGGTCGGGCGGATCACCCTGTTTCCCGGGGAATGGCGGCGCGACCCGGCGAGCCCGCACCTGCACGCCGCCCACCACGACGTGCCGTGGGACGACCCGCCTCTGCTGCGGGCGTTGATCCGCAGCGACGGACCATGAGGCCGGCCAGCGACGCGGTCGTCAGCGGCCGCGGGCGCGGTCCACGGTGTTGATGACCGGCGTGGCGCGCAGCGCCGCCATGATGTTGGTGAGGTGCTTCGCGTCCTTGACGTCGATGTCGATCAGCAACTCGAAGAAATCCGTGTTGCGGTTGGTGATCTTCAGGTTGGTGATGTTGCCGCCGTTCTTGCCGATCACCGTGGACAGGGTGCCGAGTCCGCCCGGCTCGTTGGCCACCACCACGTTGATGCGGCCGACGTGGTCGTCGGCGGCGTCACCGACGTCCCAGGCGACGTCGATCCAGCGCTCCGGCGTGTCGTTGAAGCTCTCCAGCGTCTCGCAATCGATGGTGTGGATCGTCACCCCCTTGCCGGTGGTGATGATGCCGACGATGCGGTCGCCCGGCAGGGGGTGGCAGCACCGGGCGTAGTGCACCGCCATCCCCGGGATCAGGCCGCGGATGGGCAGCGGCGCTTCCTTGCCCTTGGTCTTCGGTTTGGGCTTGACCAGGGTGGCCGCCCGCTCCTCGACGTCGCGGGGCGGCGTCTGGTTCTGCGGCTTGTGCCCGGGGAAGACCGCGTGGAACACCTCGCGCCCGGAATGAAGGCCGGACCCGACGGCCGCCATGATGTCCTCGGCCGAGGGCTGCTGGAAGATCTTGAGCGCCCCCTCCAGCGCCTTTTCGGTGAAGTCGTAGCCTTCCTGGCGGAACTGGCGCTGCAGGATGGCGCGGCCCAGCTCCACGTACTGCGAGCGCTGCTGGGTGCGCAGGAACTTGCGGATGCGCGCCCGCGCCTTGCCGGTGACGACGAAGCGCTCCCACCCCGGGACCGGCGACTGCGCCTTGGAGGTGATGATTTCGACCTGGTCGCCGTTCTGGAGCTGCGTGCGCAACGGCAGCATGCGGCCGTTGATCTTCGCCCCCACGCAATGGTCGCCCACCTCGGAATGGACGGCGTAGGCGAAGTCCACCGGCGTGGCGCCGCGCGGCAAGGCGATCAGGTCACCCTTGGGGGTGAAGCAGAAGACCTGGTCCTGGAACAGCTCGAGCTTGGTGTGCTCCAGGAACTCCTCGGGCTTCTGGGCGTGCTCAAGGATGTCCAGCAGCTCGCGCAGCCAGCGGTACTCGCGCGCGCCCTGGCGCGGCTGGCCCTGCTTGTAGGCCCAGTGGGCGGCGACCCCCAGCTCCGACACCTCGTGCATGTCGCGGGTGCGGATCTGCACCTCGATGCGGTTGCGCTCCGGGCCGATGACGCCGCTGTGGATGCTCTTGTAGCCGTTCGGCTTCGGGGTGGAGATGTAGTCCTTGAAGCGGCTGGGCACCACGGGATAGTGGCTGTGGATGATGCCCAGCGCCTGGTAGCACTCGCCCACCGTGTCCACCACGACCCGGAACGCCATGATGTCGGAGAGCTGTTCGAAGCTGACGTTCTTGAGCTGCAGCTTGCGCCAGATGGAATAGGGCGTCTTCTCGCGCCCGGTGATCTGAACCTCGGCCAGCCCGTCCTCGTGCATCACCCGGGTCAGCTCGTCGATGATGCGGACCACCCGGTCCTCGCCCTCCGAGCGCAGACGGGCGAGCTGGGCGAGGATGCTGTCCCGCGCTTCGGGGTTCAGCTCCGCGAACGCCAGATCCTCCAGCTCGTCCTTGACCTGGTGCATGCCGATGCGCTCGGCCAGCGGCGCGTAGATCTCCAGCGTCTCGCGGGCGATGCGGCGGCGCTTCTCCGGCTTCTTCAGGTGGAAGAGCGTGCGCATGTTGTGGAGACGGTCGGCCAGCTTGACCAGCAGGACGCGGATGTCCTCCGACATCGCCAGCACCAGCTTGCGGAAGTTTTCCGCCTGCTTCGCCTGCTCCGAATGCAACTCCAGACGCGACAGCTTGGTCACGCCGTCCACCAGACGCGCGACCTCGCGGCCGAACAGCCGGTTGAGGTCCTCCAGCGTCGCGACCGTATCCTCGACCGTGTCGTGGAGCAGGGCCGTGACGATGGTCGCGGTGTCCAGCTTCAAGGTGGTGAGGATGCCGGCGACTTCGAGGGGATGGGAGAAGTAGGGGTCGCCCGACGCCCGTGTCTGCGACCCGTGGGCCTTCATGGAGAACACGTACGCGCGGTTCAGCAGATCCTCGTCGGCCGAGGGATCGTACGCCTTCACGCGTTCCACGAGTTCGTATTGCCGGATCATCGGCTCCGACCCGGCGCCACACGCGCCATCAGGTTCGAATCGTCAGGATTGGTCGATGCGGAAATGGTCGGTGTCGCACACGGTGTCGCAGCCGGGGCCCCGCGGGGCGCTCCACGTGGGCGCCCGCCGCCGTGGAGCGCCCCGCGGGGCCCCCGTCTCAGCCGGCGTCCTTGTCGGCGTCCTCGCCAACCACGTCGCCCTCGGTCATCTCGAAAGCCTCACCGGGCTCGGCGTCCATCTCGCCCATCATGTCGTCCTCGGCGGCCAGCTCCTCCGCCTCGCCCTCGATGTCGTCGTCGCGCATCGACGACCCGTCGGCGGCGCCGGCCCAGCCGTGCTCGCCCGCCATCAGCTCGACGATCTCCTCCTCCGGCTCCTCGCTCTCGACCCGCTTCTGGTGCCCCTTGATCAGCGAATTCTGCAGCGTGTCGACCGACACCGTCTCGTCGGCGATCTCGCGCAGCGCCACCACCGGGTTCTTGTCGTTGTCGCGGTCGACCGACAGGGGCGCGCCGGACGCGATCTCGCGGGCGCGCTGAGCGGCCACCATCACCAGATCGAACCGGTTGGGAACCCTGAGGACGCAATCTTCGACGGTAACGCGTGCCATGCCGAGCCAACTCCGGAAACAAAGAGGGATTAGACTATATGGACCGGCCCGCATGCGATCAAGGCCAAAGCGGCCTGAACCCGGGGCATTGCCGGCCACACCGGGCCGCGGTGCACCGCGCCGGACGCTTCGTGTGAGATAGGCCGCCCCCTTGCCGCTGGCAAGCCCGCACCTTATTTTCCAGAGGTCCCGCATTTCGTAGAAGTGGGTCCCCTCAATTACCAGCCAAACTCATAGAGAAGGATCGTCAGCGTTGGAACGCACGATATTTCCGAAGGAAATCAGTCGTTTGTTTTATAAGGAAGAGCGGGTCGCCATGTTCATCGATGGCGCCAACCTCTACGCCGCGGCACGCTCGCTCGGCTTCGACATCGACTACAAGCGCCTGCGCGACGGCTTCGCCGCCGAGGGGCGGCTGATGCGGGCGTTCTATTACACGGCCCTGGTGGAAGATCAGGAGTATTCGCCGATCCGGCCGCTCGTCGACTGGCTGGACTACAACGGCTACACCATGGTCACCAAGCCGACCAAGGAGTTCACCGACGCGTCCGGGCGCCGCAAGATCAAGGGCAACATGGACATCGAGCTGGCCATCGACGTGATGGAGATGGCCGAGCACGTCGACCACATCCTGTTGTTCTCCGGCGATGGCGACTTCCGCCGCCTGGTCGAGGCGGTGCAGCGCAAGGGCGTGCGCGTCAGCGTCGTCAGCACCGTCAAATCGCAGCCGCCAATGGTGGCCGACGAACTGCGCCGCCAGGCCGACAACTTCATCGAGCTGCAGGACCTCGCCAACTTCATCGCGCGTGTGCACCATCACCGCGAGCCGCCGCCGCTCCCCGGCGGGGTCCAGCCGTCGCGCGATGACGACGACGGCAACGATTTCGACCCGATCTGAGCCCGCCGGCGGGCCCGCTGGCGAGCCCGCCTCCGGGTCCGCTGGCGAGCCCGGCGCCGACTGCCCGTTGTGCCCGCGGCTGGTGGCGCTGCGGACGCGCAACCGGCTGACGTTTCCGGCGTTCCACAACGCGCCGGTGCCGTCCTGCGGCGCCGATCGGCCGCGGCTGCTGGTCGTCGGCCTTGCCCCGGCGCTGAAGGGCGCCAACCGCACGGGCGTTCCGTTCGTCGGCGACCGCTCCGGGCTGTGGCTGCGCGGAGCGCTCGACCGCTTCGCCCTGGGCGAGGACCGCGTGCGGATCGCCAACGCCGTGCGCTGCGTGCCCCCGGCCAACCGCCCGACGGCGCGGGAGGTCGCCACCTGCCGCCGCTTCCTGGCGGGCGAGATCGCCGCCCGGCCGACCCTGCGCGCGGTGCTGGCGCTGGGCCGGGTCGCCCATGATGCCTGCCTGGCCGCGCTCGGCCTCGCCCCCCGCGCCCTGCCCTTCGCCCATGGGGCGGTCCATCGGCTTCCCGGCGCCCTGGTGCTGATCGACTGCTACCACCCCAGTCCGCAGAACACCAACACAGGGCGTCTCACCCCGGCGATGTTCGACGCCGTGTTCGCCCGTCTGGCGGCGCTGCTCGACGGGGCCGCCCCGCCGCCCGCCCCTTAGCCGCGCCGCCGCATGGCCGCCATCTCGCCGGCCATGCGCAGGGCGGCCACCAGGCTGGTCGCGTCGGCCCGGCCGGTGCCGGCGATGTCCAACGCCGTGCCGTGGTCCGGCGAGGTGCGGACGAACGGCAGCCCCAGGGTCACGTTGACGCCGTTGTCGAAGGCAAGCGTCTTCACCGGGATCAGCGCCTGGTCGTGGTACATGCACAGCGCCGCGTCGTAGCGCGCCCGCGCCGCGGCGTGGAACATGGTGTCCGCCGGCAGCGGGCCGACCGCGGCGATGCCGTCCGCCTGCAGCACCGCGACGGCGGGGGCGACGACCTCGATGTCCTCCCGCCCCATGGCCCCGCCTTCCCCGGCGTGGGGGTTGAGGGCGGCCACCGCCAGACGCGGCGCGGCGATGCCGAACTCCCGCACCAGCGCCGCCGCCGTCACCCGTCCGCAATGCACGATGGCGTCGGTGGTCAGGCTCTCCGCCGCGTGGCGCACGCTGACGTGGACGGTCACCGGCACCACCTTGAGGTCGGCGCCCACCAGCATCATCACCGGCGCGCCGGTGCCCCCGGCCAGATGGGCCAGGTACTCGGTGTGGCCGGGGTGGCGGAAGCCGGCGGCGTAGAGCACCGATTTCTGGATCGGGCAGGTCACCACCGCGGCGGCCCGGCCGGCCTGGACCAGGGCCACGGCGCGGTCGATGCTGGCGATCACCGCGGCGCCGTTCGCCGGATCCGGCGCGCCGGGATGCACCGGCGCGGCGAGGCGCAGCGGCAGCACCGGCAGAGCCGTGGCGAAGGCGCTGCCGGCCTCCTCGGGGGTCGCCAGGGCATGCACCGGCACGGCGACGCCGAGCCGCGCGGCCAGCGCGGCGAGGCGTGCGGGGTCGTCGATCACGAAGAAGGGCGGAACCCCGGTGTCCCGGCGCCCCGCCCATGCCTTCAGCACGATCTCGCCGCCGATCCCCGCCGGCTCACCCATGGTGACGGCGAGGGCCGGCCGGAGGGTCACACCCGGAACTCCACGAAGGCGGCGCGGCGCAGGTCGCGCAGGTAGCGGCGCGACAGCAACTCCGCCCGCTCGCCCACCAGGTCCTGCTGCATCTCCTCACGGCTCGGCATGCGGGCCGGCTTGGCCTCGACCCGCGGCGGCGGCGGCGGCGCGGCGGCCGGCTTGCCCGGGATCATCGGAACGTTGCGCTTGCACACCATCAGGATGATGGCGCCGCCCGGGCTGGTCAGCACCGGGCTCGGCTCGCCCAGGGGAATGCTGACCACCAGCTGCTGCAGCCCCTTGGGCATGTCGCTGACCTTCAAGGTGCCCATGTCGCCGGAGGCCTCGTTGCCGATCGCCCTGGCCTTCGCCTCGAAGGCGCTGCAGCCCTTGAGCCCCTTGCGCAGGTCCTCGGCCTGTTTGGCGATGGCCTTGGCCGCCTCGGGATTCGGCGCCATCAGCACGATCTGCTTGAGGTCCACCGTGGCGCGCTTGAGATCGGGCCGCGGCGGCACCTCGGGCTGGGGCGGCGGCGGCGGGTTCAGCTCCATCTCGGTGGCGCCGGACCCGATGGCGCGACGGTCGCGCAGCAACAGGATGTGATAGCCGCCGGCACTGCGGATCGGCGGCGACATTTCGCCCAGGCGCAGCTTGGGCAGCGCCTCGGCCAGCTCGTTGGTCAGTTCGCCCGGCTGCACCCAGCCGATGTCGCCGCCGTTGGCGGCGCCGGCCGACTGGGAGAATTGCCGGGCCACGGCGAAGAAGTTGCCACCCCGGCGGATCTCGTCGTAGAGCCGTTCGGCGACGCGGCGCACCTCGGCCTCCTGGCCGGGCCGGTCGATCGACAGGAAGATCTCGGCGACCCGGAACTCCGGCTTGCCGATGTTCGCCTTCATGCGCTCCATCGCCGCGTCGATCTCGTCGTCGCCGACGATGATCTCCTGGCGGATGCGGCGCTGCATGACCTTCTGCCAGGCCAGCGCGGCCCGCACCTGGTCGCTCAGCGTCGACAGCGGCACGCCGCGCTGGGACAGGAACGCCCGCAGGCGGTCGGGCGGCATGCGCACCTGCTCGGCGATGCGGGCGACGCCCTCGTCGATCTCGCCATCGGTCACGGTGATGCCCAGGCGTTCCGCCTCCTGGAGTTGCAGCCGCTCGTCCACCAACTGGCGCAGCACCTGGGGCAGGACGCGCTGGCGCGTCTCCTCTGTGTCGGGAACCCCGGCGTTCAGCAGGGCCAGCCGCACGCGGGACTGCACGTCCGACATGGACACCGCCTCGTCGTTGACGACGGCGGCGATGCCCTCCACGGCGCCGCCACGCCCCGCGCTCTGCGCGGCCGCGCCGAGCGAGATGAACACACAGGCGGTCGCCACGGCGACGGCAGACCGGACGGCACGCAGATGTCCCATAGAAGCTCCTGAACTCCCCGATTCCCGGCCCTTGATACGGCCTCGCGGCGGTGGTTGCAACCGCCACCTCTCCGGCCCCGGCGGTTGTCCCGGATCAGCCATCCTCCAGATGGAGGAGGGCGGCGACGCCGAGCAGGAGGCTGATGCCCGTCGGCATCCACGCCGCCATCAGCACCGGGATGGTTTCCGACATGCCGAAGGTCTGGATCACGTCGCTCATGACGAACAGAACGAAGCCGGTGACCACGCCGCCGGTGACCATCAGCATGGTCCCGCCGCGCCGCGGCATGCGCAAGGAGAAGGCGGCGGCGAACAGCACCATCGAGCAGAACAGCAGCGGCTGCGCCAGCAGCGCCTGGTAGTGCAGGCGGTGGCGGGCCGCCGGGAAGCCGGTGCTTTCCAAGGTGGCGATGAAGCGTGGCAGCTCCCAGAACGAGATGGTGTCGGGGCGCGCGAAGCTCTCCTCGATGGTGGCGCGGTCCAGCTCCGTGGGAATGGTGTAGGTCGCGGCCCGCTCCGGATCGTGCCGCGGCCGGTTGATCACCGCGTCCACCAGCTCCCATTGGCCGTCCTTCAGACGCGCCCGCGACGCATCGACACGGGCGCGGTAGTCCATCGCCTCGTCGAACTCGAAGACCACCACCTCGCTCAGGGTGAAGCTCTGCGGCTGCACGGCGTCGGCGTGGATGAAGAACGCCCGCCCATCCGCCGCCCCCTGGCGCAGCCACAGCCCGGCCCCCGAGATGTCCAGGGTGGACGACCGCAGGCGCAGGTAGCGGTTCTCCAGGTGCTCGTAGCGGGCGACGAAGACCGCCCCCAGCGGGTTGATCACCGTCACCTTGAAGACGCCGATGAGCGCCGCGGCCAGCAGCACCGGCATCAGGAACTGCCACGCCGACACGCCGACCGCCCGGGCCACCACCAGCTCATGGCTCCGCGTCAACCGCCAATAGGTGAACATGGCGCTGAACAGCACGACGAAGGGGAAGATCTGCTGACCGATCTCGGGCAGCTTCAGCAGCGCCATCTGGACCACCAACCCGAAGGTGACGTTCGGCTTGGAGGCGGCGCGGCGCAGCAGCTCGACGATGTCGAGCAGGACGATGATGCCGAGCAGCATCAGCAGCAGCAGCAGGAACCAGACGACGAACTGCCGTCCGATGTAGCGCGACAGTGTGGGCGATGAGTACATGTCCGCGGGCGCCGGCGTGATCGTCGAAGGCGCTGTGTACCGCCTGGGCGCGGGCAAGGCAACCACGGACGCCGCCGGGCGGCGAACGGGGCGTTGACACGGCGTCCGTGCCCGACCCCAATGGCCGCACCGCAACGACCGTCCGTGACGAAGGGGTGCGATGGTGACCACCGAGACCGCGGCCGCGCGGTTCTGGAACCGGGCCGCACGGAAATACGCCGCCTCCCGGATTGCCGACGCCGCCGGCTACGAGCGCACGCTCGACCGCACGCGCAGCCACCTGCGCGGCACCGACACCGTTCTGGAGATCGGCTGCGGCACCGGCACCACGGCGCTGCGCCTGGCCCCGCACGTGGCGCGGGTGGTGGGGACGGACGTGGCGGCGGGCATGATCGCCATCGCCCGGGAACGGGCGGCCACCGATCGATGCGAAACCGCAACGTTCGAGGTCGCGGCCGCCGACGACGCCCGCTGGCCGGACGGGAGCTTCGACGCCGTGCTCGCCTTCAACCTGCTGCATCTGGTGTCCGACCGCCAGGCGGTGCTGCGCACCATACACCGGTTGTTGGCGCCGGGTGGTCATTTCGTTTCCAAAACGGTGTGCATTGGCGACCTGCCCTCGGTGATCCGCGCCGGGATCCGGGGGGCGGTCACGGCGATGCGGGCGATCGGCAAGGCCCCGCCGGTCGCGTTCGTGTCGGCGGACCGGATCGAGCGGGAGATCGAGGCGGCCGGTTTTACCATCGTCGAGCGCGGCCGCCACGCGTCGAAGGGGCGGGACATCCGCCCCTTCCTGGTCGCCCGGCGGTAGCGCCGCGCCCCTACAGCGCGTCCCGGAAGATCCCCTGCACCCAGTCGAGGAACACCGACAGCCGGCGCGAGACCTGGCGGTTCTGCGGATAGAGCGCGTTGAGGGGCATCGGCTCCGGCGGGGTGTCGGCGAGAACCTCGACCAGCGTTCCGCGCCGCAGGTCCCCCTCGAAACGGTAACGCGGCGCCTGGATCAGGCCGAAGCCCTGGCGGGCGAGGTCGGCGGCGGTGTCGGAATTGTCGGTCAGCACCCGGGCCGGGATCAGGCGCGTCTCGGTCCGGCCGGCGCGCACGAACTCCAGCGGCATCGCCTCGCCGGTGCGCGACGAGACGAATCCCACCATGGCGTGCCCGTCGAGGTCGTCGATGCCGCGGGGCACGCCGCGTGACTCCAGGTACGCCGGGCTGGCGCAGGTGATCTCCGGGAGCGCGCCCAGGCGCCGCTGGATCAGGCTGCTGTCGTCGGGCGTGCCCGCCCGCAGGGCGCAGTCGATGCCCTCGCGCACCAGGTCGACCAGGCGGTCCGTCTGGCCGAACCGCACGCGCAGCTCGGGATGGCGGGTCAGCAGCGCCGGCAGCCGCGGCACCAGGAAGGTGCGGGTCAGCAACCCCGAGGCGTCGATGCGCAGCAGGCCGCGCGGCGTTTCCCCGCGGTAGGCACCGCAGGCATCCTCCACCTCGGCCAGGATGGTGCGGACGCGCCGGTGGAAGTCGCGGCCCTCCGGCGTCGCCGCGACGTGGCGCGTGGTGCGGTCCAGCAGGCGTGCGCCGACGTCCTCCTCCAGCGCCCGGATCGCCTCGGTCGCGGTGGACCGCGCCAGTCCCAGCTCGCGGGCTGCGAGGGCGAAGCTGCCGCCCTCGACGATCCGGGCGAACAGCCGCATCCGGTCCAACCGATCCATCGCTGTGTTCGCTCTTGCCGAATTGTGAAGTCAGAATAGGACGGATTGTTCGGAAACGCCAGCCGGTCCATCTTCCGACCACCACGAGCACAGGAGGCCGCCATGGCCGACACCACCACCAGGGTTGCCATCGTCACCGGCGCGTCCCGCGGGATCGGCGCCGCGATCGCCAAATCCCTGGCCGCCGACGGCATCGCCGTCGCCATCACCTTCGCCCACAACCCGGCCGACGCCGACGCGGTGGTCGACGCCATCACCGAGGCCGGCGGCCGTGCCACGGCGCTGCGCGCCGACCTGGCCGACCCCGCCGCCGCCGGGGCGCTGTTCGACGGCACCGAAGCGGCCTTCGGTGGGGTGGACATCCTCGTCAACAACGCCGGCATCATGTCGCTGGCGCCGATCGCCGAGGCCGAGGATGCGGCGTTCGACGCGCAGATCGCGGTGAACCTCGGCGGCCCCTTCCGCACCATGCGCGAAGCGGCGCGCCGGCTGCGCGACGGCGGCCGGATCGTCAACTTCTCCTCCAGCGTCGTCGGGCTCTACCAGCCGACCTATGGCGTCTATGCCGCCACCAAGGCGGCGGTCGAGGCGATGACCAAGGTGCTGGCCAAGGAATTGGGGCCGCGCCGCATCACCGTGAACGCCGTGGCGCCCGGCCCGGTGGCGACCAGCCTGTTCCTCGACGGAAAGAGCGAGGAGCTGGTGGCCCGCATCGCGGGGATGAACCCCTTCGGCCGGCTGGGCGAGCCGGCGGACATCGCCCGCGTCGTGCGGTTCCTGGCGGGCGACGAGAGCGGCTGGATCAACGGCCAGACCATCCGCGCCAACGGCGGAGTCGTTTGATGGCCCGCAGCGCCCATCGCCACGCCGGCCCGGACTCCCACCCCGTCGTCCGTCGTTTTGCTATTGCAACGATATCCGTGATGCCCGGGTCGGTCACCCGCGGGGTGGAGCGCGCCGGGCCAGCGGGGCTGGAGCCGGCGGGCGCCGGCTGAGCCGATCCCCTCCGCCCCAACACCTGAACACCCTTCCCCCTGTCCAGTCCCAACCGGAGACAACCATGCCCTTCGTGAACATCAAGACCCCCGAAGCCGCGCTGAGCGCCAGCCAGAAGGCCGAGATCGGCCACCGCGTGACCGCCTTGCTGGTGGAGTATTTTTCCGAGGCCGCCCGTCCCCACACCATGGTCCTGATCGAGGAGGTGAAGGATGGCGGCTATTACCGGGCCGACGAGGTGTTCGTCATTCCGGATGCGTATCGGGCCGCGCCATCCCCCTGACCGGCGGAGCCTACATCTGGGCGAGGATGCCGTTGACGCCGGCCTCGTATTGCTCCTGGGAGATCAGCCGCTGTTGCCGCTGCGCGTCGAGGTCCTTCAGCCTCGCTGCCGCGTCAGCGCGGCTGATCCGGGGCGACAGCGGCGCCGCCGGACCCGGCGCGACAGCGGCCGAGGCCAAAGGGGGCACCGGGCCTGGTGGCACGGTGGCTGGTGGCACGGTGGCTGGCGGCACGGTGGCGGAACCCGCCGCCATGGGCACCGGTGCGGACAGGCCCGGCGCCGCCGGCCGGGATAAAGCCACGGACGCGGTCGCCGGATAGACGTAGGCGGCCCCGCTGCCCATGTCGATCGCCGCACCGACGAGACCGCCGGCGATGATGTTGCCGAAGGCCGCACCGGCCGTCGTCGACGTCAGGGTGGCCGCGCCGGTGTCGCCCTCGGGATGCAGGCAGGTCACGCTCAGGGCACCATACGCCTTGGTGATCGTGGCCGATCCCGGCGTGCTCGGCACCGACCACTGCCCTTTCTCGTTGGCGAGCGTGCACGCGGCGCCGGCCTTGGGGGCCGTGTCGACGGCGACGGCCTGTGTGCTTCCCTCGGTGATCGACGCGCAGGCGGAACTCGCCAGCAGCGCCAGCAGGCAGGCCCATTTCTTGACCGTCATGGCCGTTCATCCGTTGCAACGAATCCAAGCCGTGCGGCGCGGAGCATGAACCCTGGGTAGGCCTTGCCACGCCGGCACAACCAAGGCAAGCATCGTGCAGACGCCGCGGGAGTCAACCGCCGGACATAGGCCGAACGGCATGACGCCCGCCCGCCCGGCGCTGCCAGTGGAGCCACACCCCGCTGACCGCGAAGGCCCCGGGCATCAGGGCGAGGATCAGCCACAGCGGGCGGAGCGCGCCGCCGGCAATGTCACCCATGTGCAGGTGGTAGCGCATCTCCCAGAACCATGTGGCGGCGTTGGCCGTGCGACCGTCATAGACCTCGAGCACGCGCAGCGGATCGTCGCCCACCACCACCCGGCTGAGCGTCGCCACCCCCGGCACCTCCAGGGCGACCAGAAGCGGGGCGCCCGGCCGTCCCGGGACGCGCATGTGGCGGACCCGCGCCCCCGGCACCGCCTGGAGCGCGTGCGCCACCGCGGCGTCGAGGTCGGCCACCGGCGCCAGGCCGCCGTGGCGGTCCGGCGAGGGGACGCGGTCCACCTCCCCCGCCGCCGCCCACTCCACCAGCGCGCGGGTCGGAGCGGTCCAGTGCATGGAGATGCCGGTGAACGCGATGAGCAGCATCAGGAGCGCCGTGGCCAGGCCGCTGGCCTGGTGCAGCCGCAGGATGGCGACCCGCAGGCCCCGGTCGAACACCGGGGTGGCGTTGCGCCACCGCCCGGAGGGCAGCCACCACAGCCACAGCCCGACCACCACCTGCACCATGGTCACGAGCGCGCACACCGACACCAGCGTCCGCGCCGCCCAGCGTGCCGGCCCGTCCACCAGCAGCCAGCGGTGCAGGGCGATCAGGGCGCCGTGCAGGGTGGAGTGGGGATGGTAGCGGTCGAGGACGGCGCCGGTGTAGGGGTCGAGGTTGATGACCCCGGCTCCGTCCGCCAGCCACAAGGTCCAGGCGTCCTCCGGTCCGGTCCCGCGCCCCAGCGACCACACCCGCACGTCGGGCTCGGCGTCGGCGACGCGGGCCAGCAGCTCGCCATAGGGCAGCGGCGCGGCGCCCGCCTCGACCCGCCAGGCCGCCGGATCGAGGGCGGCCTGGAGGTCGTGGCCGTACACCAGCACCGCCCCGGTCAGGCTCGACACCAGCAGCGGCGCGCCGACCAGCAGCGTCAGCCAGAAATGGACGCGCCGCAGCCCCTTGTAGACCTGCGCCGCCGTCGGGCGGCGCAGCCGGCGGACCCCGGCCGGCCGTGCGTCGGGCGGCGCCGTCCGGGCCTCAGAAGACATAGTCGGTGCCGACCCAGAAGACCCGGCCCAGCTTGCCCTCGTCGTTCACCGTCGCCCCCTTGACGGTGGCGCCGAAGTCGCGCTCGTCGAGCACGTTCTCGACGCGCATGCGCAGCGCCCAGTCCGGCCGGACCCAATAGCCGACGCCGAGGTCGAGGCGCACGAAGCCGTCACGCTCGACCACGGTGCCGTTCTGATCGACCGCCTCGTAGCCGGTGGAGTAGTAGGCGGCGCCCCACAGGTTCCAGTCCTCGTGGGGCCGGTAGGTCACCCGGGCGTTGAACTGGTTCTCCGGCACCGAGGCCGCCTGCCCGTCCCAATAGATGCTGCCGTTGAGGTCGCGTCCGTCGGCGCCGGTCGTGGTCAGGTCGATCACCCGCATGTAGCCGGCCGACACCGACAGTTCGGGTGTCAGGTCGGCCGCCACCTCGAGTTCCAGGCCGGTCTGGTCGACCTCGACGCTCTCGATGGCGCCGTTGCGCTGGCGCGGCACCCCGTCCTGGAGGATGTTGTAGAGAGCCGCGTCGAACCAACCCCCGGTCCAGCTCTGGCGCACGCCGATCTCCAGGGTGCGGGATTCCACGATGTCGTCGCCGTCGCCGGCGCTGTTCAGGGCCATCGTGCCGAAGTTGCCGTATTTTTCAAAGAAGCGGTTGTAGCCGCTGGCCAGCGAGGCCCGCACGCGGGTCTGCTCGAGCACGGAATAGGAGACACCGGCCTCGTAGGACCACACCGTGTCGTCCTTCAGGGTGTCCGGCTGCTCCACCCCGTTGTAGGTGATCGCGTTGTCGAACCGGGTGTAGCGCAGGCCGCCGGTGAGGGTCAGGTTGCCGCCGAAGGTCAGCGCGTTGCGCGACTTCAGCGCGAGGTCCGTGAAGTCGGCGTCCCAGGCCTTGTCGCGCAGGTAGTCGGTGTGCTTGTACTCCGCGCCCAGCGCCCCCTCATACGCCACCCCGTCGGCGACCTCCACGGACACGTAGTGGTCGACGAACCCGATGGTGTTGTCGACGCTGCGGTCGCGGGACCGTGCCGGCCACTGGGAGCGGGTGTCGGTGTGCAGGACTCCGGCACGCACGCTGTTCCAGTCGGTGAAGCGGTGATCGACGGTCAGGGACGCCATGCGGCTGTCGACGGTGATCTCGTTGAGGGCGCCGTTGCGGTAGATGTCGGGGCGGCTCCGGTCGATGATCCCCAGCACTTCGAAGCGGGTGGAGTCGCTGGGGTTGATGCCGATCTTGGCCAGCCCTCCGAGCACCCGCTGCCCTTCCAGGTTCTCCGGCTCCCGGTTGTAGGCCGCCTCCAGCCAGTTGCCGGCGACGTAATAATCCCAGCCCTCGCCGCTGTCGGCCGCCTCGCCCTGGAGAAACCCCTCGCGCGCGGTGGAGGCGTCGAAGGACAGGGCCTGGTGGTCCTTGTAGCCGCGCCCCGACTTGATCGTCGTCTCGACCACGCCGCCGTCGCTGCCGTCGCCGTAGCCCACCGCACGCCCGCCCTTGAGGACGCCGATCCGTTCGATGGCGATGGAGGGAATGACCGAGTTGCTGTAGCCACCCCCCTCCTCCCCGGCGGACTTGAAGGCGGGCAGACCGTCGATGGATTCCGCCGCGCCCCAGTCGCCGAAGGTGCGGATCTTGGTGCCGCCGCCGAAACGGTCGCCGCCGCCGGGCTCGTTGACAAGGCCGGTCGCGGTGTAGCGCAGCGCATCGCCCTTGTTGACGGGGTTGAGGTTCTGGATGACGCCGCCGGGCACGTAGGAGGAGGACCGGCTGCTGCCGAACGCCTCGTCGACCGCGGCGCGGGTCTGCTGCGACGGGTGCACCAGCGCCCCTTCCACCACCACCGGGTCCAGGCGGAACTCCTCCGCCCAGACCGCCGGGGCCCAGGCCGCCGGGGCCACCACCATCGCTCCCACCGCCACGGACGATACGCTATTAAGTCTTATTCGCATCTCTTACCCCCGGAACCGCATATGTTTTTCTCACTATGCATGCCGGTCCTTCAAATGCAAACGATTCTCATAATTATTCGCAACACCGATGATGGGCGATCACCGGTGGCCGCGCGGCCAAGCCCGCGGAGTGCTGTTGTCGGGAGCAGAGCCCCACGGATGGAAGGAGTTCCCCATGGCCGACCGACGCACGTCCGCCGACGAGGGCGACTGGAAGGACGTCCGCAAGGAGGAGCCGGCGATGACCAGGCGCGACGAGGCGAAGCCCGGCACGCCGGGCACCGGCGAGGACATCGCCCCCAAGACCGGCGAGCGCTTCACCGAGGGAATCGGCGGGGGGTGACCGCTCCCTTCCCTTCCTGACCCGGCCCGCCCCCGCCCGCCGGGTGCGGCCGGGCCGGGGCGGGCCGGGTCAGTGGCGCACGCGTTCGGTGTGGACCACGTCGTCCTCGCGGCTGATGACCCGCAGCGCGAAGCGCTTGGCCCCGCCGGCGCGGGTGCGCACGTTGATGATGTCCCCCACCCCCAGCATGCGCTCGGCGTCGAGCAGGTCGCCGCCGGACAGCCCCTGGCCCTCCGGCTCGATGACGCTCCAGATGGTGCCGATGGGGGTGGCCGCGTCCTTGTGCAGGCCCGGCATCGGCGCCGGCGTCTTGGCCTTGGTCCGGCGGAACAGCGCCATGCCAGCCCTCCCCCTCCTCACCAGGCGCGGCGCGCGCCGAACCCCATCGGCAGGCGACTCATCAGGCCGATGGGAACCAGGAACAGCGCCAGGTTGGCCCAGGAGACGCGGCCGCCCCGGTCGCGGCGCGGCGCGGCCCAGCCGCCGCTGGTGCCGGCGGGCAGGGCCATGGCACGGCGCACGGCGCCGTCGGTCGGTGCCGCCGGACGGTGGTCGAACATGGCCCGTTCAGAGAAGCGGGCCAGCGCCCACTCGCTGGCCGCCGGGGCCACCGCCTGCTGGATCGCGGCCAACCGCCCCGCCCCGCCGACGAACACCTCCCGGCGCGGCCGCTCGGCCAGGGCGACGATGGCGTCCGCCACCGCCTCGGCGGGGGCCGCCGGGCCGGGCGGGCGGATGGCGCGCCCGGTGTAGTTGGCGGCGTGCTGCCACAACGGCGTGTCCACGGTTCCGGGCAAGACGGTGCAGACATGGATGCCCGGTTCGTCCACCAGTTCCTGGCGCAGTGTCTCGGACAGGCCGCGCACCGCGAACTTCGACGACACGTAGGCGCTGGCGTAGCGCAGCCCCACGGTGGACACCAGGGAGGCGTTGTTGACGATGACCCCTTCGCCGCGCTCCAGAAAATGGGGAAGCACCGCCCGGCAGCCGTGCACGGTGCCGAGAAAATTGGTGGCGACCACCCGGGCGAAGACGTCGTGCGGCAGGTCCTCGAACCGGCCGAGCGCCAGGACGCCCGCGTTGTTCACCCAGACGTCGACGCCACCGTAGGCGCCGATCGCACGGGCCGCCAGACGTTCGACCTGCGCCGGGTCGGTGACGTCGGTCGGCACCACCATGGCCCGCCCGCCCGCCGCCAGACAGTCCTCGGCGACGGCGTGCAGGGCCTCGTCGCGGCGCGCCGCCAGCACCACGGCGGCGCCGCGCGCGGCGAACGCCACCGCCGCCGCGCGGCCGATGCCGCTCGATGCCCCGGTCACCACCACCACCTTGTCGAGTGTCTGATCGGCCATGGTCCGCTTCGCCCCATTCGGTCGCTGTCCCAGGCTGTCAACACCGTGGACAGGGAAAAGAGCACAACGCCCCCCCGATTTCGCGACGGGCCCCGGGCGCTTCGTGCCACCGCCCGTGGGGGCGCGGCCCCGCGGCCCGTGGACCGGCCGGGGCAATGGCGCTACCATCGCCGCCGATCGACACCTGATGGCATGGGGGCACCGGAGTGGCTGCAAGAGAGCTCGACGTGCGGGGGCTGCATTGCCCGTTGCCGATCCTGCGGACGCGCCGCCTGTTGGACACGATGGCCGCCGGCGAGGAGGTCGTCGTCTACGCCACCGACCCCGCGTCGGTCATCGACTTCCGCCATTTCTGCAACACCACGGCGAACGAACTGCTGGCCCACGAGACGCGCGACGACGTCTTCGTCTACCACATCCGCTGCGGCGGTCCGGCCCGGGAGGCCACCCGATGAGCACGCTGCCCGCCGCCGCCCCGCCGACCTTGCGCCCTGGCGCGGTGATCCACGGCCCCGGCTCCCACGACGTGGACCGCCTGCTGGAGGGCTTCGTCTTCGAGCTGAAGCGCCGCGGCTTCCGGGTCGGCGGGGTGATCCAGCGCAACTTCGGCGGCGGCGACGACTGCGCCGACCAGATGGAGCTGGTGGACGTCGCCAGCGGGCGGCGCTTCGGCATCTCCCAGAACCTGGGGCGGGAGTCCCAGGCCTGCCGGGTCGACCCGACGGGGGTGGCCGAGGCCAGCCAGGCGGTGCGCCGGGCCGTGGCGGAGCGCGCCGACCTCATCGTCGTCAACAAGTTCGCCGGTCTGGAGGCGCACGGCAGCGGCCTGTCCCAGGAGATCCTATCCGCCATGGCCGAGGGCATCCCGGTGCTGACCAGCGTCGGCAGCCGCTACCTCAACGAATGGCACGCCTTCACCGGCGGCTACGGCGACCTGCTGGCCCCCGACAGCGAGGCGGTGTGGCGCTGGTGGGGTCCGCACCGCCTGTACGAGGACCTGGCGCTGGGCGTCGCCGCCGGCGAGGGCGGGGGCGACGGTACCGCGCCGGTGGCGCGGGTGGTGGTCGGCCCGAAATGGCTGCTGCTGGAGACGGCGGACGGGCGCATGGGCCTGACCGCCCGTCCCGCCGCGGTGGTCGACGCGCCCCCGCCCGAGGCCTGGGCGGGCGCCGGTCTGGCCGGTCTCGCCGCCCAGGCGGCCCGCTCCTGGGACCCGCTGGAGGCGGCGGTGGGGATGGCCGCCATCAACGCCCACTACAACCGGGCCGACCTGGAGGGCGAGGCGACCAACGGCCTCGACCTGTTCGCCGCCCCCGACAGCCGGGTCGTGGTGGTGGGCGGCTTCCCCCAGATCAAGGAGCGCCTGCCCCACGCCCAGGTGGTGGAGATCGACCCCGCCCCCGGCCAGTACCCGGCGCCGGCGGCCGACTGGCTGCTGCCCGGCGCGGACGGCGCGGCGATCACCGCCTCGACCCTGGCCAACCGGACGCTGCCGCGGCTGCTGGCGGCGGCCCGCGGCGTTCCCGTCGCGCTGATCGGCCCGGGCACGCCGATGAGCGACCGGCTGTTCACCTACGGCATCCACACCCTGTCGGGCTTCGTCGCGGCCGAGAGCGGCGCGGTCTGCCGGGTCATCCAGGCGGGCGGCTCGTCCAAGCAGTTCCACGTCCACGGACGCATGGTCACCCGCCACCGCACCACCCCGTAGAACAAGGGAAGAGACATGGACGAGACGACCCGCACCGAACTGGAGGCGGCGGCCTTCCGCGGCCTGGTGGCGCATCTGCAAAAGCGCACCGACGTGCAGAACATCGACCTGATGAACCTCGCCGGGTTCTGCCGCAACTGCCTGTCGAAATGGTACCTGGCCGCCGCCAAGGAGCGCGGCGTGCCGCTGAGCGACGAGGAGGCGCGCACCGCCGTCTACGGCATGCCCTACGGCGAGTGGAAGACCCTCCACCAGAGGGAGGCCACGGCCGAGCAGCAGCGCGTCTACGAGGAGACCAAGCCGCTGCACGCGGTGATCAGCGGCCACACCAAGGGGTGATGCGCCCCCGCCCCCCTACCCGAACAGCCCGGTGAAGGGCAGGAAGGCCACCATGTCGCCCTCGCGGATGGTGGTCGCCTCGGCGGGCATGTCGACCAGCCCATCGGCCTCGACCATCGAGGTCAGCACGCCGGAGCTGTCGTTGGGGAACTTGCGCGCCACCGGCCGGCCGTCGGCGGCGGTTTCCAGCCGGGCCCGCAGGAACTCCCGCCGGCCCGGCCGGTGGGTGAAGGTGAAGCCGGCCACCACCAGGCAGCGCGCCACCGGGGTCGGCGCCGCCCCGGCCAGGCGCAGCACCAGCGGCCGCCCCACCAGCATGAAGGTGACCATGGCCGACACCGGGTTGCCCGGCAGGCCGAGGAACACCGCCCCGCCGATGCGGCCCAGCGCCAGCGGCTTGCCCGGCTTGATGGCGAGGCGCCACAGGTCGACGCCGCCCAACTCGTTCACCACCGCCTTGACGTGGTCCTCGCCGCCCACCGACACGCCGCCCGAGGTGATCACCAGGTCGCCGCGCCCGGCGGCGTCGGCCAGGGCGGCGCGCACCGCGTCGGGCCGGTCGGGCAGGATGCCCAGGTCCTCGACCTCCACGCCCAGGGTGGCGAGCTGGGCCCCCACCGTGTAGCGGTTGGCGTCGTAGATGGCGCCGGCCGGCTTGTCCGTCCCCGGCTCGCGCAGCTCGTCGCCGGTGGAGAACAGAACCACCTTGAGCCGCTGGCGCACCTGAAGGCGGGCCCGCCCCACCGCCGCGGCCAGCCCGACCTCCTGGGCGCGCAGGCGCCGGCCCGGGGCCAGCACCGCCGCGCCGGCCCGCATGTCCTCGCCGGCGGGCCGGATGTTGGCGCCCCGGGGCGGCGGATCGGCGACGGTGACGACGTCGCCGTCCTGGGTGCAGTCCTCCTGCATGGCGATGGTGTCGACGCCCGGCGGGACTGGCGCGCCGGTGAAGATGCGCACCGCCGTGTCCGGCGCCACCGTGCCCGGGAAGACCGTGCCGGCCGGCACCCGGCCGACCACCGGCAGGCGGAGCGGGCCGGCGCCGTCGGCCGGCGTGGCGTAGCCGTATCCGTCCATCGCCGAGACCGCGGCCGGCGGCACGTCCATCGCAGCGCTCACCGGCTCGGCCAGGACGCGGCCGACGGCGTCGGCCAGCGCCACGGTTTCCACCCCGGTGACCGGCCCGTAGGCGGCGGCCACCCGGGCCAGGGCGTCGTCGAGAGGCATCGGGCCGGGGCCCGGTGCGGTGTCGCAGTCCATGGCAGATCGTCCTCTGTCCGCGGGCGTGGCGCCGCGTTTGCCCCATGGTCGCCGCCGCCACGGCGCTTGGCAACCGTCAAGGCGCCGCGGGCGCGCCGTTCCGCCCCGCCCCCGGGGAATGCGGGGCTGCCATGCGGCTGTTGGCGGCGGCCCCGGCTGCGGCATACCGTCGCCCATGCCCGACGCCCCGCCCGTGGCCGACGCCGCCACCGCCCCCGCCACCAGTGCCGCCACCACGGCCCCCGCCACAATGGCCCCGCCCCCGCACACCCTGTCGGCCCGCCCGCTGCTGGTCCTGGCCTGCGCCGGCTTCGCGTCGGCGACGACGCTGCGGGTGGCCGACCCCTTGTTGCCCCAGGTCGCGGAGGAGTTCGGGGCCAGCGTCGCCGACGCGTCGGTGATCGCCACCGCGTACACCCTGTCCTACGGCCTGTGCCAGATCGTCTTCGGTCCGCTCGGCGACCGCTGGGGCAAATACGGAACGATCACGGTGGCCACCTTCCTCGGCGCCTTCGCCACCCTCGCCGCGGCGTTCGCGGCCGACCTCGCCACCCTGGGGCTGCTGCGGCTGGCCGGCGGGGCCACGGCGGCGGCGCTGATCCCGCTCTCCATGGCCTACATCGGCGACCACGTTCCGTACGAGCAGCGCCAGCCGGTGCTGGCCCGCTTCATCTCCGGCCAGATCCTCGGCATCATCGCCGGCCAGTCCCTGGGCGGCATCCTCGGCGAGTTCGTGGGCTGGCGCGGCGTGTTCGTCCTGTTCGCCGCCGCCTATTTCGTCATCGCCGGCCTGCTGCTGGTGGAGTGGCGCTCGCCGCGGGTGGTGGAGACCCGCCAGCGCACCGGCATCGCCGGCCTGGTGTGCGCCTACCGCGGCCTCGCCGCCTCGCCCACGGTGCGCCGGGTGCTGGGCACGGTGTTCATCGAGGGCATGCTGTTCTTCGGCGCCTTCTCCTACCTCGGCGCGTTCCTGCGACTCGATTACGGCTTCGACTACGCCACCATCGGCCTGCTGCTGACGACCTTCGGCGCGGGCGCGCTGGCCTACACCCTGTTCGCCGCCCAGGTCGTGCGCCGGCTGGGCCAGCCCGGCATGGTGCTGACAGGCGGCCTGCTGCTGGCCGCCGGCTACGGCCTGTTCGCCCTGGTGCCGGCGTGGTGGCTGGTGGTGCCGGGGATCGTCGCCTGCGGCACCGGATTCTACCTGTTCCACAACACCCTGCAGACCCGGGCGACGCAGATGGCCCCGCACGCCCGCGGCCTCGCAGTGTCGGTGTTCGCAAGCTGCCTGTTCCTGGGCCAGGCCGCCGGCGTGGCGATCGCCGGCCATGTGGCGGAAACCGCCGGCTTCCCCACCCTGTTCGCCGCGGTCGGCCTGCTGCTGCTGGCCTTGGCCGCGTGGTTCCGCTCGCGCATCCTGTAAGGTGGACGGCGCCGCCTCCGCTCCCTCTACGCGCCGCCGCCGCCGGGCCGCCCCGCGCCATGGTCGGCGGCCGCGGGGCCGGCCAGCCGCCGCTCCCAGTCCTCCACCGCCCCCGTGGCGAGGCGGCGTTCGGCCAGCCGCCGCCACCCCTCGGGGAGCCGCGTCAGGGCGGCCATGGCGGCCAGTTCGTCGCGGTCCAGGGTGCCGGCGTAGAGCACCCGCCACAGCCGCGACAGCGGCCAGTCCGGCGCCCGCCGGTCGAGACGCCGCAGGGCGTCGCCGGGCGTCACCGTCCCCTCCTCGATGACCCGGCAGTACCAGCCGGTGCGCCCGCTGGCCTGGACGCGGCGCGCCATGTCGGCCACACCGAATCGGTGGTTCAGCTTCCAGCAGGGCTGGCGGCCCTGGGACACCTCGATGACCGCCCCGCCCAGGCGGAACACGTCGCCGATCGCCACGTCGGCCTCGGTCAGGCCCAGGGTGGACAGGTTCTCGCCGAAGGCGCCGGGCCGCTCCAGCAGGGCGGTGCCGCCGATCTCCCCGGCCCAGGCCGCGTAGTGGTCGCGCGGGTAGTGGTGCACCGCCTTGTCCGGCCCGCCGTGATGACGCCGGTCGCCCTGGGCGTCGCCGGCGAAGCCCTCGCGCCCGAGATGGATCGGACCGGCCACCGGGCGCTTGGCGATGGCGCTGGGCACGCCCCGGGGGCCGAACGGCGCCACCGCGCCGACGAGGACGGCGTCGACGGGCACGGTCATCGCCGCAGCCCCTCCAGCCACTCCGCCAGCATCGCCCGCCCGGCGTCCCGCAGCCCGGCGCCGTGCACGGCGGCGTCGGCGCGCAGGCGGCGGGGATCGACGCCGTTCGCCGCCAGTTCATGGGCGTGGCCGATCAGCCAGCGCTCGAACCCGGCGCCCGTTTCGGCCTCGGGATGGAATTGCAGGCCGAGGATGGCGGGCCCGCGGGCGAACGCCTGGTTGGCGCACAGCTCGGTGTGCGCCAGCCGGTCCGCCCCCGGCGGCAGCGCGAAGGCGTCGCCGTGCCAGTGCAGCACCGGCACCCCGTCGAGATGCCGGAGTGGCCCGGACCGGCCCGCCGGCGTCAGCGCCACCGGCGCGAATCCGATCTCCGCCGCACCCGTCGGCGCGACCGCCGCGCCCAGCGCCGCCGCCATCAGCTGGGCCCCAAGGCAGATGCCCAAGGTCGGGCGGTCGCCGGCGAGGCGGTCGCGCAGCGCATCGCGCGCCGCGTCCAGCACGGGGTAGCGGTCGCCGTCGTAGACCGCGACGGGGCCGCCCAGCACGACCACCAGGTCGGCGTCGAGCATCTCCGCCGGGGTCGGGGTGTCGACGCCCGCGTCGTACAGGCGGATGGCGTAGCCCGCCGCCTCCAGCACCGGCCGGAAGGTGCCGAGATCCTCGAAGTGGACGTGGCGGAGGGCCAGGGCGGTGCGGGGCATGGGGCGGTCTCCGGTCTTGATCGGCGCTGTCCTCCTCCCATACAGAACACGTGGCCGGTCTACCATGGCCAGGTTCACGAATATCGGTAGGCCAGTTGATGCAGGACATCGCCTTCGAACTGGACGGGGCGTCGGGCCGCCCGGTGTTCCTGCAACTGGCCCACGCGATCATCGCCGCCGTCGAGCGCGGCCGCCTGAAGCCGGGCCAGCGCCTGCCCGGCACCCGCACCCTGGCCCGCGCCCTGGCCCTTCATCGCAACACGGTGGACGCGGCCTATCACGAGGCGGCCATGCAGGGTTGGCTGGTGGCGCGCCCGGCGCGCGGCACCTTCGTCGCCCACGACCTGCCGGTCGACCGGGCGACGGTCCGCCGCGACCGTCCACCACGGCCCGGCCAGCCCTGCATGGACGCCGCCACCCCGCCCGCCCCCACCCCGGCCACGCCGCTGGACGAAAGGCCCCTGCTGCGGGTCTCCGACGGCGCCCCGGACGCCCGGCTGCTGCCGGTGGCGGAGCTGGCGCGGGCGCTGCGGCGGGCGTTGCGCCGTCCCGATTTCCTCCACGCCGGCGGGTATGGCGACGCCCGGGGCGCCCCGACCCTGCGGGCGGCGCTGGCCGACCACCTCGCGGCGGAGCGCGCGATGGCCGTGGGGCCGGACGCGATCATGGTGACCCGGGGCAGCCAGATGGCCCTGTTTCTCGCCGCATCCGCTCTGCTGGCCCCGGGCGAGTCGATCGCCGTCGAGGACCCGGGCTACCCGTTGGCCGCCGCGGCCTTCCGGGCGGCCGGGGCCCGCGTCGTCCCGGTCCCGGTCGACGCCGACGGCCTCTCGCTGGACCATCTCGACGCCGTGCGGCGGACCACGCCCGGGCTGCGGGTGGTCTATGTGACGCCCCACCACCAGTACCCGACGACGGTGACCATGGGGGCCGCGCGGCGCATCGGACTGATGGAGGTGGCGCGCCGCCACGGCCTGGCCATCGTCGAGGACGATTACGACCACGAGTACCGCTTCGACGGCCGTCCCGTCCTACCCCTGGCGGCGCGAGCGGACGGCGGGCTGGATCTGGTCTATGTCGGGTCGCTGTCCAAGGTTCTGGCGCCGGGCCTGCGGCTGGGCTACGCGGCGGGATCCCCGGCGCTGGTGGCGCGCATGGCGGCGCTGCGGCAGGCCATCGACCGCCAGGGCGACGTTCCGCTAGAGAACGCCGTGGCCGAACTGCTGCGCGACGGCGACCTCGGCCGCCACGTCCGCAAGACCCGGCGCGTCTACCACGCGCGGCGGGACCGCCTGGTGGCGGCACTGCGGGAGGCTCTTGGCGACCACCTGTCCTGCGCCGTTCCGGCCGGCGGCCTGGCGCTGTGGGCGCGGCTGGCGGACGGGCTGGACGCGGTGGCGTGGAGTGCCGCCGCCCGCGGCCACGGCCTCGCCGTCACGCCGGGGGCCGCCCTCTGCCTGGACCCGGCGGCGGCCCCGCAGGCCTTCCGCCTGGGCTTCGCCACCCTGGACGAGGACGACATGGCGCGCGCGGTGAAAATCCTGGCGGCAACCGCAGGGGACGCCATGCGGCCTGCGGCCGGCTGAGCCGGCCCGTCGGCGCGGCCCTGTTTCAAACCCGCGGGGGATGATTTTGAAATGGCGGAGCGGGGGGGATTCGAACCCCCGGTACGGTTTAACCCGTACGACAGTTTAGCAAACTGCTGGTTTAAGCCACTCACCCACCGCTCCACCGGCGGACGCCCTGGGGCGTCGTGGCTGGAGAGGGTTCTAGCGGGCGGCATGCGCCGTTGTCAACGTCTACCGCTCCAGCCACGACGCCCTTTCGAACGAATGATGAGATAAATATGTGTAAAATTTTATCGACATTTTAGCCTGATGCCTTATGATGGCCGGGCACAGCGGTGAACGCCGCAGAACCTGGTCGGACCGTCGGAGAGGGGGGCAAGCCATGGCCATGTCGAAGCGCTGCGTGGAGACGCTGATCGACCTCGTCGAGAACAAGCTGAGCTGCCTGGAGATCACCGACCGCGAGGACATGCGGGAGAAGGAGCTGCTGGAGCGCTGCATCGCCGAGCTGCGGGCCGAGGCGGACGGGCAGGACGGCAACGGCGTCGCCTTCGCGGCACCCAAGCGGCGCGGCCGGCGGCCCAAGCACCTGCAGTTCCACGAGCTGCACGCCGCCTGAGCCCCCGGACCCGCCGGCGCGATCAGGGAACGGCCATGCCCCGCTGCACCGCCGGGCGGGCGCCCACGGCGTCCATCCAGCGCGTCACGTTGGGAAAGGCCGTGAGATCGATGCCCTGCCACTCCCAGCGCTGCAGCCAGGGATAGATGGCGATGTCGGCGATGGAGTAGGGGCCGGCGAAGTGCTCGGCCTCGGCCAGCCGGGCGTCCATCACCCGGTAGAGCCGCGCCGCCTCGGTGGAGAAGCGGTCGATGGCGTAGGGCACCGGTTCCGGGGCGAAGCGCCGGAAATGGTGGGCCTGGCCCAGCATCGGGCCAACGCCGCCCATCTGGAACATCAGCCACTGCAGGGACGTCATCCGGCCGCGGGGGTCCTGGGGCAGCAGGGTCCCGGCCTTCTCCGCCAGGTAGATCAGGATCGCCCCCGATTCGAACAGGGACAGCGGGGCGCCGCCCGGCCCGTCGGGGTCGACGATCGCCGGGATCTTGTTGTTGGGGTTGATGGCCAGGAAGGCGGGGTCGAACTGCTCGTCCTTGGCGATGTTCACCGGGTGCACACGGTAGGGCAGCCCGATCTCTTCCAGCATAATGGAAACCTTGCGGCCGTTGGGCGTGCCGAAGGTGTACAGCTCGATCATCCCGTCATTCCCCGTTCCGGTCGTTGCACCGGCCTCAGGATGCCGAGAGTTCGCCGGCCGGGTCCAGCGCGGTCGGCGCCGTGCATGGCAGGGTCAAGAGAAAACGGGTACCCTCCCCCACCGTCGACTCGACGCTCACCGTCCCGCCCAGCGCTCCCGCCACCGTGCTGCGGACGATGTGCAGGCCCAGTCCGCTGCCTCCCTCGTCGCGCTTGGTGGTGAAGAACGGGTCGAAGATCCGCTCCAGATGGTCGCGGCCGATGCCGGCCCCGTCGTCGGCGACCTCGATCTCCACCCCGTCCGGGGCGGTGCGGCGCACCGCGATCCGCAGCCGCCCGCCACCGCCGGGAAAGGCATGGACCACGGCGTTGATCGCCAGATTCGACACCACCTGGGCGAGGGCGCCGGGGTAGCTGTCCATGACGATGCCCTCCGGACAGGCCACCTCCACCGCCACCCCGGTGCGGCGCAGGCGGGGGCGCAGGCTGAACAGCACCTCGCCAATGTAGACGCCGAGATCGAACGTCCGGCGCTCGCTCGAGCTCTGGTCCACCGCCACCCGCTTGAACCCCTGGACCAGCTCGGCGGCGCGGTTGACGTTGGCGACCAGCAGGCGTGCCGCCTCCTCGACCGCGTCCAGGTAGAGGGAGAGGTCGGAGCGGCGCATCGTGCCCTCGGCGAATCGGGCGCGCAGGGCGCGCGTCTGCTCGGCCAGGTGGGTCGCGGCGGTCAGCCCGATGCCGACGGGGGTGTTGATCTCGTGGGCCACGCCGGCGACGAGCTGGCCGAGGGACGCCATGGTCTCGGCCTGGACCAGCCCCTCCTGGGCGACCCTCAGGTCGGCCAGCGCCCGCTCCGCCGCATCCTTGGCGGCGCGCAGCTCCGCCTCGCCGGCCTTGCGGTCGGTGATGTCGTAGAGCCAGGTGAGCAGCGCCCGCTGCCCCTCGAACACGATCTCGTCCCAGGACGCGAGCACCCACACGGTGCCGCCGTCGCCCCGGCGGAAGGCCACCTCGGCGTCGCGGAACGCGCCCTCGCGGCGCAGCCGCGCCAGCAGGCGCGCGCGGTCCTGCGGGTCGGCGTAGAGGAGCGGCGCCCGGGTCGCCAGCAGCTCCTCCCGCCCGCGGCCCAGCACGCGGGCCGATTGCGCATTGCAGAACAGCCAGTGGCCGTCGTGGGTGGTCACGTTGCAGGCGATCGGGCTGACCTCCAGCACGCGGCGGAGCTGGGCCTCGCTGCGCCGCACCTGCTCCTCCTGGCGGCGCCGCTCCGACACGTCGGCCATGATGCCGACGTAGCGCACGGCGCGCCCGGCCTGGTCGTGGATGATGGCGCGCCCCTTGGCCTCGACCCACAGCCAGGAGCCGTCCTCGTGGCGCAGGCGGTAGGTGTAGTCGTAGCCGTCGGTCTCGCCGCGGAGGTGGGCGTCGATGGTGCCCAGCACCCGCTCGCGGTCGTCCGGGTGCAGCCGCCGCTCCCAGAAATCCGGGGGCATCTCCGGCGTGTCATCGAAGCCCAGCATCCGCGGGAAGCTGTCCGACCACCAGCACGTGGCGTTGACCAGGTCGGCGTCCCACGCCGCGGCGTTGGTCGCCTTCAGGGCCACCTCCAGCCGCTCCGCCAGGGCCCGGCGGTCGGCGTCGGCCCGCTTCAGCGGGGTCAGGTCATGGAACCAGGTGACGTGCGCCGTGCCGCCTCCATAGGTGGTCACCGCCGACGTCATGCTGCCCAGGTGGATGGCGCCGTCGCCGCTGCGGACCAGGACCTCCTCCTCGGCGACGGAGCCGTCGCGGTAGAGCCGCTCCAGGTAGGCGCGACGGTCCTCGGGACGGGCATAGAGGGCCATCGCGCCGCCCGTCGCGAACGCGTCGTCGCTCTTGCGGAAGAAGTGGCGCGCCCGCGCGTTGTGGTAGAGGTTGACGCCCGCGCGGGTGTTGACGACCACGCCGACCGGGGCGGTGTCGAGGACCGTGCGCAGGCGCCGGTCGACGATCGCCGCGGCCGGATGGCGCCGCCCCACCAGGACGCCGCCCGCCGCACCGGCAAGCAACGCCACGACCGCCACGATCAGGGTCAGTGCACTCACCTCGGCCTCCCGTCCCACTGGACACAGGCAGCGAGGAAAATGCAACGTCGACGAAGCCTCGGGGACGCGTCCCCGCGGCCCCTGGCGCCGGGGGCGCCGGCCCCCCCGGGCGCCGGCACCCTGGCGCCGGGCCGGCGTCAGCCCGCGAGCTTGGCCTTCAGGATCTCGTTGACCAGCGCCGGGTTGGCCTTGCCCTGGGTGGCCTTCATGGTCTGGCCGACGAAGAAGCCGAACAGCTTGTCCTTGCCGCCGCGGTATTCCTCGACCTTGTCGGCGTTGGCGGCGAGCACCGCGTCGATGGCGGACTCGATGGCGCCGGTGTCGGTGACCTGGCGCAGCCCCTTCTGCTCGACGATGTCGCCGGGCTTGCCGCCGGTCTCGAACATGGTCTCGAAGACGTCCTTGGCGATGCGTCCCGAGATCGTGTCGTCGGCGATCAGGTCCAGCAGCGCGCCGAGGTCGGCGGCGGCCACCGGGCTGTCCTCGATGTCCTTGCCGGCCCGGTTCAGGGCGCCGAACAGCTCCCCCGTCACCCAGTTGGAGGCGATCTTGGGATCGCGCCCCTTGGCCACCGTCTCGAAGTAGTCGGCCTTGGCCCGCTCGTTCACCAGCACGTTGGCGTCGTAGGGCGACAGCCTGTAGTCGCGGATGAAGCGCGCCTTCTTCTCGTCCGGCAGCTCCGGCAGGTCGGCCTTGATCGCCTCGACCCAGGCGGGGTCGAGCTCCAGGGGCAGCAGGTCGGGATCGGGGAAGTAGCGGTAGTCGTGCGCCTCCTCCTTGGAGCGCATCGAGCGGGTGACCAGGCGCGTGGTGTCCCACAGCCGGGTCTCCTGGACGATGGTGCCGCCCTCCTCGATCACCTCGATCTGGCGGCGCGCCTCGAACTCGATGGCGGCATGGACGAAGCGGATGGAGTTGACGTTCTTGATCTCGCAGCGCGTGGCCAGCGGTCCGCCGGGACGGCGCACCGAGACGTTGCAGTCGCAGCGCATGGAGCCTTCCTCCATGTTGCCGTCGCAGGTGCCGAGGTAGCGCAGGATCGAGCGCAGCTTGCGCAGATAGGCCGCGGCCTCGTCGGCCGAGCGCAGGTCGGGCTCCGACACGATCTCCATCAGCGCCACGCCGGACCGGTTGAGGTCGATGAAGGTCTTGGACGGGTGCAGGTCGTGGATCGACTTGCCGGCGTCCTGCTCCAGGTGCAGGCGGGTGATGCCGACCGAGCGGCTCGACCCGTCGGGCAGGTCGAGCACCAGTTCGCCGCGGCCGACCACCGGCTGCAGGAACTGGCTGATCTGATAGCCCTGGGGCAGGTCGGCGTAGAAGTAGTTCTTCCGGTCGAACACCGAGTGGTGGTTGATTTCGGCCTTCAGCCCCAGCCCGGTGCGCACCGCCTGCTCGACGCAATAGGCGTTGATCACCGGCAGCATGCCGGGGAACGCCGCGTCGACCAGGCTGACCTGGCTGTTGGCGGCCGAGCCGAAGTCGGTGGCGGCGCCGGAGAACAGCTTGGCCTTGGAGATGATCTGGGCGTGGACCTCAAGCCCGATCACCACTTCCCATTCGCCCGTGTCACCCTGGATGTAGGTCATCGCTCTGCTCTTCTTCTCGGGCTCAGGCCATGAACGGCGGGGTCGCGGTGAACTGCGCCGCCTCTTCCAGCACGCCGCCGACCCGGAACAGGGTCTCCTCGTCGAACGGCTTGGCGATGAGCTGCAGGCCCAGCGGCAGGCCGTTGGCGTCGAGGCCGGCCGGCAGGCTCATGCCGGGCAGGCCGGCGAGGTTCACCGGGACCGTGAAGACGTCGTTCAGGTACATCTGGATCGGGTCATCCATGTTCTCGCCGATGGCGAAGGCACCGGACGGCGCGGTCGGCGTCAGGATGACGTCGCATTGGCCGAACGCCGCGTCGAAGTCCTGCTTGATGCGCGTGCGCACCTTCTGAGCCTTGAGGTAGTACGCGTCGTAATAGCCGGCCGACAGCACGTAGGTGCCGATGAGGATGCGCCGCTGCACCTCGCGGCCGAAGCCGGCGGCACGGGTGTTCTCGTACATCTCCTTCAGGCTGCCGCCGTCGACCCGCAAACCGTAGCGCACGCCGTCGTAGCGGGCGAGGTTCGACGACGCCTCGGCCGGCGCCACGATGTAGTAGGTGGGCAGCGCGTACTTGGTGTGCGGCAGGGTGATCTCCACCGGTACGGCTCCGGCGGCCTTCAGCCACTCCACGCCGCGCTGCCACATCGCCTCGATCTCGGCGGGCATGCCGTCGATCCGGTACTCCTTGGGGATGCCGACGCGCAGGCCACGCACGTCGCCGGTCAACGCCGCCTCGAAATCGGGGACCGGCATGTCGACGCTGGTCGAATCCTTGGCGTCGAAGCCGGCCATGGAGCGCAGCATGATCGCGCTGTCGCGCACCGTGCGGGTCATCGGCCCGGCCTGGTCCAGCGACGAGGCGAAGGCGACCACGCCCCAGCGCGAGCACCGGCCGTAGGTCGGCTTGGTGCCGACGATGCCGGTCAGCGCCGCGGGCTGGCGGATGGAGCCGCCGGTGTCGGTCCCGGTGGCGCCCAGCGCGCAGCGCGCCGCCACCGCCGCGGCCGAGCCGCCGGACGAGCCGCCGGGCACCAGCCGGCGCGACCAGGCGCCGGGCGCGCCGGGGCTCCACGGGCTGACCACCTCGCCGTAATAGGAGGTGATGTTGGCCGACCCCATGGCGAACTCGTCGAGGTTCACCTTGCCCAGCATCACCGCGCCGTCGCGCCACAAATTGGCGGTCACGGTGGACTCGTAGGGCGGTTCGAAGCCGTCGAGGATGTGGCTGGCCGCGGTGGTCAGCGTGCCCTTGGTGCAGAACAGGTCCTTGACCGCGATGGGCAGGCCGTCCATCGGCCCGGCCTCGCCCTTGGCGCGGCGCGCGTCGGAGGCGCGCGCCATGTCCAGGGCGATCTCCGGCGTCTCGGTGATGAAGGCGTTCAGCGGGCGGGCTGCCTCCACCGCGCGAACATGGGCCTCGGCCAGCTCGACCGCGGTGAACTCCTTGGCGGCGAGGCCGGTCAGCGCCTCGGCCATGGTCAGGCGGGTCAGGTTGCTCATCACTCGACCACCTTGGGCACGCAGAAATGGCCTTCGGCCGTATCCGGTCCGTTCTTCAGCACCGCCTCGGCGTAGCCGCCATCGGTGACCTCGTCCTGGCGCCAGCGCAGCTTCTGCGCGGCGACGCTGGCCATGGGCGCCACACCGTCGGTGTCGACCTCGCCCAGCTGCTCGACGAAATCCAGGATCCGGCTGAGTTCGCCGGCCAGGTTCTCGAGTTCCTCGTCCGGCACCTTGATGTGGGCCAGATGCGCGATCTTGGCCACGGCGGCCTTGTCGAGCGACATCCCTACTCTCTTCCGCGACGTCTTGGACAAAAAGCGGATCGGAAGCTAGCACCCGGTGGGCGGCGCCGCAACGAACTATGCCGCGCCGCTCTTGCCGGCGCGGCGCGGCCGGCCTATGAGTCGCGCCATGATCCACGACCTGCGCGACCTCGCCGCCGCCCTGCCCCGGGGGGCCCGCCTGCTGGGCCTCGACGTCGGCTCCAAGACCATCGGCCTCGCCGTGTCCGACCCCGGGCTGGTGGTCGCCTCGCCCATCGGCACGGTGCGCCGCACCCGGCTGGCCGAGGACGTGCGCGAGCTGGCCCGGCCGATCCGCGAGTACGGCGTCGGCGGCCTGGTGATCGGGATGCCCCTCAACATGGACGGGTCGAGCGGACCGCGCGCCCAGTCCACCCGCCAGTTCGCCGAGAACCTGCTGGCCCGCGCCGACCTGCTGGGCTGGGCCCCGGTGATCGCGTTCTGGGACGAGCGGCTGTCAACCGCGGCGGTGCAGCGCTTCATGACCGGGGAGGCCGACATGACGCGCAAGCGCCGCGGCGAGGTCGTGGACAAGATGGCCGCCGCCTACATCCTGCAAGGCGCCCTCGATTCGCTGGCCCACCAGCGCCGCCTCGCCGCCGAGCGCGATGAGGACGAGGGCGGGGATGGGGCGCAAGAGGGGGGCACGGGCGGCGACGCCTAGATCGCCGCCTCCGGTCCGGACCGCCCGATGCTCCCCGTCTTCGCCGCGCTCGCTCCGATCTTCCTGCTGATCCTGCTGGGCCACGGCCTGTGCCGGCGCGCATTCCTTCCGGCCACCGTCTGGGCGGGGCTGGACCGGCTGACCTACGTCGTCCTCTTTCCCGCCCTGATCGTCGGCGAACTGGCCCGCGCCGACCTCGGCCGCCCCGACATGGCACCGATGGCGCTGGCCATGGCCGCCGGCATCCTCGCCGCGGCGCTCCTGATGGTCGCGGCACGCCGGGCGCTGCGCCTCGACGGGCCGGCCTTCGCCTCGGTGTTCCAGGGCTCCATGCGCATGAACACCTATGTCGGGCTGGCCGCGGCGGGCGCCCTCTACGGCAGCGCCGGGCTCACCCTGATCGCGGTGGGCATCGCCCTCATCATCCCGCTGGTCAACGTGCTGGCCGTGCTGGCCCACGCCCGCTGGGGGCGCGACAGCCAGGGGGTGTCGGCGGCGGCGGTCCTCAAGGGGCTCGCCACCAACCCGATCATCCTGGCGGCATTGTGCGGCGCTGCGCTGAACCTGTCCGGCCTGGGCGCCCCGCCGGTGATCGGCGGTGTCGTCGAGATCCTGGCCCGCGCCGCCCTGCCGGTCGGCCTGCTGTCGGTGGGCGCCGGCCTCGACCTCGCCGCGGCGCGGGCCGCCGGGCTGGGCGTCGCCATCGCCACCGCGACCAAGCTGCTGCTGGTGCCGGCGATCACCGCCGCGGCCGGGATGGCGCTGGGCGTCGAGGGTCTGGCGCTGACGGTGGCGGTGCTGTTCAACGCCCTGCCCTGCTCGGCCAGCGCCTACGCCCTGGCCCGCCAGATGGGCGGCGACCACGTGCTGATCGCCGCGGTCATCACGGTGCAGACCTTGCTGGCCGCCCTGACCCTGCCCCTGGTGCTGGCGGCGGTGGGGTAGACCGCCAGCCTCAATCCGCCGTCCAGGTCTTCATGGCGGGATCGGAGGTCTCCAACTGGTGCAGGCCGTCGCGACCGATGGTCTCCCAGTCGGCCTTGGAGGTCACGTAGATGTGGCGGTCGGCCACCAGCCCGGTCGGCTCGTCCAGGGTGCCAGCCGCGGCATCCATGTCACCCCCGTCCAGCGGCTGCCAGAACAGCCCGGACCCGCAGCGCGCGCAGAACCCGCGCCGGGCCATGTCGGACGAATGGAACCAGGTCAGGGTGCCGTCGGCGTCCGCGACGGTGAGCCACGCCTGGGGAAAAGAGGTGTAGGCGCCGACGTGGCTGTGCTGGCGCCGGCACTGGCTGCAGTGGCACAGCGAGATCGGGCTGGGCCGCCCGCCGGCGATGGTGTAGCGGACGGCGCCGCAGAGGCAGCCGCCCGTCCACTCCGTCTTGGCATCAGTGCCACTCATGGGATCACCCCTGCCAGAACGGCTTGTCGGCCTCGCGCTCGACGTCGACGCGCGTCACCCCGATGTCGTGCAGCAGGTGGTCGGGAAGCGACAGCAGGGCGGCGCGCTGGCGCCGGCGCTCGTTCCAGGTGGCCACCGCGTCGGCCGCCGTGAGCAGAACGCTGCCGAGGCTCTGGGCGAGGCCCGCCGCGGTGCGCGCCGGCGTGCCATTGGCGATGTGCGAAGTGCGCATGGTCCCGTCTCCCTCTGTCCGATGTGCGGGTCCGCCGCCCTCGGCGGCCCGTGCTCACTGTCGTCTCAAGAGGGAAGATGGCCGACCCGCTTCTTGCGGACAAACGATGCTTTCTCATAGAATCGATTAGCAAAGCTAATGCAGGGGACCGCCACGCCATGAGCCGCCGCCTGCCGCCGCTGAACGCGCTGCGCACCTTCGAGGCGGCGGCCCGCCACCTCTCCTTCACCAAGGCGGCCACGGAGCTGCACGTCACCCAGGCCGCGGTCAGCCACCAGATCAAGGCGCTGGAGGAGTGGCTGGGCATGCCGCTGTTCCGCCGCCTCAATCGCTGCCTGATCCTGACCGAGGCCGGGCAGGCCTACCTGCCGGCCCTGCGCGAGGCCTTCGACGCCGTCGCCGAGGCCACGGAGCGGCTCTACCGCAACGACTCCGCGGGATCGCTGACGATCTCGACCATGCCGTCCTTCGCGGCGAAATGGCTGGTGATGCGGCTCGGCCGCTTCCAGGCGGCCTATCCCGACCTGGAGCTGCGCCTGCTGACGACCTCGCAGATGGCCGATTTCGCGCAGCAGGACGTCGACCTGGCGATCCGTTTCGGCCGCCCGCCCTGGCCCGGGGTCGAGGCGCAATGGCTGATGAACGACCCGGTGTTCCCGGTGTGCGCGCCCTGCCGGCTCGCCCGCGGCCCGGCCATCGAGCGGCCGGCCGACCTGCTCAAGCACACGCTGCTGCACGACGACTACGAGATCACCTGGGGCACCTGGTTCTCGGCCGCCGGGGTCGAGGGCGCCGACACCCGGCGCGGCCCCCGCTACGTCGATTCCGCCCTGACCCTGCAGGCGGCCACCGAGGGCCAGGGGGTGGCGCTGGCCCGCGAGGTGCTGGTGGCCGACGACCTCGCCGCCGGCCGCCTGGTGCGCCTGTTCGACACGGTGCTGCCGGGATCCCACGCCTACTACGTCGTGGCCCCGCCGCACTACTTCACGCGGCCCAAGGTGAAGGCGTTCCGCGACTGGCTGTTCGCCGAGGTCGGCACCGCCGTTCCCCGCCCTCCCGAACCGGTCGGGCCGGGAGGGTGACGGCGGCCCGGCTCAGCGGGCCGACTCGTCGTCGCCCAGCCCCTTGATGCGCGACGCCAGCGCCGCCTCGAGGAAGGCGTCGAGGTCGCCGTTGAGCACCGCGTCGGTCTGCGAGGTCTCCACGCCGGTGCGCAGGTCCTTGACCATCTGGTAGGGGTGCAGGACGTAGCTGCGGATCTGGTGGCCCCAGCCGATGTCCGACTTCTGGGCCTCCAGGGCGGCCGCCGCGTCCTCGCGCTTCTTCAGCTCCATCTCGTAGAGGCGGGCGCGCAGCATGTCCCACGCCTTGGCGCGGTTCTTGTGCTGCGAGCGCTCCTGCTGGCAGGCCACGGCGATGCCGGTCGGCAGGTGGGTGATGCGGACCGCCGAGTCGGTCTTGTTGATGTGCTGCCCGCCCGCGCCCGACGCCCGGAAGGTGTCGATGCGGCAGTCCTTCTCGTTGACCTCGATGTCGATCTTATCGTCGATCACCGGGGACACCGAGACGGCGGCGAAGCTGGTCTGGCGGCGCGCCTGGCTGTCGAACGGGCTGATGCGGACCAGCCGGTGCACGCCGGCCTCGGTCTTCAGCCAGCCATAGGCGTTGTGGCCCTTGACCTGGATGGTCGCCGACTTCAGCCCGGCCTCTTCCCCCGGGCTCTCGTCCAGCCACTCCACCTTGTAGTCGTGCTGCTCGGCCCAGCGCTGGTACATGCGGGCCAGCATCAGCGCCCAGTCCTGGGCCTCGGTGCCGCCGGCCCCGGCGTTGACCTCGACGTAGCAGTCGTTGGCGTCGGCCTCCCCGGACAGCAGGCTCTCCAACTGCAGCTTGGCGGCGCGGTCGCGCAGGGCGTAGAGCTGGGTTTCGGCGTCGGCGACCACGGTCGCGTCCGCCTCCTCCTCGCCCATCTCGATCAGGTCCAGGCTGTCGGAGAGGTCGCGCTCCAGGGCGCGGTAGCCGGTGACGGAGGTCTCCAGCTGGGTGCGCTCGCGCATGATCTTCTGCGCCTTGTCGGGGTCGTCCCACAGCTTGGGATCCTCCGACAGGGCGTTCAGCTCATCGAGACGACGAAGTGCGTTGTCCCAGTCAAAGATGCCTCCTCAGCAGCGCCAGCGATTCACGTATCTCGCCGGCGGCCGCCTCGATCTCGGCTCGCATCGCGTGCCTCCTCGTCAGCCAGGGTTTCGGGAAAAGTCGGGGGGTTATGTAGCGGCTCCGGGCCGGCGATGCGACCCTTTATTGCCGTCAGTAGAGGCCGCCGGTGCCCAGCGTCGCCGCCGCCGGCGGCGTGCCGGGCGACGCCGGCGCGGCCATGGACGGCGACGACACCGTGCCGTAGGGGGCGTCGGACATGGGGTAGCCGTACTCCGCCCCCGGCACGCTGCCCTGCCACGACCAGGCGCCGCCGGACTGGCCGGAGCCGTCCAGAATCGCCACGGGCTGGCCGGGCTGCGGCTCGGTGCCCGGCAGGAACGCCTCCCAGATGGCCCGGCTGCCCGGCTCGGCCAGCCGGCCGGTGGCCGGATCGACGCGCACCTGGCGCAGCCCCGGCGGCACGCGGAACGGCGTCGCCGGCTGGTCCTTCAACGCCTCCTCCATGACCATCTTGAAGATCGGCACGGCGGCCGATCCGCCGGTCTCGCGCGCGCCCAGGGAGCGCGGCTGGTCGAACCCGATGTAGGTGCCGACCACCAGGTCGGGCGAGAACCCCATGAACCAGGCGTCCATCGAGTCGTTGGTGGTCCCGGTCTTGCCGGCCAGCGGCTTGCCCAGGGCCGACAGCTTGGCCGCGGTGCCGCGCTGCACGACACCCTGCAGCATCGAGACGATCTGGTAGGCGGTGCGCGGGTCGGCCACCTGCTCGCGGGTGTCCGGCACGGACGGCACGACGTCCGCGTCGTTCCAGGCGACGCCGCGGCAGCCCTCGCACGGGCGGTCGTCGTGGCGGAAGATGGTGCGGCCGTGGCGGTCCTGGATGCGGTCGATGAAGGTCGGGACGATGCGCTTGCCGCCGTTGGCCAGCATGCCGTACGCCGCCGCCATGCGCAGCACCGTCGTCTCGCCGGCGCCCAGCGACATCGGCAGATAGGGCTGGAAGTCGTCGACGATGCCCAGGCGCTCCACCGTCTCCTTGACCTTGTCCATGCCGATGTGCTGGGCCAGGCGCACCGTCATGACGTTGCGGGACTTCTCGATGCCCACGCGCAGCGGAGTCGGCCCGTAGAATTCGTGGCTGTAGTTGGCCGGACGCCAGATCGGCTGGCCGTGGCCGGGGTCGTATTCGAAGGGCGCGTCCATCACCAGCGACGCCGGGGTGAAGCCGTTGTCGAGCGCGGTGAGGTAGACGAACGGCTTGAACGACGACCCGGGCTGGCGCAGCGCCTGGGTGGCCCGGTTGAACACGCTCATCTGCGGCGAGAAGCCGCCGACCATGGCGAGCACGCGCCCGGTGTGGGGGTCCAGCGCCACCAGCCCGCCCTGCACCGCCGGGATCTGGCGCAGGGCGTAGGTGGCCGGCGGGTGCTCCTTGCCCTTCTCGTCGGTCGCCACCGGCTCGACCAGCACCACGTCGCCCAGCGCCACCACGTCGGTGGCCTTGCGCACCGCCGGCCCCAGGCGCTCGCCCTCCTGCCAGGCGCGCGCCCAGCGCATCTCCTCCAGCGGAAGCCGCCCGCGCGAGCCGTCGGCGAAGCCGATGTCGACGCCCCCCGCGCTCTCGGTGTCGAGCACCAGGGCGAGGTGCCACGCCTCGCCGCCCGGCGGCATGGGGAACGCCGCCAGGGTCTTGGCCCAGCCGTCGAATTTGTCGACGTGGCCGACCGGGCCGCGCCAGCCGTGGCGGCGGTCGTAGTCGATCAGGCCCTGGCGCAGCGCCTTCGTGGCGATGCCCTGCAGGCCGGGATCGACCGACGCGCGCACCGACAGCCCGCCCTCGTAGAGCGCCTCCTCGCCGTAGAGCTTGACGATCTCCCGGCGCACCTCCTCGGCGAAATACTCCGCGGTGTAGGTCTGGGTGTCGTCGCGCCGGCGGGTCACCAGCGGCTCGGCGCGCGCCTGGGAGGCCTCGTCGGGCGTGATGTTGCCATCCTCCAGCATGCGGCCGATGACCCAGTTGCGGCGCGCCACCGCAGCGTCGTGGCTGCGTTCGGGGTGGTAGTTGTTGGGCGCCTTGGGCAGCGCCGCCAGATAGGCGGCCTCGGCCACCGTCAGCTCGTCGAGCGCCTTGTTGAAGTAGTTCATCGCCGCCGCCGCCACGCCGTAGGAGCGGAAGCCCAGAAAGATCTCGTTCAGGTACAGCTCGAGGATGCGGTCCTTGGTGAAGGTCCGCTCGATGCGGATGGCGAGGATCGCCTCCTTGATCTTGCGGGCGAACGACACCTCGTTCGTCAGCAGCATGTTCTTGGCGACCTGCTGGGTGATGGTCGAGGCGCCGACCATGCGGCGGTCGGACCCCAGGTTCTCCACGTTGGTCAGCACCGCGCGGATGATGCCGATGGGGTCGATGCCCTTGTGCTCGTAGAAGTTCTTGTCCTCGGCCGCGAGGAAGGCGGCGACCACCGGCCGGGGAATCGATTCGAAGGGCACGAAGACGCGCTTCTCCGCCGCGAACTCGGCCATCAGGCGGCCGTCGCCGGCGTACACCCGCGTCGTCACCGGGGGATCGTAGTTGGCCAGCCGGGTGTAGTCCGGCAGATCGCGGTCGTAGTAGTCGATCACGTAGACCAGCGCCCCGGCTCCCGCCAGCGCCAGCAGCACCAGACCCATCAGCACCGACAGCAGAACACGCATTTTCGACCCCACCCCCACTGCCGCGAGCGCGCCCCCGACCCCCGTGGCCCGTCGCGCGGCGCATCCTACACAGGCCCCCGGTGCTTGCAACGCCGGGGAGCGGACGCTTCCGATTGTCAGGAAAATGTGACGCCGGGAAGGCGGCTGCAACCCGCCGCCGGGCACGAGGACGACGGTTCCCGCGGGGAGGACGACGGGTGTGGCGTGCCGATCACGGCGCCAGGACGACGATGTCGGCGTGGGACAGGGTACGGACGTTGAGGGTGACGAGCGCCACCGCGGCGCCGGAGCCGCTGCCGTCGGCGTCGAACGACAGCAGGCCGGTGGCGGTGTCGAAGACGAACCAGTCGTCGCCGTCGGCCGGCCCGCCCAGGGCGAAATGCCGGGACTCCAGCCGGCCGGTGGCGACGGCGCCGAAGTTCGGGCCGACCACCCCGACGCGGTCGGTGCCGGACTCGAAGTCGAGCACCGTGTCGCCGGCCTCGGCCGGGGTGGCGAGCCGGAACACGTCGGCCCCGGCTCCGCCATGCAGCGAGTCGGTCCCCGGCCCGCCGTCCAGGGTGTCGTCGCCGAGGTTGCCGAACAGCAGGTCGCCGTCGCGGTTGCCGAAGACGAGATCGTCGCCCTGGCCGCCGAACAGGGTGTCGTCCCCCTGCCCGCCGAACAGGGTGTCGGCGGCGATCTGCCCGTACACCGCGTCCGCGGCGATCTGCCCGTACACGGCGTCGCCGTCCTGGCCGCCGAACAGGGTGTCCGTGCCCTGCCCGCCGAACAGGGTGTCGCGGCCCGGATTGCCGTAGAGCTGGTCGCCGTCGGTGTTGCCGTAGAGCACGTCGTCGCCGATCCCGCCTGTCAGCGTGTCGTTTCCGGAATCGCCGTAGAGCACGTCGTCGCCCTCCCGCGAGCCGACGAAATCGTCGCCGCCGCCGCCCCGCAGGGTGTCGTCGTCGTCGCCCAGCACCATGATCTGGCCGGCATCATCGCCGACCGCCACCTGCGAGCCCCGGCCGCCGTCGATGCGGGCGCTGCCGATCACCGCGACGAATCCGACGAAGTCGACCTGAACCGTGGCACCCGCCGGCAGCGCCCGGGCGTCGAGCACCAACGCCTCGGTGTCGCCGCCACCGGACACCACGATCGGCGTGGCCGGTACGGCGCCGTCGCCGCTGGCCGGCCTCACCGTGCGCACGGTCACCACGTCCTGGGGATGGCGGGCGGCGGTGTACGCATCGATGGCCAGGGCCGTGCCGGTGCCCGGGGCGGCGGACAGCCCGGCCGCGCCGACGGCGTCGGCCAGCGTCAGGCCGGCGGAATCGCGCAGCACCGAGCGCGGCGCCGCGGTCACGGCGACCGAGACGCCGGTCGGCGTCTCGACGGCGAGCCCGGCGATGACCGCCGTCGTCGTCGTGACCGGCACGGCGGCGATCACCGCGCCGGCGTAGGACAGGCGCAGGCCGGAACGGGTGGCCGCTGCCGAGAAGCCGGCAGCGGTGTACCCCGCGCCCGGCAGGGTCACCGTCACCGCGCCGGCGCCGTCGCTGACCGTCAGCGCCGTGTCCACCCCGGACGGCGCGACCGACAGCGTGGCCGCCGGCCCGAAGCCGGGGAAGAGCAGCCGGTCCTCGGCGGAGAGATCGGTGACACGGTCGCCGTCGCCGACCACGAACCAGTCGCCGCCCGCGTCGCCGGCCAGGGTGTCGGCGCCACCGCCGCCATCCAGCGTGTCGTTGCCGGCGCCACCGTCCAGCCGGTTCGCCGCGTCGTTGCCGGTCAACCGGTCAGCGCCGCCGCCGGCGCGGGCGTTCTCCAGCGTGACCCCGGCGGCGATGGTGACGCCGCCGCGCACGCCGCTCGCCTTGCTGACGTAACCGCCGGCGTCGGGTCCGGTGAGGGGGGCCGGCCGCAGGTCGATGACGACGGAGCGGCCACCGCCGTAGGCGACCGTGTCGGTGCCGCCGGCGTCCCAGATCGCCTGGTAGAAGGTGCCGGCGGCGTTGCCGTCGGGCAGCGTGTAGGTGTCGTCCCCGGTGGCGGTCGCCATGTTGGCGCCGTAGATCCTCTGGACCGCGGCGATGTCGAACGCCATCGGCGTACCCTGATTGCCGTAGGTGGTGACCGCCGAACCGTCGGTGTACACCCCTCGGTTGTAGGACATCGTGGTGAAGACGCCCTGGTTCCGGTTGCCGTCGCCCAGGTCGTACGCGTCGGACACACCGGGAAAGATGGACGACCCGCCCCCCCGGTCGTGCGGATGGGCGAGGCCGACGGCGTGTCCGGCCTCGTGGATCAGGGTGACGAATCCATACCCGCCCTGGGCCAACCCGGTGGCCGTCCAGCCACGCCCGTCCCGGTTGAACCAGCCCTGGCCGGCGCGGTCGCCGCCGTCGGGGCCGATCTGCCGCCCCAGGGTCGACGAGCCGCCGAAATACACGCTGTCGACGGAGAAGAAGGTCAGATCGCCGCTGCCCGAGGAGTCCTCGACGAAGGTCACCGCGGCGACCGCCGACCAGGTCGCCAGCGCCGCCCGCATGGCGTTCCGTTCCCCGGCGCTCCAGGTGTAGTAACGGTCACCGTCCCCGTCGGGATCGTCGATGAAGCTGTAGGTGATGGAGACAGGCTGGCCACCGCCCCAGGAATTGCCCCACAGCAGGGCGTCGAGATAAACGTTGCCGCTGTCCGGGACGGTGCCAGGCAGTTGCACCGCGGCGCTGGCGCCCTCCGGCACGCGGGCCGACGCCGCGCTGCACAGGGCGCACCCGCACCGCCACGCCAGGGTGGCGCCCACGCCTGCACCTTCGCCGCTCATCCGCCCCCGCTCCCACGCCCGTGCGCGGACGTCCCGCGCGCCGCCACTATATCCCGAAAGGGTGGCGGCGGGGTGACAGCCGCATCCTATGCGTGGACATCCTGCGCCGGTTCGGTCCGGAACCGGCGGTCAGCGCACGCCGCCCAGCCACTGGAAGTAAGCGTCGATCGAGCGGGTCATCGCCCGCGCCAGCGCCGTCTGGTGCTTGGCCGAGGTGAGCAGGTTGGCGTCCTGCGGGCTCGACAGGAATCCCATCTCGACCAGGACGGACGGCACGTCCGGGGCGGTCAGCACGGCGAATCCGGCCTGCCGGTGCGGCTTGGCGGGAAGCAGCTTGACGTCCTTGCCCAGGTGATCCAGGGCCATCTTCGCGAAGCGTTTGGACTGGTTCATGGTGTCGCGCTGCGCCAGGTCGATCAGGATGCTGACCACCAGGTCGTTTTCGGCGGTGAGGTCGAGGCCGCCGATCGCATCGGCGCGGTTCTCCTTGGCCGCCAGCATCTCCGCTTCGCGGTCCGATGCCTTGTCCGACAGGGTGTAGACGGACAGCCCGCGGATGGCATTGCTGCCGATGCTGTCGGCGTGCAGCGACACGAACAGGTCGGCCCCGGCGTCGCGCCCCAGGGCGACACGGTCGCGCAGGCGCACGAAGACGTCCTTCTCGCGGGTCAGCAGGACGCGGTAGCGGCCCGTCGCCTCCAGCGCCGTCTTCAGGGCCCGGGCGGTGGCCAGGGTGATGTCCTTCTCGAACACCCCGCCGACCCCCACCGCGCCGGGGTCGACCCCGCCGTGGCCGGGGTCGACGACGACCAGCGGCTTGCCCGCCGGCGCGCGATCCGGCTTCACCGCCGGACGCGGCGGCGCCGGCACGGGGGCCAGCATGGCGACGGCCTGGGCCGGCGGCGTCACCACCGTGGTGCCGGTGGCCACCACCTCACGCACCGCCTCGGCCTTGCTGTCGGCGGCGGCCGCCGTGGCGGGCGGCGGTGCCAGAACCGGCAGCGGCAGCGGCGGTGGCGCGGCGGCCTTCTGCAGGCGCGCGAAGGTGGCGCGGTCCACCCGTTCCAGATCGATCACCAGACGGGTGAGATGGCCCTCGCGCGGCGGGATGACGAAGGCCCCCGCGACCCGGACCGGGCCGCTGGTGTCGAAGACCACGCGCAGGGTGCCCGTCTGGAAATGCCCGTAGCGGTAGCGTTCCACCAGGCCCTTGCCCGGCACCGTCTCGGCACCGCCGGGCCAGTGCAGGGCTGGAAGATCGAGGATCACGCGGTAGGGGTCGGCCAGCGTGGACACGCTGAACGGCACCGACTCGCTGAGTTCCAGCACGAAGCGGGTCTTGTCGGGATGGACGCCAAGCCGCGCATCGATGACCGAGGGCGGCGTTTCCGGCGGCGTCAGCAGGGCGGTCGTGGTCGGCGGCGGGGCGGCGTGCGCGGCCGGCACCGCCGGCCCGAAGGCCGCCAGCGTCACAGCGATCGCCATCGCGACGGCCACCGCCAGCGCGACGACCCCTGCGGGAATGCGAGGCATACCACCCATCCAGACCGGACCAGACCCTTCCATTCCCCTACCCTTAGCTTAGGGGAATCAAAGCGTTCAACGGAAAAGGCGAGACATTACCTTATCTCGCCCGGGTGTGGGAGTTCGGCAACGATGGGCACCCGAGATCGCGGGTGCCGCGGGTTTCCCTTGCCGGCCGCGCGCCGGCGGTTCGCAATAGGCCGGACATCGCCCATTGCGCCGGGTTTATGCCTTCTTATGCCCCCGGGGGGCGTTGCAATGCCGTCCCCGCTGGGCTATGAGGGCGCCACTTTGCCCAAGAATGCCCCACGGGAGTCGTGACCATGAAGATCACCCGCAAAGTCAAAGACATTCTCGCCAACTACGAGAGCGACAATCCCGGCGTCAAGGCCAACCTTGCCCGCATCCTCATGGAAGGCAAGCTCGGCGGCTCCGGCAAGCTGGTGATCCTGCCCGTCGACCAGGGCTTCGAGCACGGGCCGGCGCGCAGCTTCGCGCCGAACCCGGCGGGCTACGACCCCCATTACCACTACCAGCTCGCCGTCGACGCCGGCTGCAGCGCCTACGCCGCTCCGCTGGGCTCGCTGGAGGCCGGTGCCGACAGCTTCGCCGGGGCCATTCCGACCATCCTCAAGATGAACAGCGCCAACAGCCTGTCGACCCAGAAGGAGGCCGCGGACCAGGCGGTGACCGCCTCGATCGACGACGCGCTGCGCCTCGGCTGCTCGGCCATCGGATTCACCATCTACCCCGGCTCGGAAGCGATGTACGAGCAGTACGAGGAGATCCGCGAGCTGTCGGCCGAGGCCAAGTCGGTGGGCATCGCCACCGTCATCTGGTCCTACCCGCGCGGCGGCAACATCTCCAAGGACGGCGAGCTGGCGATGGACGTCATCGGCTACGGCGCCCACATGGCCGCCCTGCTCGGCGCCCACATCATCAAGGTGAAGCTGCCGACCGCCCATCTCGAGCAGGCCGAGGCCAAGAAGGTCTACGAGGCCAAGGGCGTGGTCATCGAGAGCCTGGCCGACCGCGTCCGCCACGTCATGCAGTGCACCTTCAACGGCCGCCGCATCGTGGTGTTCTCCGGCGGCGCCGCCAAGGGCGAGGACGCGGTGTTCGAGGACGCCCGGGCGATCCGCGACGGCGGCGGCAACGGCTCGATCATCGGCCGCAACGCCTTCCAGCGCCCGCGCGAGGAGGCCCTGGCCCTGCTCGACCGCATCATGAAGATCTACCAGAACAAGGAGTGAGCCCTCGTTGGCTGACTGCCGTCTCTACCTGGTGACGCCGCCGGCCCTGGAGCCGGCGGCGTTCGCCATCCGATTGGCCGAGGCGCTGGACGCCGGCGACGTGGCCTGCGTCCAGTTGCGCCTCAAGGACTGCGACGACGACGCGGTGCGCCGTGCCGTCGACGCGCTGCGCCCGATCGCGCAGGATCGCGGCGTCGCCTTCATCCTGAACGACCACCCCGGCCTGGCCCGGGACACCGGCTGCGACGGCGTCCATGTCGGCCAGACCGACACGCCGTACCGCACGGCCCGGCAGATCGTCGGTCCCGACGCCATCGTCGGCGTCACCTGCCACGACAGCCGTCACCTCGCCATGGTCGCCGCCGAGGACGGCGCCGACTACGTGGCCTTCGGCTCGTTCTTCCCCACCGACACCAAGCGGGTCGAGCACAGCGCCGAGGCCGACCTGCTGTCCTGGTGGTCGGAGCTGATGGAGGTGCCCAGCGTCGCCATCGGCGGCATCACGCCCGCCAACTGCGCGCCGCTGGTGACCGCCGGCGCCGACTTCCTGGCGGTGGTCGGCGCGGTGTGGAACCATCCCGACGGGCCGGCCGCCGGCGTCGCCGCCTTCACCCGTGCCATCGCGGAGGCCGCGGCCGGCTGACGCCGGCGCCCCCCGCCATGGACGCTTTCCTTCCCGACATCTCCCCGGCGCTGTGGAGCGCCCTTCTGGCGGTCGGCCTGGTCGCCGGCTTCGTCGATTCCGTGGCCGGCGGCGGCGGGCTGCTGAGCGTCCCGGCGCTGCTGTGGGCCGGCCTCACCCCCGCCCAGGCGCTGGCCACCAACAAGCTGCAGTCGAGCTTTGGCTCCCTGTCGGCCACGGTCCGTTTCGTGCGCGGCGGCGAGGTCGAGCCGCGGACGATGGTCCGTATGATCGCCTGCACTTTCGCCGGCGCGGCGGCCGGCGCCACGGCGGTGCAGCTGCTGGCCGGCGATTTCCTGCGCGACGTCATCCCGCTGCTGCTGGTGGGCATCGCCCTCTACCTGCTGACCTCGCCCAAGGCCGGCGACCTCGACGCCCACCGCCGGGTGTCGGAGCCGCTGTTCGCCGTCACGGTGGGCACCGCCATCGGCTTCTACGACGGGTTCTTCGGCCCCGGCACCGGAACCTTCTTCGCCATCGCCTTCGTGTCGCTGCTGGGCTTCAACCTGCGCCGCGCCACCGCCCACACCAAGGTGTTGAACTTCACCAGCAACATCGCCGCCCTGCTGTTCTTCCTGCTGGGCGGCCAGCTGCAGTGGGCGATCGGGCTGACCATGGCGGTGGGGCAGATCGTCGGCGCCCAGCTCGGCGCGCACCTGGTGATGCGCGACGGCGCGCGGGTGGTGCGGCCGATGCTGGTGGTGGCGTCCCTGGCGATCACCGCCAAGCTGGTGGCCACCGACGACGACAACCTGCTGCGCCGGGCGGCCCTGGCCGCCCTCGACCTGGTCACCTGAACGGCCCCGGGTCGCGCAGCCGGCGCAGCACCAGGGGCGAGCCGGTCAGCGGGTCGCGCAGCTCGGCCGTGTCGCCGTCGATCATGCGGACCTCCAGGGTCGGGCCGAAGCTCCCGGGGATCACCATGACGCGGTCGCCGTCCACCGCGTAGTCGACCGCCGTCTCCACGCCCAGCAGGTCCATGCTGTCCCGGCGGAAGGTGTAGGTCCCGAGCGCGAAGCGGGTGCCCATTACCGGCGCCGTGAGGGTCCAGCGCCCCTGCAGCGGGTTGCCGGGGTCGTAGGTGGCGCAGGCCGCCGGCACCAGCCCCAGCACCAGCACCACCGCGGCAACGCACCGCAGCGTCCGTCCTCGTCCCGGTGACACCGGCATGTCCCGTCCTTTCGTGCGTTTCCGGCCGCTCCGCCGGCCCTGCCCGCATGAACACCCGCCGGCGCCTTTCGGCACCGTGGGCTCCCGTGCCATAGTGCCGGTCCAAGCAGCGCACCTGCACCCCGGGAGGACACCCGAACCATGACCGAGAGCTTCACCGCCTTCGTGATCGCGGATGCCGAAGGCAAGCCCAAGGGCGCGTTCCAGGAGCTGACCCGCGACGCCCTGCCCGACAACGACGTCCTGGTCGAAATCGCCTATTCCACCGTCAACTACAAGGACGGGCTGGCGGTCACCGGAAAGGGGCGGATCGCCCGCAAGCTGCCGATGGTCGCCGGCATCGACCTCGCCGGGACGGTGGTGGACTCGCGGTCTCCGGACTGGGCCCCCGGCGACCGGGTGGTGGTCAATGGATGGGGCCTGTCGGAGACGGCCTGGGGCGGCTACAGCCGCTACCAGCGCCTGAAGCCGGAGTGGCTGATCCGCCTGCCCGATGCCTTCACGCCCGAGGAGGCCATGGCCATCGGCACCGCCGGCTACACCGCGGCGCTGTGCGTCGAGGCCCTGGAGCGCTGGGGCGCCATCGCCCCCGGCGGAAAGGAGGTGCTGGTCACCGGCGCGGCCGGCGGCGTCGGCTCGGTGGCCGTCGCCCTGCTCGCCCGGCGTGGCTACACGGTGACCGCCTCCACCGGACGCCCGGAGACCCACGACTACCTCCGCGGCCTCGGCGCGACCGGCTTCGTCGACCGCGCCGCCCTGCTGGAGGCGGGGGCTCCCCTGCAAAAGGAGCGCTGGGCCGGCGGCGTCGATTCCGTGGGCGGCCAGACCCTGGTCACCGCCCTCTCGCAGACCGTGTGGGGCGGCGCCGTCGCAGCCTGCGGCCTCGCCGGGTCCGCGGACCTGCCGGGCACGGTGCTTCCCTTCATCCTGCGCTCGGTGGCGCTGCTGGGCGTGGATTCGGTGATGGCGCCCAGGGCGCGCCGCGATGCCGCGTGGAGCCGGCTGGCCCGCGACCTCGACCGCGACACCCTGAAGACGATGTACCGGGTCGAACCCTTCGCCAAGCTGCCGGACCTGGCCGCCGACATCCTGGCCGGCACCATCCGCGGCCGCGTCGTGCTGGACATGACCCCGTGACCGCCCGGCCCGCCCCCCCCGCCGGGTTCCCCGGGACGGCCGGCGCCGCGCTGCTCGCCGCGCTGCTGGGGTGCGGCGGGCCGGCGCTTGCGGCGGAGCCGGCGGCGGGCGACCGGCCGATGGCCAAGACCCTCAGCTACATCGGGCTGTCGGCGCTGGGCGATTACGCGGCCGGCGCGGCGCAGTACGGCGGCTGGGCCGCCGGCGGCGTCTACGCCCTGGTGGCGCTCAGCACCGAGCCGGTGGTCTACTACGCCCACGAGACGGTGTGGTCCGCCATCCTGCCCCACACCGGCTGGTCGGAGCACGACGCCATCGGCGTGAAGACCGCCAGCTACGCCGTCACCGACACCGCACGGGTGCTGGCCAGCGGCTGGGTGCTGATGGGCACGCCGGCCGGCGCGCTGGGGGCGCTGGCCGCCACCGTCGCCGGCAACGCCGCGGTGTCCGCGATCAACGACCTGGGCTGGGCCAGCCTGTCGCCGCTGGCCGCGCCCGTCACGCCGTGACCACCGGCACCCACAGCACGTCCTCGATGCGCGCGACCCCGGCGCACAGCATGACCAGGCGGTCGAAGCCCAGCGCGATCCCCGCGCTCTCGGGCATGCCGTGCTCCAGGGCGGCCAGGAAGTCCTCGTCGACCGGGACGCGTTCGCCGTAGAGCCGCTCCTTCAGGTCCATGTCGGCGGCGAAGCGGGCGCGCTGCGCCGCCGCGTCGGTCAGTTCGCCGAAGGCGTTGGCCAGTTCCAGCCCGCAGGCGTAGAGCTCGAACCGCTCGGCCAGCCGCGGGTCGTCCGGCTTGGGGCGCGACAACGCGGCCATGCACAGGGGATAATCCGTCAGCACGCAGGGCACGCCGGCGCCGAGGTGCGGCTCGATGCGCTCGAACATCACGCGGAAGAAGACGTCCTCCCAGCGGTCGCCGTCATGGGGCGCCACCCCGGCGGCGGCGGCGGCGGCGGCCAGCGGCGCCGCCGCCGGCTCGTGGCTGCCGTCATAGGCGGCCAGCAGGTCGATGCCGGCGTATTCGGCGAAGGCGTCCGCCACCGTCAGCACCCGCCACGGCGCGAAGGGATCGCACGCCATGCCGCCGAAGGCGAAGCCCGTCCGCCCCGCCGCCGCCGCCGCCGCCCGCACCAGGGCCACGCAGTCCTCGACCAGGGCGCCGTAGCCCGCACCGGCCCGGTACCACTCCAGCATCGTGAATTCGGGATGGTGGGTGGCCGACCGCTCGCCGTTGCGGAAGACCCGGGCGAGCTGGAACAGGCGCGGCACCCCGGCCACCAGCAGCTTCTTCATGGCGAATTCGGGGCTGGTGTGCAGGTGCAGCCGCCGCCGGTCCTCGGGATGGGGGCCGAGGAGGTCGGTGGCGAAGGCCTGGAGGTGCGGCTCCATGCCCGGCGACACCTGGAGCGCCGGGGTCTCCACCTCGACGAAGCCGCGCTCCTCGAAGAAGCGGCGGGTCGCCGCCAGGACACGGCCGCGGACGGCGAGGTGGGGGACGCGGGCGGCGAAGACGGCGGGGTGCCAGAAGGGGGGCGCGGTCATCGGTCACACCGGGTTGGCGAAGGGAAGCGGCACGCCCTATAGCACGCTTCACCGCCCCGCGCAGACCCCGGCGCCGCCACCTCCCCGGGCGTGCGCCGGGCGGCGGCGGGAAACAGTTGCGCATGGCCGCCGGACGGGGCATATCCGGGGGCTCGCGGCGTTGCCTCGGTCCGGCCAAGCTGGTAGGGTCCGCGCCGCTCGTCTCTTGGAAATACGGATCGTGCCATGAAGGTCAACGCCAACACGATGCGCCCCGGCCACGTGCTGGAGCACAACGGAAAGCTCTGGGTCATTCAGAAGACCGCCATCGTCCAGCCCGGCAAGGGCGGCGCCTTCATCCAGCTCGAAATGAAGGACGTGCGGACGGGCACGAAGTCGATCGAACGCTTCCGCACCCAGGAGACGGTTGAGCGCGCGCGCCTCGACGAGCACGAGATGACCTATCTCTTCTCCGACGGCGACATGCACACCTTCATGGACAAGGAATCCTACGAGCAGATCGGCATTCCCGGCGACATCGTCGGCGAGCAGGCCGTCTTCCTGCAGGACGGCATGGAGGTGACGGTGCAGAGCTTCGAGAGCGCGCCCCTGTCGGTGGAGCTGCCGCCCAAGGTGACGCTGCAGATCGTCGAGGCCGATCCGGTGGTGAAGGGGCAGACCGCGTCCTCCTCCTACAAGCCGGCCAAGCTGGAGAACGGCGTTTCCATCCTGGTGCCGCCGCACATCGAAGCGGGAACCCGCGTGGTCGTCGACACCTCGTCGGGCGAGTACGTCGAGCGCGCGAAGGACTGAACCCCCTCTCATGGCCACCCGTTCGGCACTCATCAACGTCATGGCCCGCGCCGCCGAGAAGGCGGGGCGTGGCCTCGTGCGCGACTTCGGCGAAGTCGAGCAGCTCCAGGTCTCGCGCAAGGGCCCGGCCGACTTCGTGTCGGCCGCCGACCTCCGCGCGGAGAAGACGCTGCGCGAGGAACTGCAGAAGGCGCGTCCCGATTTCGGCTTCCTGATGGAGGAGTCCGGCGGCTCGGCCGGGCGCGACAGCACCACCCGGTGGATCGTCGATCCCCTCGACGGCACCACCAATTTCCTGCACGGCCTGCCCCATTTCGCCGTCTCCATCGCCGTTGAGAAGAACGGCGAGATCATCGCCGGCGTGGTCTACGAGCCGATCCACGACGAGATGTTCTGGGCCGAGAAGGGCCAGGGCGCCTGGCTCAACCACAAGCGCCTGCGCGTCTCGGAGCGTCGCGCGCTGGCCGATGCCCTGATCGCCACGGGCATTCCGTTCAAGGGGCGCGGCGACCACCCCGGCTTCCTCGGCGAGGCCGAGGCGATCATGGGCGAGGTGGCCGGCATCCGCCGCTTCGGCGCCGCCGCCCTCGACCTGGCGTATGTCGCCGCCGGCCGCTTCGACGGCTACTGGGAGCGCGGTCTGTCGCCGTGGGACGGCGCGGCCGGCGTCGTGCTGGTCACCGAGGCCGGTGGCTTCGTCTCCGAGATCGGCGGCGGCCGCAACCCGGTGTTCGGCAGCTCGATTCTCGCCGCGAACGCCCATCTCCACCTGCCCCTGGCCACGATCCTGCGGGGCGTGGAGCGCAAAAAGGCCGCCGCGACCGGGACCCCGCCCGCGAAACCGGCTTCAACCTGAGCGTTTGCGCCTTGCTCACCCGCCGGAAGGGGGTCCACCCCCCTTCCGCGCCGAGGGAAATTGTACCTACGCCCATCGATGGGCTATGGTGCGGACTGGTTTCCGCGTAAAAGGAACGCCGCTCTGCTCACCAAAGGTCGTCTCGGAGGCATGATCCGGTTGTCGAAGGCACCCACCGCCCGGCCTGCGGCCGTCTGGGGGTTCGCCATCGCTGTGGTTGTGGCCGGGTCCGCCGTGACGGCGACGGCCCCGCTGGCGGCCGCCCTCTCGCTGGAGACGGCGACGCCGCTGGCCGTGCCGCCGCCGCCCCGCCTGAGCACGCCCGGCCGTGTCGCCGCCCCGCCGCGGTTCACCGCCCCCGCCCCGCTGGAGGCGCCGCCGCCACCGACGATCGCGACCCTGCCGGCGGTGCCCCCGCCGGCGGCGCCGGTCGGTGCGCCGCCGATCCCGGAGCCGGCGCGGGTGGACAGCGCCGCCGCCGCGCCGGAGCCGCCCGACACGGCCCCGTCTCAGGACAGCGCGGCGGCGCAGGACACGGCGGCGCAGGACACGGCGGCGCCCGAACCGGCGGCGCCCGAACCCGCGGAGCGCGATACAGCGGCGGCCGAAGCGGCACCGGCCGAAGCGGCACCGGTGGAGACCGCGGCCTTGCCGCCCCCCGCACCCGAGACGCGGCTCCCAGCGGAGGACTTCAGCATCCTTTTCCCCGGCGGGTCGGCCGACCTGCCGGCATCGGCCGCCGCGCGGGTCGACGCGGCGGCCGCGGTCCTGCGGGCCGACGAGCGGCTGCGCCTGCAGCTTCGCTCCTACGCCAGCGGCACCGCGGAGACCGAGCGGGACTCGCGCCGGCTGTCGCTCCAGCGTGCCCTGGCCCTGCGCGAGCGGCTGGCGGCGCTGGGGGTTCGCAGCACCCGCGTCGACATCCGCGCCCTCGGCGCGGGTCCCGGTGACAGCGCCGGCGATCGCATCGACGTGGAGTACCTGAACGATTGAGCACGCACACCCCCGATCGTCCCGATGACCCCAGGAGGTCCCTGCCGATGACGCGCCCCGAGCGCTTTCTGACCCGGATGATCGTCTTCCTGGTGATCGTGCTCGTGGTCGCGGCGCTGCTCTTTCCCGCCCTTCAGAACGCGTTCGTCACCAACCCCGCGCTCAACGGGATGATCCTCGCCACGCTGCTGGTCGGCATCATCTACATCTTCCGCCAGGTGTGGACGCTGCGCCGCGAGGTGGCGTGGCTGGAGCATTTCCGGCAGGAGCAGCCGCGCGCCGCCGCCGAGGTGGCGGAGCCGGTGCTGCTGGCCCCGATGAACCGCATGCTGGGCGAGCGCAAGGGGCGGCTGATGCTGTCGGCGCTGTCGATGCGCTCGCTGCTCGACGGCATCGCCGCGCGCCTCGACGAATCGCGGGAGCTGTCGCGCTACCTCATCGGCCTGCTGATCTTCCTGGGCCTGCTCGGCACCTTCTGGGGCCTGCTGCACACGGTGCGCTCCGTGGGCTCGGTCATCGGCAGCCTGTCCGTGCAGGGCGGCGACGTGGCCAACATGTTCACCAACCTCCAGGCCGGACTGGAGGCACCGCTCACCGGCATGGGAACGGCGTTCAGCTCGTCCCTGTTCGGCCTCGCCGGTTCGCTCGTCCTGGGCTTCCTGGAGTTGCAGGCGACCCAGGCGCAGCACCGCTTCTTTCAGGACGTGGAGGATTGGCTGTCCGGGGCCACGCGGCTGTCGACCGGGGCCGCCGGCAGCCTGGAGACGGGCGACCAGTCGGTGCCCGTCTACGTCCAGGCGCTGCTGGAGCAGACGGCGGAGAACCTGGAATCCCTGCAGCGCACGGTGGCCAACGCCGAGGAGGGGCGGCGCGCCGCCAACGCCCAGGTGATCGCCCTGACCGAGCGGCTGGCCACCCTGACCGACCAGATGCGCGCCGAACAGCAGCTGATGCTCAAGATGGGCGAGAGCCAGGTCCAGATGAAGGCGCTGCTGACCCGGTTGACGGAGGCCGCGACGACCGGCTTCGGCATGGACGACGCGTCGCGCCAGCACCTGCGCAACATCGACATCTACCTCGCGCGCCTGGTCGAGGAATCGGCCAGTGGGCGGATCCAGTCGGTCCAGGAGATCCGCAGCGAGATCAAGGTCCTCACCCGCACCATCGCCGCCCTGGCCGAAGAGGCCGAGCGGGCCGATGGGCGTTGACCGGCGGACGGCCACAGCAACGGGCAGCGGGTAGCAGGTCATGGCAAGCTTGAGCCGCCGCAACGGGTACCGGGAGATCAACGCCTGGCCGGGATGGGTCGACGCGCTGTCGTCGCTCATCATGGTGGTGATGTTCCTGCTGATGGTGTTCGTGGTCACCCAGTTCTACCTGGCCAACGTCATCACCGGGCGCGACGAGCAGCTTCAGCGCCTCAACACCAAGATCGCCGAGTTGAACGACCTCCTGACCCTGGAGCGCGACGCCAACGCCGATCTGCGCCTCAACATCACCCAGCTGTCCGACGAGCTGCAGTCGTCGATCGGCGCGCGCGAGGACATGACCTCGCAGATGCTGGAGATGCAGGACGACCGGGACCGGCTGGAGCGCCTGGCGGCGGAGTTGGACCGCACCGTGCGGGCCGACCGCGAGACCATCGAGGTGAAGCTGCGCGAGGTCGCCAGCCTGGAGGAGGACCTCCGGGCGCTGCGCGTGGCGCGCCAGAAACTCGAGGGCGAGCTGGCGGAGATGGGCACCTCGCTGCGCCTGACCGAGGAGCAGCGCAGCCAGTTGCTGGCCCAGCTCGGCGCGGTGCGCGACCGCGCCCAGGCGCTGGAGACCGACCTGGCCGGCGCCAACGAGAAGACCATGCTGGCGCAGCGCGAGATCGACCGCCGCGACATCCGCATCGACGAGCTGCTGACCACCCTCGACGCCGCGCGGGCGGCCCTCGACGAGGAGCAGGAGCTGACCGCCCAGAACCAGGAACAGGTCGATGTCCTCAACCGCCAGATGGCGGCCCTGCGCGAGGAGCTGGCGCGCCTAAACGCTGTGCTGGAGGCGTCGGAGGCGGAATCCGCCGAACAGCGGGTGCAGATCGCCGACCTCGGCAACCGCCTCAACCAGGCGCTCGCCAGCAAGGTCCAGGAGTTGGCGCGCTACCGTTCGGAGTTCTTCGGCCGGGTGCGCGAGGCCCTGGGCAACCGGCCGGACGTGCGCATCGTCGGCGACCGCTTCGTCTTCCAGTCCGAACTGCTGTTCCCGTCGGGCTCGGCGACCTTGCAGGACACCGGCAAGGAGCGCCTGGCGGAGCTCGCCAACACCCTCATCGCGATCGGCAACCGCATCCCCTCCGAGATCAACTGGGTGCTGCGGGTGGACGGGCACACCGACGCCCGGCCGATCGCCACCTACCAGTTCCCCTCGAACTGGGAGCTGTCGGCGGCGCGCGCCATCTCGGTGGTGAAGTTCCTGATCGAGCAGGGAATCCCCGCCGATCGCCTGGTGGCCGCCGGTTTCGGCGAGAACCAACCCCTCGACACCAGCGGGACCGAGGAGGCGATGGCCCGCAACCGCCGCATCGAGATCAAGCTCGACCAGCGGTGACCGCGCGGGCCGGGCTTCCTGCATCGCGGAAAACTTTACCCCACTCGGAACCCGGCTATGCGCCTATGCCGTTTGTCGGGGTACGCTGGTGGGAGCACACTCCCGTCCAGAACCCAAGACGGAGGTCCGGAATGGACACCAAAGCCAATGTCAACGACCGCGCCAGCATCGAGGCGGTCTATCCCAAGGACGCCTTCGACCAGGACGCGCACCAGAACACGCGCGACCGGGCGACGGTCCACCACGGCGTGGCCGTGCTCTCCGCGCCCGACGCGACCGGCAGCTTCTCGATCGCCCGCGAGCACCGCCACGTCGCCGAGACGACGGAAGGCAACCACTCCTACTTCCTGTTCCCCCTGCTCGACCCGGCGCAGTACGGCGCCACCCTGCGCACCGTCAACGGCTATGACGGGCCGTTCAAGCCGGTGACGCCGCCGACCGACCCGGACGCGCACTACCACCAGTTCATCGACGACGTCATCGCCACGGCGGGCACGGCGACCTTCCCGCCGGCCTTCCCGGCGCAGACCCTGAAGAACTTCCTGGGCGGCTGAGCCCAGGGAGGCGGGTCATCCCGCCTTGATGGCGGCGAACTGGTCGAACGCCTCGACCGCCTGGGCGGCGTACATGACCGAGGGGCCGGCGCCCATGTAGATCGCCATGCCCATCGCCTCCATCACCTCCTCGCGCGACGCCCCGTGCTCGACGGCTGCCTTGGCGTGGAAGCCCACGCAGCCGTCGCAGCGGGTGGCGACGGCGATGGCGAGCGCGATCAGCTCCTTGGTCTTGGTGTCGAGGGCCTGGGTGGAGGTGGCCTGCCGGGCCATCTCGGAAAACGCCTTCATGACGTCGGGCGTGCCGCCGCGCAGCTCCCTCATGGCGGCAGTCAGGTCCTTGGTCATCTGCGACCAGTCGTGAACCATCGAACGCTCCCCTGCACTCAGTATGTTAGCATTCCCTAAAATACAGGGCGTGCCGTCCCCGCGCCACCCTCGCGCCGCGCAACCCAGCCTTGCCGGCGGCGGCGCCTGCGGCATCCCGCCGCATGGCGGGATGCACCGGGTCCGCTAGAAGCAGGCGGTGCATCGCCACCGGCTGGACAGGGATGACGGATGATCCTCTACGCGCTGCGCTGCGCCTGCGGCCACGAGTTCGACGGCTGGTTCGACAACATGGCGGACTACGACCACCGCGCCGGCACCATCGCCTGCCCGTCCTGCGGCGGCACCCGGGTCGCCAAGGCGATCATGGCGCCGCGCGTGGGCACGGCCGCCGCGTCGGCACCGCCGGTGTGCGCGCCGGCGGGCTGTGCCAACGCCGGCTGCCCGATGGCCCGGATGGGCTGACGCCCCCGATCGGCCCTCACCACCCGCGCGGTTGCGCGGTCAGCGACCACCACCGCGCGGATGCGCGGTGAGCGGCGGCAGACGGCCGGTGGCGAGATCCTCGCGGCGCGGCGCGAAGCTCGGTTCGCGGCGCTCGGCGAAGCCGGGCTCGACCCGCGCCGGCGCCTCGGCCACCGGGCGGGCGCGACCGCTTCGCCACCAGGCGAGACCAAGCATTGCGACGGTCGCCGCCAGCACCCCCATCACCAGGAACCGCATCCAGTTCGCCGGGACGAATCCGTCGCCGCCGCGGGACAGGGCGTCGGCGGGAACCGACCGGCCGTCCGCGGTGGTCGCCGACACGGCTCCGGCGGGCGCGGCCAGCGGCGCGGCCCCATCGCCCACCACGGTTCCCATGCCCACGTCGCCGCCGCCCGTCGTCTCGACGTCACCGGTGCGGTTGGCCGCCCGTGGCGTCACCTCCCGCTCGGGCGCCCTGGGCGCCTGGCCGGCGCCGCCGCCGCCCGGCTTCTGGGTCGCCAGATTGCCGACGGTGCTCGGCGTCTTGGTGGCGCGCTCCGCCATCATGCGGTCGATGGTGGCGCGGTCGAGGGCGCCGGTGGCGGGAAGCCCCGCCGCCGTCTGGTAGGCGCTCAGCGCCGCCCGGGTCTGCGCCGTCATCTGTCCGTTGGGTCGGCCGAGCTTGAATCCCTTGTCCCGCAGAATCGACTGCGCCCACTGGATGTCGGCCGCGGACGGCTGTTGCGCCACCGCCGGCGCCGCCACGGTCAGCCAGAGGCCGGCCACCGCGGCGGCGGCCACCGCTCGACCCGTCACTCCCGCTCGCCGCATCGCGTCCGCCATCGCCATCCTCCGTCCCGCCCGTGCCGAAGCCCGTCCACGGAGGGATTTGTTACCAGATTGCGGCGCTTTTACGGGCGGGATTTTTTGCGATTGCGCACGGGGTGTCCCCGGTCCGCCACACCGGCTGCACGGCGACCGTGCGGTCGGTCGCCAGGGCCGGATCGAAGCGTCCGATCACGGCGCTGCCGCGGCGGCGCGCCTGCCCGATCAGCCGCCGCACGGTGGTCGCCGTCCCGGCGTCGAGACCGGCCGTGGGCCGGTCCAGCAGCAGCACCGGCCATTCCGCCACGAAGGCGCGGGCGACCGCGACCCGGCGCCGATCGGCCGGGGGCAGACGCCCCACGGGGAGGGTCCACAGCGCGCCCCCCAGTCCCAGCGTGGCCAGCAGGCGCGCCGCGGCGTCCCTGGCCACGCCGGGGCAGCGGCCGATGGCCAGCGCCGGAGCGGCCACCGCGTCGAGCGCCGCCACCCCCGCCGGTGCCCGCGCCCCACCGGGGCGCAGGGTGGCGACCGTGAGCCGCCGAATGGCCGCGAGTCGTCCGGGGTCGGCCGGGTCGAGAACCACCGCCTCGCCACCATGGAGCAGCCGCACCCGCCCGCCGTCGGCCGGCAGGTCGCCGGCCAGGAGGGCGATCAGGGTCGCGGTGGCCGCCACCGGGCCGTCCAGACCGACGCATTCCCCGCCGGCCACCGCCAGGTCCAGCGCCGCCACTCCGGGCGAGGCCGGTCCCGGCGCCTTGCGCAGACCGTCCGCTTCGATCACAACAGCGTCCATTTCGGCGTCTTCTCCCAACTCCGGCCTTCGGCGTGTCCTTGCGGCGTGTTCTTGCGGCGGGTGCGGTGTCGGAAAGGAAACTGCGCCAGACGCCCGCCCGGCGCAATGATCAGCTATGCCGGATCGCCGGGGCACGCCGATGACAGGCCGGTGAACCTTCCATGACGCGGGCCGCCCGGCGCGCTACCGCGCCCGCGCACACCGCCTCCCCAGCGGCGCACGGACAATCGATAAAATGCGTGGTATTGTCGGCCGGTTCGCGGCGCGGAGAGGAGAGACGTCATGGCGGGTGCCGGGAGAGGTGTTGCCATCGCGGCCGGACTGATGCTGCTGGCCGGCTGCAGCAATCCCAACCATCGGGAGTACACGGCGACCGACGGGTCGGCGATGCTGGCCTTCGACGAGTGCGACTACGAGATCGACACCGTCATGCGGCTGCGCGGCTATCCCCCCAGCCCGCTTCCCGAGACGCCCCAGGCCGACTACCGCAAGGTGGTGTTCGACCAGTGCATGCGCCGAAAGGGATACGACGCGGACTGAGCGTCACCGGACCGCCGGGCCGAGGGCCGCCCCCAGGCCCGGCCCCAGGGTGAGGTAGAGGGCAAGCCCGATCAAGGCCCCCGCGAGCACCACGCCGGCGTAGACGCGCAGGGGCAGCGGAACCCTCTCCCTGGCCCGCCGGCGGCGCCGCCGGGTGGTGCCCGCGGCGGCGGCGGCGCGCCCCCGCCCCCCGGGTTTCGAAGGGTCGTGAAGCCGCAGGAGCTTCCAGTTGAACTCCATCCCCTCATAGGCCGAATCGGGGTTGAGCTCCAACTCGATCAGGCGGAAATAGGCGCGCGGGTTGACCTTCACCATCAGGGCGAAGCGGGCCTCGGCCTGGGCCAAGGTCTCGCCGACCTCCAGGGTCGTCCAGCCCTTGCCGCGCGCCTTCTGGATGGCGAAGCGGGTGGGCGGGGTGGCGCTGGCGGGGGGCATGGCGGGGGGCGGCGGCGGCAAGGGCGGGAGGGACGGGCAGTGTAGCACGCCGCGCCACCGCCCGGGTCCAGTCCCGCGCGGCGCCATGCTACGCTGCGCGTTCCCCCGCCGCCGGAGATCCCATGCGCGTCCAGGCCGTCCTCGCCCATCCCCTGCCCGACAGCTTCGCCGCCGCCGTGCACCGAACCGCCGTCGCCGCGCTGCGCACCGCCGGCCACGAGGTGGTCGAGACCGACCTCTACGGCGCCGGCTTCGATGCCGCCCTGACCCCGGCGGAACGCGCCAGCTACGACAGCGGCGCCTACGACACCGCGGCGGTCCGCCCGCTGGTCGACCGCCTCCTGTGGTCGCAGGCCCTCGTGCTGACCTATCCCCACTGGTGGTTCGACCAGCCGGCCATCCTCAAGGGCTGGTTCGACCGGGTCTGGGGACCGGGCATCGCCTTCCGCCACGACGCCGCCCACGGCCGCATCGAGCCGCTGCTGACCGACCTCCGCCGCGTCGTGGCGCTGACCTCCTTCGGTTCGCCGTGGTGGCTGGCCGAACTGGTGATGCGCAACCCGGCGCGACGCATCCTGCGCCGAGGCGTCCTGGCGGCCTGCGCACCGCGGGCGCGGCTGCGCTGGCTCGCTCTCTACGACATGGACCGGGCGACGGCCGGCGCGCGCGCCGCCCACCTCGCCCGGGTCACGGCCGCGATGGGGCGCCTATAGGGCGACCCCGTTGCGGCGGATCACGTCGGCGAACCAGTGGTAGCTGGCCTTGGGCGTGCGCCGCAAGGTCGTGCGGTCCACCTGGACCAGCCCGAAATGGCGGGCGTAGCCCTCCGCCCACTCGAAGTTGTCGAGCAGCGTCCACACCAGCCAGCCCCGGAGGTTCGCCCCCTGGAGCAGCGCCGTGTGCCCGGCCAGCAGATGGGCACGGATGAAGGCGATGCGCTCGCCGTCCTCGGCCTTCCCCTCGGGCCCGATCCAGTCGTAGTAGTCCGCCCCGTTCTCGGTGAGCACGACCGGCGGGTTTCCGTAGCGGTCCCGCAGCTCCATCAGCACCTCGGCCAAGCCGTCCGGCTCCACCGGCCAGCCCATGCCGGTGGCCGGGGTGCCGGGCGGCGCCGCGCCGTAGCCGGTGCCGAACAGGCCGCCGGGATCGGGCTGCTGGTGCATGCGGCTGTAGTAGTTGAGACCGAGCCAGTCGACCGGCTGACGGATCGTCTCGAGGTCCCCCGGCCGCAGCAGCGGTGCCACGTCCGCCTCCAGCCGCCCGGGGTAGCGGCCATGGAACAGCGGGTCGAGGCAGGACCGGTTCCACACCGCGTCCCACATGGCCGCGGCCTCCGCGTTCTCCGGCCGCCCCCCGGCCGGCCGCGAGGGCTGCACGGACAGCACCGTGCCGAGTTGCCAGCGCCCCCCGCCGGCGGCGCGCAGGGCCTGGAGGGCGGCCCCTTGCGCCAGGTTCTGGTGGTGCAGCGCGGCGACGCAGGTCGCCCGTCCGGTCAGTCCCGGGGCGTGGCCGCCGGTGCCGTGGCCGAAGATGGCGACGACGCTGGGCTCGTTCAGCATGGCCCAGCGGGTGGCACGGTCGCCGAGGCGCCCGGCCACCGCCAGGGCGTAGTCGGTGAACCACCCGGCGATGTCGCGGTTGGTCCAACCACCCCGGTCCTGCAGCGCCTGGGGCAGGTCCCAGTGGTAGAGGCACGGCCAGGGGTCGATGCCGCGCCCGAGCAGCGCGTCGACCAGCCGGTCGTAGAAGTCCAACCCCGCCGGGTTGACGGGGCCGACGCCGTCCGGCATCACCCGCGGCCAGGCGACCGAGAAGCGGTAGGCCGCCATCCCGGCCCGCGCCATGAGCGCCACGTCCTCGGGGTAGCGGGTGTAATGGTCGCAGGCGACGTCGCCGGTGGCGCCGTCCAGCACCCGGCCCGGCGTCCGGGCGAAGGTGTCCCAGACGCTGGGCCGCCGGCCGTCGGCCGCGGCGGCCCCCTCGATCTGGTAGGACGAGGTGGAGCATCCCCAGACGAAGCCGTCGGGAAACCGCGCCACGGCGACCGGGGCCGCCACCGGGGCCGCCCCTGGAGTCGCCGCCGGGGCCGCCGCCAAGGCCGGGCCCCGGGTGGGGCCGGCCAGGGCGGCGCCCGCCGCCGCCGCCTGGAGAAAGGACCGTCGCCGCATGCCGCCTCCGTCGCGCCGGGATGATGGTGGGGCGGTGTGCGCGGGCTGGCGCCACCGCCGGTTTCGCCCTATATCGGAACGATGAGTGGAATCTTCATGGTCCTGTTGATGCTGGCGATGCTGGCGGTGCTCGCCTCGCTGCTGGCCGGCGTCTTCCTGATGGCGCGCGGGGGCGAGGCCAACCTGCGCCATTCCAACACGCTGATGCGGCTGCGCGTCGGGCTCCAGGGTGTGGCGCTGGTCCTTTTCCTGCTTGCCGTGGCGACGGCGTCGTGATGCCCGAGGGGGAAAGGCGACCGACATGGTCAAGCTGACGCGCATCTACACCCGCGGCGGCGACAAGGGGCAGACCTCCCTTGGCAACGGCGCACGGGTGCCCAAGCACGCACTGCGGGTGGAGGCCTACGGCACGGTGGACGAGGCCAACGCGGTGCTCGGCACCGCCCGGCTGGGCACCGGCGACCGGCCGGACGAGGACGCCATGCTCGCGCGCATCCAGAACGACCTGTTCGACCTGGGCGCCGACCTGTGCACACCCCACCAGGACCACCCCGACCACCCCCCGTTGCGAATCGTCGAGTCCCAGGTGGACCGGCTGGAGCGCGAGATCGACGCGATGAACGCCGCCCTGGCGCCGCTCAATTCGTTCATCCTGCCCGGCGGCACCGCGGCGGCGGCCGGCGTCCACCTCGCCCGCACGGTGGTGCGCCGCGCCGAGCGCCTGATGACGGAGCTGGCGGAGCATGAGGCGGTGGGCGAGCCGGCGTTGAAATACGTCAACCGCCTGTCCGACCACCTGTTCGTCCTGGCCCGGCGGTTGAACGGAAACGGCGCCGGCGACGTGCTGTGGGTGCCCGGCGGCAACCGCTGAGCGTACGGGCCGGCGGCCGAGGCGGCGTTGACAGCCCTTTCGGCAAATCCTATGGTCCGACGCACTGCACAACGCACGGCCGAATTCCGGTGCTCGGCAGGGTCCGGCGGGCGCCGCGGCGACGGCGTCGGCGCGCTCCGGGCCCCGGGAGCCCAAACCTGACAAGGGTCGGACATGAAAATCCTGGTCCCCGTGAAGCGGGTGGTCGACTACAACGTGAAGGTCCGCGTGAAGGCGGACGGGTCCGGCGTCGAGACCGCCAACGTGAAGTTTTCCATGAACCCGTTCGACGAGATCGCGGTGGAGGAGGCGGTGCGCCTGAAGGAGGGCGGCACGGCGACGGAGGTGGTGGCGGTGAGCCTGGGCGTGGCGCAGTGCCAGGAGACGCTGCGCACGGCGCTGGCGATGGGTGCGGACCGGGCGATCCTGGTGCAGAGCGAGGCGGAGCTGCAGCCGCTGGCGGTGGCCAAGGCGCTCACG